>NZ_JACXXJ020000003.1:664521-974043 GCF_014926405.1 Agrobacterium vitis
TGAAGACTTTTAGCGGCTCCGCACGACCGCGAATGGAAATTTCCCGTCCGGCGCTTTCCGGCACCGCCAGACCCGCCAGAGTAGCGACCGGTTCGGAAATCACCAGTTGGGTTTCGAATTCCTTGGCCACCGATTCCAGCCGGCTGGCGACATTGACGGTATCACCAATGGCTGTGAGATTACGAACGCTGCCGTAACCCAGTGTTCCCACCACAGCCGGACCCGTATGGATGCCAATAGCGATCCTGAGCGGCACCGTCAGTTCATTGGCCAATTGCCGGTTCAACTCCTCAAGACCGGCAATGATACCGCTTGCCGCCTTCAGGGCCTGGCGACAGGCGGTCTCAGTCGAACCTGTGACGCCGAAAAGCGCCATCGCGCCATCGCCGATGAATTTATCCAGCCGCCCTCCTGCCTCTTCCACGGCATGACCGACCACGGCGAAATAGCGGTTCAGCAGAAAGACGATGTCGAAAGGCAGCCGAGTTTCCGTCAGCATCGTGAAATGCCGCAGGTCACAGAACAGTACGGCAATATCGCGTTCGCGGCCCGGAACCACTTCATGACTGCTATCGATCGTGGCGCTTTGCGGCATCGCCACCATAAGGGGCATGACTGTGAGGTTCGCCCTGGGCCGAAGCTGGCAGGCAAGCCGCACACCGGGGCCAGCCTTGATCCGGTTGAGCGTACCCTGTTCCAGCGTTTCAGCGGGCGGCAACAGCTGCTCTCCATCGATAACCTGGACGCGGCAGGTCGAGCACTGGCCCTTGCCGCCGCACACGGCATAATGCGGTTGACCAGCCAGTCGGCTGGCCTCAAGCAGCGTGAAGCCGCGGGGCACGCTGACAGCCTCGCCGTTCGGATAGCGGACGGTGATAAGGTGCGCCCGCTCGTTCATTCTGCGGGCGACACGCAGGGCGACAACCATGCCGATAGATAGGAAAAACAACCCATAAAGTGACAAGCGGATAATCTGGATCCACCCTGCTTCGCTGTCCGTCAATGCGGTCGGGTCATAGTAACCGCCTGGATAACCGCTCAACCAGAAGGCTGGGCTGGCAATCGTGCGGCCCATCTCGACAAAGCCAAGCAGGGACAGGATCGGCAGCAGAATGGCCACCGTCAGCAAACCCGCTTTGGACGATTCATACCATG
Organism: Agrobacterium vitis; assembly: GCF_014926405.1. Lineage (NCBI taxonomy): Bacteria > Pseudomonadati > Pseudomonadota > Alphaproteobacteria > Hyphomicrobiales > Rhizobiaceae > Gillisella > Gillisella vitis. Next base: position 665,677 of record NZ_JACXXJ020000003.1, read on the forward strand.
GTCGGAACCGCAGCCAAAAATGGATTCCGATACAACCGTGCAGCCATAAAATGACAATGGCGAGCGATTGGCGCCATCCATCAACAGGCGACGTGGTCCACATGGAATGGACGACCGTCTGATAATTGTCACGCAGATGAAAGAGCGAGGAGGCAATCCTGGTCGCAACAATATGGTCGATGATCAATAGCGGCACCACCAAGCCAAGCACGATCTGCAACGCTTCGGATTTCGGCATGGTAAAGCTGCGGCGGATATAGACGGCGCGTAACACCAGACCCATGTGGGTGAGCAAAGAACCGTAAAGCAACACTGTGCCCGGAGGGGTACGCCAAACACCCAGAAACCACAAACGGGCGCGATCGGCAAAATCCACCGAAATCAACCCGGTGGCATGATTGGCCATGTGCATGGCGAGGAACAGGAAAATCACCAGCCCCGAACCAAGCCGGGCCTTGCGTATCCGGCGTTCCGACCAGAGGCTTTTTTTGACGTCCACGGCCATAGGTTTCAGTTCTTCAAAGCCACTTTCCGAAGATCCAGCAATGGCAGTTTTGACAAGACCTGTAAATCACCGCCGGGTTTCCTGATTGATTTTATCGATTGTATGACCAACACGGAAATCAAGTTTCCGAATTTTTGCCTGTGCTATCAGATATCGAGTGCAGTCAGATATCGAGAAGCATTCCGTCACGAGCCATAAGCGTCGCTGGAAACGCCTCCTGCGCCAATCGTTCCAGCAGTGCCATTTCGCTGTCGGTGCGCCATGGGGCGTGATGGAACAGCAACAATCGGCCCACATTTGCCTCCTGGGCCAATTTCACGCCCTGCTCCCAGCTCGAATGGCCAAACCCTCGATAACGCTGCATTTCCGCTTCGGTAAAGGCGGCGTCGTAGACCGCAATATCGGCATTGGCCATCAGCGCCAGCGCTGTCGGATCGAGTTCGCCGGGCTGATGTTCTATGTCAAACACCAATGCCAGCACCTTACCTGCCCATTCCACCCGGTAGCCGATGCAACCGCCCGGATGATTGAGCGTAAATGTGCCGATGGAAATACCAGGACGAGGCGTCAGAATATCTCCGGCACGAAAATCATGAAACTGCAGAGAGGCCTTGCAGATATCCATTTTCACGGGAAAATAGGGCGGACTGACGAATTGATGGATCATCTGATCCGTCGTCATGCTACCGGCAAGGTGGCCGGACCAGATATTGACGGTGATCTCAGGATTGTAGATCGGCTTGAAAAAAGGCAAGCCGATAATGTGATCGTAGTGACAGTGGGAAAAAAACAGGTCGACATTGCTGGTCTTGTCTCCCATCATATCCAGACCGGCCTGACGAATGCCGGAGCCGGCATCGAAAATGAGCCTGTGTTCGCCGCAGCGCACCTCGATACAGGGCGTGTTCCCGCCATAAACATCGAATTCCGCGCCGCAGACCGGGATACTGCCGCGAACACCCCAGAATTTCACCTGAAACACGCTACTGTTCACTTTTATCCAAAGAGTTTCGGTCGCGGGATTAGGACGATTGGTTTTGGACCGGTTACCAATACATCATTCCTGAAATTACCAAGGATGCAAAGGGAAATGTCAGGTGCCTTATATCTGCCAGTGCGACTTTCTCAAAATTGCTTGCAGGGGTTTAGCCATACTCTGTCCTATCGATTATCCGACGCAATCGAATTTCTCCAATTCCGCTTCATATTCCCGCGCACCATCGTCCTTGGCGAAAAGCACACAGGGACCGTTCGAGCCTCGTGGATCATAGGAAAACCCTTTACTGGCAAGGGCCATGGTAATATCGCGTACCCCAGAAAGGCCATAGAGATGGTCATGCAATTCAAGAAAAATACGCTCTATACCTATAAGCGCTGCATTCCCTAGCAAATCGCGCTCTGCACCTTCTATGTCCATTACCAACACGTTTATCGCATAAGTCTCTATAAAATCATCGATATTCTGCGAAGTAATCGAAATTTTCCGCTCATAAGGCCCCTGGTTGATATCCATCGAAGACATCCACAAATCTTTGCGGATATAAAACGAGTAAGACTGAGGTATACCTGCGGTCAACAATCCGTGCTGCAATACCACATTGGCAATATCATTGGCAGCAATGACGCGATGGGCGAGAGCCGCCGTCACGGGATTTGCCTCAAAGGCCCAAACCTGCACACCAGGAACTCGTGCTATAAGCGAGGTGATCACTCCTAGCCCTGAGCCCAACTCCAATATTCTGTCATTCTGCCTAACAGCCCTTGAGACCCATTTGGCTTCCTTGGCCTCATAGCTGCTGCTGGTTAATGCCTCCCAAATCACCGGGGATACATCATCGGGCGCAAGAGGGACCGATACACCATGTACGTTTAGCATGTTCGTGCAGTATTCCATTTCTACTCGGATTGGTCATATTCAGTATGATCCAAACAAACTCGCGGTTTTGTCTCGTTTTTCTTTTCAGAAAGTCCAACCCACTTTCCTGCCAAGGTCTAGGGCCTCGAAAACTACGCCTACCCTTATCGTGTAAATCCCCTCAATTTAAAAGGCAAAATTCCAGAGATTTTAGAGCCGGCTTCGATTGAATGCGACACAATTATTGCGAGCATACACCACTACGAACACTCCTCAGAGATTATCTCCTGGTGATTTTTCTCGTCACGAAGATGCATTAGGAAACTAACCGGCTCCGGCCGACCAATCAGGTATCCTTGAACCTGTTCGCACCCTAGGCGTTTCACGCATTCAAATTGTTCTTCCGTTTCTACACCTTCGGCTGTTGTAGTCATACCAAGGCTCGCCCCAATCCCCGTAACCAACTCAGCGATAGCAAGAGCATCAGCCCTTGTCGTCACGTCGCGAATGAAAGATCGGTCAATTTTAAGCTTGTCGAATGGGAAGCCTCTAAGGCTGCCGAGTGAGGAGTAACCGGTGCCGAAATCATCCATAGCAATCTGAATTCCGATTGCTTTCAACTCTCTCAAGGTCAAAAGTGTCAGCTCGTTCTTATCAAGCAGAACAGATTCGGTGATTTCCAGTTCAAGCCGATCTGGAGCTAGACCACTAACATCAAGCGCAGACAAAACGGTTTGGACCAGCACCTTGCTGCGAAACTGAACTGGTGACAAATTGACGGCGATTTTGAGATTGCCGCGCCAACTTGCCGCCTCCTTGCAAGCTTTACGTAAAACCCATTCTCCAAGTCCGTCGATCACACCGATCTTTTCCGCAACCGGAATAAAATCGACAGGTGAAACCGATCCGCGGTGTGGATGGGTCCAACGTAATAGCGCCTCGTAGCCGCAAACCTCACGCGTCGCGGTCATCGCCAATGGTTGGTAGAAGACTTCCATTTCGCCGTTTTGCAAAGCCGTTTGCAAATCCGCCTCAAAAGACTTTCGGTCTTTTAACCGCGTCTGCATCTGGCTCTCGAACACACAGGCGTGGCTGGGGCCCAAGGCCTTGGCTTCATAAAGAGCAAGGTCAGCGCGCTTGAAAAGCTCATCTGTATCCGGCTCCTCATTAAAGATCGCCACGCCGACACAGGTGCCGATTTTGATCTCCTGGTCTCCGACCTTATAAGTCACACCAAGCTCGTTCATAATTTGCTTGGCAAAATCCAGAGCCAGTGGCTCGGAAAGGCCCGCAGACAAAATAGCAAACTCATCCCCTCCCAGACGGCAGACGAGATCGCCAAGACCTTTGATTTCCGCCAATCGACCTGCGACCATTTGCAGTAGAGCGTCACCGATGTCGTGACCAAGCGTGTCATTCACATCTTTGAACCCATCGAGATCCAGCAGCAGGATAACGGCAACCGGTCCTCCATCCTTGGCAGCGACCAATCTTGCTTCTAAATCCTGGCGAAACAGAATGCGATTCGGCAAACCGGTCAGAGAATCATGATGTGCGACATATTCCAGGCGATTGTTTTGCGATTTCAACTCCCATGACGCAGATCGCAGATCGTCCGTCAGGCGCTGCATGCGTCGATGGGCTTTGTCCAGAAGGCCGTTATGGCGCAAAAGCAAGGCGACAAGGACAATGCCACACAAGATAAGCCCGCCAGCAAGCGCGGTATAAACGAAATGAAGATGTCGCAATTCGGCCTGGGCAGCGCCGATCTTGCCAACATCGGCTTCGACAGCAGTGGATGCCAGCGCCGTGATTGGTGCATCCAGAAGCTCCATTTTCCGCAGGATTGATTTAATCTCCTCCACGTCTAATGTTTCGAAGTGCGCATTGAGCAGTTCGAGAACGTCGCGAAGTTTAACGATTAAGTCTTTGCGTTGCGCATCTTCTTCGATGAAACTCCGCAAATTCCCCTGCTCAAACAACTCCAATCGGCCCAACATAATATCCAGCCGAAGACGAACTTCTTCACGATCGAATTCCCCCACCCCAAGGGCAAGAGTCGCCAGTCGATGTTCGAGCCTCATATACTCGGAAACAGTCTGGCTTACGGCCCATGAATCATTATAGCGGGCAAATTTCTCCAGGGTCGTTTGACGCACGGCTATAACATAGGCGATATAACCGGTAGCCAAGACGAAACAACATATGATCGCACCAAGAAAACGCCTCACACTACGCCTCTATTCTACAATAAGTTTAGAAACCTGCCATGCCGAACGGGTATAATAAATCTGACTCTGAAGTTGAGGATCGCTGTCATAGGGGTAAACGATGAAGAGCGGTCCTTTGTCCCGCACAGGCATATAATTCCCGTCTCGTTTGAAAGCGAGCAAAACATTGAATCGGTTGAAATCGTCGCGCGGAATTGTCGTCACATAATCGTTAAGAGCCACCGCCTTCACCTTGGTCCCCTTGGCATCGACAAAATCCATAAGCGTTTTAAGCGGAACACCTTCAAAAACTGTACGCCCTTCATACCACGGATTGGTGGTTTTAATCACTGTAGAACCAATGGCTTCCAGCATGCCAAGATCAAAAGCAGCTCCCTCCGCCGTATTGCGGTTTTCAATATTGCCGGAAATAACTAGGATAGGCTTGCCTTTCGGCTCAGCGAATGTTCCCGCCAGCGCCATCGAAACGGGAGCGACCGACAGCACGATATAGGCCCAAAGGCGGACGAATCTCATTATAATTCTCCTGACGATCAATCGCTAAAGCAAGGACGACAACACCATTTGGAATTCGAAGAGCGTTTTGCCACAGTCGTGACCGTCCGGCATGTTGGTTCGGTAACTTTTCACTTATTTCATACAAGAGTTTACAAGTGCAATAAAGCATCCAAGGGTGTCTACCGAAGACAGATCGCAACGCAGCGTATTGTAGATTGAAGCGGATCTTTGCGAGAAAAATCAGTTTCGCGTCATCAAAGTTAAAATCAGCAAGACGCGATCACGTTTCACCGAAAATTACTTAGATCGAATCATATATGAGAAAATTCGCAGATACCAGAGGGATCGTTGATTTGCCTAGCCGACCGATTGGCAACGGCAATTTTTCAGAGCAACGCCCGACAGACGGTTTGCTCATCGCTCCCCAGCGTACGGAGCAATCCAAGCAATGTCCTGACGTGACAAGAGTGATGATCTGTGAGCAGAAGAACATGTGAAGCCGGGCATTTGAATGGCGAGCAATCCGCTCTACCATCGGCATGAAGTACACATAATATCTGGTGGTTAACGACCGACTCGGCCTGGCCGCCTGTAAATTCCTTCAATCGGATACAATTTTACAGAAGCAGGCAGAAAAATTAAAGCACGACAGTCTCTTTTGGGCATTTTATCGAGCGCCCAAAAGAGACTGTCGTGCTGTATTCGCAAGGATTGATTCCAAGGCTCACTAATTGGCGGTTTCCCCTGAAAAACTTCAGAGGATAGAAACGGCGAAGATGGTCAAACCATCTTCGCCGTCTGCCACTTACCAGAGCTTTTTGATAAAGTTCACTTGCAGATAATCACCCTTGAATGAATTCCTGTTGTAGACATCCGTCAGGTATTTGATGGTCACGGTCGCACGCTGTGAAGGAAAATCAACCGCGACGATGGGACCAAGGCGTATGGATTTATGCCGTCGTCCGTCCAAGGCTAGATTGGCCGGAGAGCCATCATCATCCTGGACCTGCCATTTGACATTGCCAGCAAGACCGAACTGGTAGCGATTATACCGTTCTGTAACGGCGAAATCGGCCGAAAGATAATCACCGTCGCGATAGGTGAAACCGCCCGTCGAGTCATCGCGGTCGAAATTGTGATTGTAGAAGATACGGGTCGAAAACTCCGTCCCTTCCAAAAGAATAGGCCGGGTTCGATAGGTCATGGCGACGTTTGGAGACAAAACCCAGTTACTGAAGCCTGGATTGCCAACCTTTTCATTGTCAAACAAGCCCATTGGTATGGTGACACCAACACCAAGACCCAGGGTGAAACCAACCGGCATCGGCGGAATGAAATCGGCAGCGGGCTTTGGTTGGCCAGGAGCGCCAGGAGGCGGGCCTTCATACCAGCTCTTCGACCAGAAGAAGATATCGGAATAGGCGTCGAACCAACCGGTATTTTTGGAAGACAGATTGGCTGGCGTTGTTTTTGTAATCGTCAGATCGTGCTCTCCGTAAACGAAGACCAGAGACGACGCCATTCGCCCGCCAAAAATCTCTCCGTCATAGACGTAAAGCCCACCCAACTGCCCCTGAAAAAGCCTTTCGCTTGTATCAGGGAACATCGAATTTCCGCTATTGTCACGCAGAGAGTTCCGCCAACTGCCCCAACTGCCACCGACTGCATAGAAGCCAGCCTCAGGCGGCAATTCCGCAGCCCTTATATCCGTAGAGGCGCCCGGTGTGGACGTCTGATAAAACTCGGCAGCAAAGGCCTGCCCACCTTGAGAAGCCAATAGGCAAGTGCCCATCAGCAGAACCGCAAAATCTAACCGTCTATTTCCCATAAACTTGTCCCACTTTCCCAGCCAAAATAATAGGCCACCCCAAATCCGGCTCTGTCGAATCGCCCTGGGATTCGCTCCATAGTAAATCCCAGACCACCCTAACCGCCTCTTCTTGCTCCAAGCTTGCAAAGAAACATCACAACTCCTTAAGGTAGCAATATATTTAAGAGGTTGCGCATGGAGAAGCGTGTTAAAGCGAAGCTGAGTACGTCACAGAGGATGCACTAAACCTGCGCCTGGTTCGCTTCGTCTCAATGAAGCCCGACCAGTTCCCGCTTGATGGTCACAGGCTCCTTCAACGCCATACCGAATATCGACCAGATGGCGAAGACGCCGGCTCCCAGCAGCGTAAAAGCTGCAAAACCCGCCATTGCTCCGATCATTCCGCCGGAGGCAGCGGAGACAGCGCCAACCACGAGGGGGCAAATGAACTGGCCGATGAAAAACATCGACGTCCAGATTCCGGAGGCCCTGCCTCGATAAACATCCGGCAGCCGCGCCATGGTGAAGGCCAAAACCAGAGGCAGCGAAATACCGCAGCCAATATTATTGATGAACATGCCAACGATTCCGCCCATCAATGACGTCTGGGTATAGAGCAGGATGAAACCGATACCCTGCAACACCATGGCCGCCGACAAGAGCACACCGATGGAACGTCGCGCCTGAGACCGGAACAACAGGGTTCCTGCGACGACACCGAAAGACCCGGCAGCGCTGGCAAGACCAAGCACGCTTGGCTCGACAATGCCGCGCTCGGCAAGCAGCAGGGACACATGGACCGGCATCACGTAGAAGAGCATGCCGCAGATCATCGTCAAGACGAGGCAAACGATAAACCGCGTGTTGAAAAGCCCGCCTTCGGCGTCCCGCGTATCCCCGGGCATGTCAGTTGGACGGCTCGATGAGTCCACGCGTGACGGCTCGAACAACACCATCAGGATAAGCGGAATGAACAGCGCCGTGGCACCATAGACAAGGAACGGTACGCGCCAACCGTAACCACCCAGAAATCCTGCCAGCACGAAACAAACGGTTGCGACAAAAGAGGCCGACCCGAATTGCAGAGATAGCCAGTGCGCCCGACGTTCGCCTGCAAAATAATCGCAGATCAGGGCCGTCCCTGCCGTCATGACACCCGCTTCGGCGATACCAACCACAACTCTCGATGCGATAATTGTATAAAGGCTATCCAGCCAGACTGGCATGACGCCGGCAATGGCGTAAAACAGCATGGAATAAAACAATAGCGTCTTGCGACCGATTCTATCGGCAAGTATCCCGGCAACCGGGGCAAGCAGCGCCACAAATAGTGCCGGCGTGACGAGGGCGATCGGAGCAAGCAGCGACGCATTCGCCTCCGAGGAAAAATGCTGGATGATCTGCGGCAAGACCGGCGCGAACAATGTCGATCCGATCGGCGCCAGCCAGGCCATTGAGATGAGTAACACTCCTTGAGGTATACCGGCGGCTCTTTGCATGTCTCTCCTCCTCCATAAATACCCAGATCTTCAAGACTGGTCGCAATCCGCACACAGAAAATCGATGCGGGGCAGCCTGCCCTACAATCTGTATTGTTTCGAAATGAGGTTCCGCGAATTCAGGCAATCCATTTCAGCTCACGCACTCGCCTCCAAGCTGACTGGTTGATCAAACTGGATCCACCTCTCTTGCAAAAGCTGCAGCGCCGAACGCGTTACCTGTCACACCAAAGACGCCGCCCTATTCTCAAATTGATGCCCCCCCAAAAGCCGAGTCCGGCTCCAGGAATTATGAACATGGACATCAGGCTGAATGCGATGCTGCGACGTGATCTCCTTCCCCTCCCAACACAATTGCGTCAGGACCTCCTCATTTCTTTGCATATTGAGGAATATCAAATCGCTAGTCAACAAAAATTATTATATTTTGATAATATCGAAAGAATTTCTAATTATGCGTGCATTGTTTCGAATATAAGAGGCAAACACTGATGGTATAAAATGCTCAAACCCACCGGGAATTTAGCTTGTCAGCAAGGATTGAAGATGCCGGCAACAAAAGCATCGCCAGCCGCCGTTCAGTGGAGTCATCGAAATCGCTGGCACGGACGATCAGGCTGAAGCTGGCATTGATTGCCCCTTGCGCGCAGGTGACGGGCACAGAAATGCCAACAAGACCCTGGTCCACTTCTCCACGCGTCACCGTAAAGCCGCGCTTACGGATGGCGGCCAGTTCAGATGCGATATCGTCAAATGCCCGGTCCACTCCCTCCGCGCCTTTAATGATCTTGCTCAGCTTTGCCCGCGGCAATTGTGCCAGAATGGTTTTTGACGTGGCACCGCGCAACAATGGCATGGGCCTGCCTCGCTCATAGCTGGTGGCGATATCGGTGGCGGGGCTACGATCATCGGCAACGCAAATCACCTGGTCGCGATACAGCCGTGCGATGACCGCAACACAAGGAAACTGAACGGCAGACACAACGTCACGCAACAAGGGCACGCCCTCGCGGATCAGCGGATCGGAAAGGCGAAGACGTCGATCAAATTCGATAAAAACCGCGCCGAGGCGATAATGACCTTCCCGGGAAGGATCTAGAAACCCTTGTCCGACCAACTCCCGTACCGTGCGGTAGACGGTGCTTCCAGGCACATCCAGCCGCTCTGCGATATCCTGTATGGTCCACTCGGACGTCTTCTCGTCGAATAGCCTCAAAATATCGACAAAGCGTCCCAGTCCGGCCATGCTTTTCCTCAGAAAGCTGAAAGAATCCCAATATCAGGCAGTTTCTGACTCGCATTTCGAGCCTGGCAAGTCAATCGCCAGCCTGAAGCAGATTTGAATTCCTATAGGCCGCAACACGCATGCCAACACCGGCAATCATTCTCTACTGGTAAATTTGGCTTTCCTGGCAAATTTGGGTTCTCTTGGAAAATGCGAGATCGGTCAGGCTATGCTGAAGCGCTCTGACAATGCTTTTCGGGCTCGATTGACCCGGCTTTTTACAGTTCCCACCTCGCAACCACAGGCAAGGGCGGTTTCATCGTAACTTGCGCCGCTCGCCACCATCAGCAGGGAACGCCGCGATGCTTCCGGCAAATGCTGCATAGCCAGACCGAGATCGGCGTATAGAACCACCCATTCCTGTGGTGGCTCCATCACCATGCGCAGGTTAAACTCGTCATCCATTCCAACATGCTCACGCTTGCGCCTGTTATAGGCCGTATAGAAAGCGTTGCGCATGATTGTGAACAACCAGGATTTCAACGCCGTACCGGCTCGAAATTGTGAGGACGAGTTCAAGGCTCTGAGAATGGTGTCCTGAACCAGATCTTCGATATCGCCATTGGGGCCGACCAGCCGCTTTGCGAAACGTTGCAATGCGGGTAGATGCGCCTCTATTTCGGCGTGAACAGCCGTTGTAAATGCCATCGCGCCGCCATTGCCAGCGCTGCCCTCGAAAGTTGCCATGAAACAGATCTCCTTCTGCGGGCATCAACGAGCACAGGGCCAGGTTGTTTCTGTACGATACCGCACGAAAGAACTGTGACAGTTGCTATCAGGATCCTTTTCATGAGAACAAAAAAGGCCGCACATTGGCGGCCTTTCAGGGAAAAGAAACCTTTCGCAATGGAGAAAGGTTCGTCCAAAGATCACGCTGCCTTGCGTGCGCTTTTCTTGTTGGCGCTACCTTCGCCAAGCGCCGTTAGTTTTTCGTCCGTGGCGATTTCTTCCTTCAGGGTCGCGTCCAACAAAGCAGCGGCCTCCTTCATACCGAGCTGCAGTGCCCAGGCCTTCAACGTGCCATAGCGGGCAATTTCGTAATGCTCGACTGCCTGCGCCGACGAAATCAAGCCAGCGTCCAGAGCCGGAGACCCCTTGAAATCTTCCATGATTTCTTCGCCTTCGGCGATGATGCCCTGGATTGCCTCGCAGGTCTTGCCCCGGGCATTCTTGCCCAGAAGTTCAAAGACCTGTTCAAGCCGCTCGATCTGGCCTTGGGTTTCTTCGCGATGATGAAGAAATGCGTTCCGGCCCTCTTCCGATTGGGCTGCGCGTGCCATTTTCGGCAAGGCCTTCAAGATTTGCTTCTCAGCAAAGTAGATGTCCTTAAGCGTATCCAGGAACAGGTCGTTCAATGTTTTCTCAGCCATTTTTTCCTCCGGGGAATGGTGCAATTCCTTGGCGTCTTTCCTGTGGCTTTCGTCTGGAACTGCGTGAAAAGTCGGGACGCTTTTTGAAGGCTCCCATGTAGGCCACCCTTCCCAAACCAGGGTTGCAACCTAAAAGTTCCCCGAAATATCCGGCAGGAAACCCGGCGGGTGAAATGGCACCGCAAATAGCCGTTCAACGCAATGACACCGAAATACCAAACACCATCGTCTTTGCCACGGCTTGTTTGACCGGATTTGGGAACCCGAACGCGCTTTCGCAGTTCAATATGAAACCAGGCACGCCACAACATGCGCCCACACCAAGACCGCGCCTCAAAGACGGGCGCGCCAAAGGCCTTGGTGAATGTGGCAAGCCCAGGCGAATTAAGGAAAGGAACCGGATGGACAGGATTGCCGCACAGTATAGCGAAAAACCGGATACCGATGAGATGAAGGCAGCGGTTTTCACCGGGCCGGGACAGATCAACATCGTATCCAATACTCTGCCGCAACCCGGACGGAGCCAAGTACGAATCAGGCTGGAGGGCTGTGGTATCCTCGCTTGCGACCCTCTCTCTCGCGATGGACAAGAGCGAACGCTGACATCTGCCGAACCGGTAGGATTGGATGGCGAAGGATGGGGCGTTATCGACGCCATCGGTCCCAATGTCAGAAGCCTGTCGGTCGGAGACCGGGTGGCGTCACTTGTGCGGTCCGCTTATGCCAGCCACCATCTGGCCGATGCAGACAGCGTCATTTCCCTTCCCCCATTGCTGGATGGCATGCCGTTTCCAGGCAGGTCCCTGAGCCGAGCGATGAACATCTTTCGCCGTGGCGATATCAAAGCCGGACAAAGGGTGGCCATTATCGGCATAGACTTTGTCGGCGCCCTTCTCGTCCAGCTCGCCTCAAGAGCCAAGGCGCATGTTACAGCCATTTCGCGCCGTTCAGCATCCTTGGCAGTGGCCAAGCGTATGGGAGCGGCAGAGGCATTTACCATAGACGAGCATGGTGCGGCGGACGATCCCATGCGGATCATCGAAACCGTGCATGAGCTTACGGGCGGATATCTTTGCGACCGGGTAATCGACGTTACCGGCGAGAGCGGGCTGGTCGACCTGGCGGATAAATTGACCAACTCGGCAGGTCGCCTGATCATGGCCGGTCGCCAACAGTCCGACCCGCGCGGAGGAATTATACAGTCATGGAAAAAGCGCGAAGCCGCAGTAATCCAGACAGATAAACACAGTCACGGAATCGGCCCAGACATCAGCCAGGAAATCTGCGTCGATGGCATGCTTGAAGCGGTGGCGGCAATCATGGACGGACGGCTCGATCCCACATCCCTTTATACCCATCGCTACCGACTGGAGGAGTTGGGTCAAGCGCTGATCGCCGCCCGCGACCAGCCGGATGGATTTATGAAAGCACTGGTGATCTATTGATGAGTGACAGAATTTTGAAAAATGGCCGCGCGGCTGAGGATCGCGCCGTTTCAGTGTCGCCGATCCTTGCGCCAAACCATGGTGGCCGAACCGGTATGGAGACAGACATGCCTGTGCGTAATCGTCTTCTGGGCCTGCTGGCGCCTGATGATCTCGCCGCTATCGCGCCCGCTCTCGAACCTGTCGATTTACCGCAAGGGCTGATCTTGTCGCAGCCTCACGACATCGACCACTCCTGTTATTTCCCTCTCTCGGGCGTCGGCTCGACGGTGATCGTTTCTCCGACTGGCAACCAAAGCGAGGTCGGACTGTTTGGCCGCGAAGGCATGTCGCCCGCCTCTGCCCTGCTGGACAGTGACCGCAATCCCTGCCGGGTGATCATGCAGGTCGCAGGGACTGGGTTACGCCTGGAAACAGGCCGATTGGTTGGCTTGATGGATAGCAGGCCAACCATGCGCCGCCTGCTGCTGCGATGGGCCTATGTGGTCAATATGCAAATGGCCTTCACGGCCCAGTCAAACGCCATTCACTCTATCGATAAGCGGTTGGCACGCTGGATCCTGATGTGCCACGATCGGCTGGATGGGGATGAATTATCGCTGACTCATGAATTTCTGTCGATCATGCTGGCCGTACGGCGCTCGAGCGTCACCGCCTCCTTGCACGTGTTGGAAGGCGAAAGATTGATTTATGCGGAACGCAAGGCAATCCGCATTCGCGACAGAGTAGGTCTCGAAACCTTTGCCGCCGATGCCTATGGTCCCGTAGAGCGAGAATATCAACGGCTGTTAGGGCCGATGGGAGATCCGCCGCTTGAGGTTTGACTGAGAGCATATCGGCGAGAAGACTGCGAAACGCCGATATGCTTTAACTGGAGGCCAGATTAGCGAGCGACTGGCGCAGGCGAGATCCGCGCAAAGGGCCCGGCAGCGCTGCAAACCAGACCATCCTCGGCAAATTGGATATCCGGCGCAGCTGCAAACAGTGATGCAAGGGCGGAGGTAACATAGCGTGTCCCATAGCCTTGCCGAGCCGGTGTACGGACAGGCGGCCCGTTGCTCTCCTGCCAATGGAACTGGAAGGTCGGTTTCTCACCACCATCAACCTCCCAACGAAGGGAAACGCGCCCTTCCGGGACCGACAGGGCGCCATATTTGATCGCATTGGTGATCAATTCATGCAGGCAAAGCGCCAGCGTCGTTCCGGCTTCACGACTGACAAGCAAATCACTACCGCCAACGGCAATCCGCTCGGTGCCATAGGGCGAAACGATAAGATCGGCCACAGCCAAAAGCGAAACATCCTCGCCCCCGGCCTCAAAAACTGCCGTATGGACATTGGACAGCGCCAGCAGTCGCCCATTGAAATCCGTCGCAAGATCGTCAAGGCTTTCGGCACCGCGCCGTGTCATGCGAAAGATCGATGTCACCGTTGCCAGGATATTCTTGACCCGGTGATTAAGCTCCGCCCGCAATTCCCGCTCCCTCTCGATGGAATCGCGCACCTGCCGCTGGCGCAAGCGCACCAGCAGGTTGGACTGGATACCGCTGACCAGTTCCAGCGGCGCCACGGGACGTGTGTAGAACAAAAGCCGCGCGCCCGGCCAGGCGGAAAGCAATTGGCTGCGGATGCGTGTCAGGGGTGCGCCCCGCTCCAGAAGAACAATGATCGGCACTTCAGACCAGTTCGGCTGCCGGGTGAGATGCGCGGCGGTCAGGGCAACAATCTGCGGCGTCAGAGCTTCATGTGACACAATCACAATTCCCGGTGAAGCATCCAGCAACTGGGCGAAGCCCTTGGCCTCCGTTACGGCCCGCACCTCGATCAGATGTTCGCGCAAAAGCGCGCCGACATAATCGGCATCCTTGCGAAAAGGTGCGCAGACCAGCACCCAATCCAGCTCATCTTGGACCAGTTCCTCCTGGGACGATAGCGATGTCATTTCGGATCAGGAAGCGGGTTATAGGAAACGACGCTGACGCTACCGCTTTCGATCAACAGCTCTCGGACGTCCAGATCATGGGGACCGTGGCGCTTCTTGACCACCGTGATGCTGCGCCGCAGCCGGCCCTCATGCTCCATGATTCTCAAGAGAAGCACGGTATCGCCGAGGAAACTGACATCGACGTCAATGCCGACATTCTGCCCCAAAAGCCCGTGCTGCGCGACGATCAGCATGGTCAGGACACCGGATCTCGCAAGGTATTTCAGCAGGGACTGGATGTCCCGCACCGCCTTTTCCCGATGCGGCAATGAATTCAGATAGCCCGTCAGGCTGTCAATGACCACGACGCGCACCTTGTTCTGAACGACGGCATCCTGGACAATCTGGCCGAACTCGCCGGGTGAGACTTCATTCGGGTTAAAATCACGCAGGATCAGTTTGCCATCCTTATGGAACTGCCGCAATTGCATGCCGAGGCCTTCAGACCGGCGGAAAAATGTTTCCAACCGCTCCTCGAACAGAAAGAGAGCGACGCTTTCGCCGCGCTCGAGGGCTGCCGTTGCATAGAGCGACGACATGGTGGATTTGCCCGTACCGGCCTGACCGATCACCAGGGTGGTCGTTCCCGCTTCCTGGCCGCCGCCGAACATGTCATCCAACTCGCTCACACCGGATTTGATCAATTGCGGCTTGGTCGCTTCTGTCGCCGTGCTGGGCATGATGCGCGGAAACACGACAACGCCTGCGCCTTCGCGGATCGCCATGTCATGATAACCATCGGCAATCGGCACGCCGCGCATTTTAGACACCTCAATCCGGCGCCGGACACCGCCATATTCTTCCAGCGACTTGTCGAAGCGGATGACGCCATGGGCCAGACCTTCGACCTCCTCGCCACTGCGGTCGAGACCGGGCGACTGAGTATCGAGAAGCAGCGCCACGACCTTTCGTTTTGACAGGAAGGACTTGAAGCCGATCAATTCCCGGCGGAAACGGGGGGAGTCGCCGGTGATCAACCGAATTTCCAGCAGCGAATCATAAACCAGACGCTGCGGCTTATGCTCATCGATGGCAGCTTCTATCGCCTTGCGGGTCTCATCGAGCCGCAGGTCGGCGGTCATGAAAATGCTCTGCTCGTCGGCCTCGTCGATACTGCCTGTCGTCGACAGTTCCTCGACGTGGATACCATCCAGCGTCCAGCCATGGGAAACCGCAATAGAGCGCAATTCGGCAGCACTTTGGGACAGCGTCACATAAAGACAGCTCTCGCCCGCTTCAACACCGGCCCGCAGGAACTGTATGGCTGCGGTGGTTTTGCCCGATCCGGGAGCACCTTGAAGCATGAACAGGTTCGGTAAGGGCAATCCGCCGCGGAGAATTTCGTCCAGTCCTGCGATGCCGGTACTGGCAACCGCAGCTTTTTTGCGTGGTGGCATATCTGTCTTCCATGACCATGCAGGCAAATGCATCGTTCAAAAGAGGGGGAATAATATCGCGATGCCGCATAGTTCCGTTAACCCGGGACGATTGCGGGAATTCTACGGCAGAATTTTTTAGCTTTAAGTCAATGTCCACCCTGATCCAAACCCGCCCTCAATGAGCGATGCGGGAACTTTATATTTGTCTTGTGCAAAATTTCAATAAAATCCGCAAACTCGGCCAATGAGAGGAACCATATCCAGGCGACAGCTTTCCCCGCTTGGCGGATCATTCAGGACAAACCATCTTTCAGGCGACCGCAGGCCGCATTTCAAGCCTCCAAGGCGGCGAGTGTTTGCGGCTTATCCAAAGCACCGGATTGCGCTGTCTCGGACTGCCCTGAAACCGACGACTGTCCTAACCCTGGCTGGACCACAGCGAAGGAAAGATGGAAGCAAAGACCATCGGGCCGGAAATCGCTGCTGATCTTGGGAGACAGGCTGCGAGGGAAAGCACTGCGGATCAACCGCGACCCAAACCCTTCGACGCCAGGCCCTTTGAGACCACGGGGATCAGAACCTTGAAGAGTGGGATCAACAACCGGCGGCCCGTCTTCTTCCCGCCATTGCAGCTCGATCCGATCCTGCTCTTGCCGCCATTCTACCTTGACACGTCCATCCCGTTCGCGAAGAGACCCGTATTTCACGGCATTTGTGGCCAGTTCATGCGCGACCAGCGATAGCGCGACAGCAGCCTCCGGCGGCAAGGTGCAGGGTGACCCCTGGAGAACAATCCGCCTGTCACCCTCGCTATCGAAGGGTTGAAGCGCCCGCTCGAGGACATCGCGCAACCCGGCACTTTTCCAATCTTCCGACAAAAGGATATCATAGGCTCCCGCAAGGGCTGCAACGCGCCGTGCAAAAACGCCATTTTCCTGCGAGCGGTCCTTGAACGTCTGCCGTGCGATAGCCTGGATCATCGCCATCGTATTCTTGACACGGTGCGCCAGCTCTCTGGCCACAAGTTTGCGGTTTTCTTCGGCACGCGCCGCCTCGCATCGGCGTGCTTCCAGTTCGTCCAGAAGACTATCGACCGTGGCGCCAACCTGTCCCAATTCGCTGGAGCGCCCGGTCATCCTGGTTCTGGCCGCGAGATCCCCTTGGCGCCATCGCTGAAGAACGGCAACGATGTGAGTGATCGGGCCGAGGATGAAGCGATTTCCGATAAAAAAGGCGGCAAGGAGAGCGAGACCTGCGCCCACAGCGATCATCGCCAATCCCAAGAGAGAAGCTCGGTCAATCGGCGCAAATGCCTGGTCCGCCGAAAATCCGGCGCTGACATAAAATGGATTGTCGGGTGAAACAGGAACATAACCCATAATCCGGCGTATCCCGTCCTGACCTACACGTTCCGTCGTACCTGGCTGTTGGGCTTGCACCAGCGTGTGATAGGGCGGCGGAATCTGAGTGCCAACGAATTTTTCAGGACCTGGGTTGCGGGCAAGCACGATACCGTTGCGGTCAGCAATGGTGATCCAACCGCCCGGCGGAAGGCCTCGCTGAACGATGCGCTGTTCCAGCCACTCAAGATGCACCGCCGTCGCCAGCACGCCAACTGTCTCGGATCCCTGTTTGATGGCCAGCGCCATTGGCACGATTGGTGCATTCGAGATCCGGCTGACCGTGTACTCGCCAACCGATAACGCATCGGAACGAAGGGCTTGCCGAACATAGTCGCGATCGCTGAAGTCGCTGCCGACCTCCCAGCCCATATTGTCGCAAACCAGTTTACCGTTGCGATCGAGAACCACGATATTGCGGACCTGCGTCACCCTGGCGGCTACCGATTTCAGGACGTCGGTACAGGCCTGTTTATCCTGACTGGCAACGGCTGGAATAACCGCGGTGGCAATCAGCAAGGCCTTGACGCCCTCCACGACGCTTTTCACCTCAGACGCCGCCTGTCGGGCAGTTTCGAATACCTGACGATGAACTTCGGCATAGCGTTCGGCACGCGCACTCACTTCATTGTAAACCAGCATTCCCAATGCCGGTGACAACGCCGTCAAGACCACAGCGACCAGTCTCTTTTTCAAGCCACCCCTCCCCACCCGCAAGAGATCAAGACGCTTTTCGGCCCCTGTTTCGCACCAAGACCCGTATGCACAAAGGCCTGGCGAAACTGCACAACCGTCGCCCCTCCAAGACACGCCTGCGCCAAGCATCCCATTGGATGCACAGAACCCGCCGCCCCGATTCGATACTTGCTGCATGGCTTTCTCCTTGAGCCTTTCAGCCGAAGGAATCATGCAGCAGTTTATCGGGTATTCCTGCCGCGACAATAGAGGGTCGATGCATTTCCGTCACACTGCCAAGAGCGCGCGATCCACACCATCGCCACTACCGCAAAACGACAGTCAGTCAGGTTCAATCTGAACCTGACTGACGAAAGCTCTTCTTGGTTTTGCTTGTCTTTTCGGGGAACCCGGACTTCAATTCACCCGACAACAGCTAGAGAATAGGCTTGCCACCGGTGACTGCGATGGTGGCGCCGGAAACATAGCTTGAAAGCGGGTCCGCCAGCATCACATAGGCCGTTGCAAGCTCAGCCGGTTGGCCCGGTCGTTTCATCGGCACCTGCTCGCCAAAGCTCGAGACGCGTTCCGGCGGCATGGTCGACGGGATAAGAGGTGTCCAAATCGGGCCGGGCGCAACGGTATTGGCGCGGATACCTCTTTCCGCCAGAAGCTGGGCGAGGCCTGCCGTGAAATTCTGGATGGCGCCCTTGGTCGTTGCATAAGCCAGCAAAGTGGGGCTCGGCGTATCGGCGTTGATCGAGGCGGTATTGATAATCGCCGCACCGGGCTTCATATGCGTGACGGCTGCTTTGGTCAGATAGAACATCGCGTGGATATTGACCCTGAACGTCAATTCCCATTCCTCATCGCTGATATCCTCGATTTGCTCGAAGGTCTTTTGGTGGGCAGCGTTGTTGACGAGAATATCGATGCCGCCAAGCTCGGCAACCGCCTTGTCTATAATGAGGCGGCAATGGTCGGCCTTTTGTAAATCGCCCGCTACGAGTACGGCCTTGCGGCCTGCCTCTTCCACAAGGCGCTTGGTTTCCTCGGCATCCTCATGTTCGCTGAGATAGGAGATCAGCACATCAGCACCCTCTCGGGCATAAGCCAAGGCCACAGCGCGCCCGATGCCACTATCAGCACCTGTTATTACCGCCTTCTTGCCGGCAAGCCGCCCCGAACCCTTATAGGTCGTTTCACCGTGATCCGGCACGGGATCCATGTCGCGGGTCAGTCCCGGAATAGACTGTTGTTGCTTGGAAAAGGGTGGCGTCGGTTTATCGATCATCGGATCAGCTCTCATTTCTAAAGATTATTGCTGGATAGTCGAGGGCGCGCATCCAAGCCGCACCCTCAAAACCCCACTGTTTGCAAACAAAGAGAAAGCGCCACCGTTCCGAATTTTAATATTTCGTGACCTGAATAAACGCTACGGATATGGGCTGCCGAAAACATCGGACCCCAAATTTCCAAAGGCGACTGCCATCGCTTACTCATGCATTTGACGCATGGGTGGCGTGAGACCTTGTCTCTGTTAGGACGATGAAAGAACGCCTATATTCCAATCATCGAAACGACGCCGGAACCGAACCAAGGTTGCTGACGTCAGACAGTCCTCAGAAAGGGCATTATCATGAACGTAGCACGCTCCCTGAACAACTGGCGCAAGTATCGTCAGACCGTTTTCGAACTTGGCCGCATGACCAGCCGCGAGTTGCAGGATCTCGGCATTGAACGTAGCGACATCCGTCGCGTTGCCCGGGCCTCCGTTGCCGGTTGATCGATATCGACATTGCTGCTTGAACGACGCCCGCCGATGACGCGGGCGTTTTTGCGTCTGGGAATTGCTCTACGCAAACCGGTCCGATTTGGATCTCAAATCATTGCAAAATACCCATGCATTTAACGCATATCTGCACTGCAACAAAATGACTATGAATTGGGCATTTGTCGCGTATTATCTATCTCAACGAAGCGATGCATCCTCCTCCCGCAAAGCTTCGTCTCTCGGACGACCCACTCCTCCTCCCTAGGGGCGTCCGATGGAACGGTGGCACTCCTCCTCCCAGCCGCTGTTCACTCTTTTAAAAAGCCTGCCGCACCTCCTCCCGCGGCAGGCTTTTTTGTTTCTTCGCTTCAATTCAAGATTTTTCGCTCGATTGATTGAAAGTGCCAATGATCTCTATCAATTGGCATCTATTGCATAATTCTTTAAACCGGAATCGGTTTAAAGAGAAAATTATGCAACAAATATAAGGAGCTACAGCGAACCTTAGTGCGCCACATATGGCGCACGGCGCTGTAGCGTCGTCTCAGCCCTCTGATGAACTCACCCGTTGACCGCCATCCACAACAGATGGCGCGCCCCGCCGCGTTTGCCGTTGGCGCGCACCTGGACTTCTTCGGTAACAAATCCTGCCTCCCGCAACCTGCGGGTAAAGGCGGCGTCCGGGGCAGAAGACCAGACGGCCAGCACGCCTTTTGGCCGCAAGGCAGCTTTTGCGGCACGCAGTCCAGCGGCATTATAAAGGCTGTCATTGGAGGCGCGGGTCAATCCGTCCGGACCGTTGTCGACATCAAGCAGAATGGCGTCATAGGCGGCGTGCTTTGAGCGGATCAGCGCGCCGACATCGCCGATATGAATATCGACACGCGGATCATCGAGACTGCCCTTGTGAACTTCCGCCATTGGGCCACGCGCCCAGGCGACCACAGCCGGCACCAGTTCCGCCACGGTCACGCGGGCATCCGCTTGCAACACGCCAAGGGCGGCACGCAGGGTAAACCCCATACCAAGTCCGCCGATCAATAGGCTGGGCTTGTCGCACCCCCCGCCCTTCTCACAGGCCCCTATCTTTTCGCAGGCAAGCGTCGCCAGCGCCTCTTCCGAGCCGCTCAACCGGCTGTTCATCAGCTCGTTGGCGCCAAGCATGATCGAGAATTCCTGGCCCCGCTGTTTTAGGCGCAGATCTCCGCCGCCATCGGGAATGGCGGCACTGTCAAGCTGTATCCAGGGAAGCATCGGGCCGTCTCTTTATCCGTAAAAACCGCGCCATAGCATAGCCAAGCTCTCCCACCAAGGGACAAAGATCAGGCTGCCCCCTCTGCCCGGATTATCGGTTCACCCCGCCGTTCACCCGGTTACCGGCATCGTCGAACAGATAGCAGCGTTTCGAGTCGATATGGATCGTCACCTTCTCGCCCTTGCGGATCGCCTGCTGGTCTTCCATCACCATGGCAATCGACTGACCGTCCTGCATGGACAGATAAAGGATAGTCTGCCCGCCCAGATGCTCGACAAGATCGACATGCGCCTCGCCAAGGGTAATTTCGGCTGGACGCAGGCTGAGATGTTCGGGCCGGACACCGACGCTGACTTTT
Source organism: Agrobacterium vitis (assembly GCF_014926405.1). Lineage (NCBI taxonomy): Bacteria > Pseudomonadati > Pseudomonadota > Alphaproteobacteria > Hyphomicrobiales > Rhizobiaceae > Gillisella > Gillisella vitis. The sequence continues at coordinate 687,000 of NZ_JACXXJ020000003.1, forward strand.
TGCCCCACCTGTGCGCCGGGGCTTGTCCGCGCCAGATCGACCGGCTTGCCGTTCAGCTCAACAGCTGTTCTGTCTCCGGCTTCCACCAGCCGGGTATCGATGAAATTCATGCGCGGCGAACCGATGAAGCCCGCAACGAATTTGTTTTTCGGATTGTTATAGAGATCAAGTGGCGCGCCGACCTGTTCAATATAGCCACCTTTCAGCACCACAATTGTGTCGGCCATGGTCATGGCCTCGACCTGGTCATGGGTCACATAGATCATGGTATTGCCGAGGCTCTGATGGAGCTTGGCGATCTCGACACGCATCTGCACCCGCAATTCGGCATCAAGGTTGGACAGGGGCTCGTCGAACAGGAAGATATTTGGCTCGCGCACAATGGCCCGCCCGATGGCGACGCGCTGGCGCTGACCACCGGACAAAGCCTTGGGCTTACGCCCCAGCAGCGGCTGGATCTGCAAGATATCGGCGGCCCGCTCGACGCGGGGCTCGATATCCTTCTTCTTCATGCCAGCCGTTTCCAGACCGAAGGCCAGATTTTTATAAACCGTCATATGCGGATAGAGTGCATAGGACTGGAAAACCATGGCAATGCCGCGCTTGGCCGCGGGCACTTCGTTCATCCTTTGCCCATCCAGCAACAGGGTGCCGCCGGAAATCGGCTCCAGCCCGGCAATCATCCGCAGCAGTGTAGACTTGCCGCAGCCGGAGGGACCGACAAACACCACGAACTCTCCCGGCGTGATGTCGAGATCAACACCGTGTATCACTTCGAGCGCGCCATACCGCTTGAAGACGTTTTGCAGAGTGACGCCTGTCGCCATCAGTTTTGCCTCCAGCTGTCATAATAGGTGTTGTCACTGCCAACAGGGAAATGCACTTTCTGTTTATGCCTGGCGCTCCAGTAGCAGGCGGTGAGAAATTCCAGCGACCGGCGGGCATCTTCCGTCGTGACCGGCGTCGGCGTATTATTGACTAGGCAATCATGGAAAGCCTGCATCTGGCCGGAAAACAGCTGGGCCATCGGCACCCAACCCTCAAGCAGGGCGTCGATCTTCTGCCCGACCTCCGGATTAGCGGGAATGATCCGCCACGGATCGCCGCCGGGATGGTAAGGCGCATGGCTGCTCTCGAAGGTCACATGTTCAAAGCACATCCGCAGTCGTGATGTCTCCTCCGCCGAACCCAACGTCGCCGACACAGTTGCCAAGGCACCGCTGGTCATTTCCAGGCTGAGACTGACACAATCCTCGACCTCAATTGGATTGACGCGGGTGGCGACGCGCGCATAGAGCGAGGCCACCGGCCCCAGCAGATAGCTCAGCATGTCGTTGATATGGATGGCATGGGTCATCAGCACGCCACCAAGCTCTGTCGCCCATTTGCCCCGCCACGGCACGGCATAATAGTCCGACAGCCGCGTCCAATGGGTTTCTGACGTAGCGATATAGGCTCTACCCGCCAGTCCCGCCTCGATGATCCGGCGCGCCTTGTGGACGCCGTCGCCGTAACGGTATTGGAAAATCGGCATCAACCGGCCTTTGGCGGTCTTCTCATGGATCATCAACCGGTCGATCTCCGCAAGCGAACCGACAAGCGGTTTTTCGCAGATCACATGCTTGCCCGCGTCCAACGCCTTGAAGATCAGGCCGTAATGGGTGGAGGGCGGCGTGCAGATATCGACAATGTCGATGGAAGGATCGTTGAGCACGGCGTCGAAATCATCGGTCCGTCCCGCGATAGAAAACTCCTCGCCAAACTGGGCCAGACGAGCGGGATCAAGATCGCAAATGGTGGCAACCCGGAACAGATCCGTATTCGGCATATAGCCCTCGCGGATATGACGCGCGCCGATGCCAAGGCCAATGACGGCAACGTTGAAAATCTTAGACATTGCCAGCACCCTTCTGCTTTGCCGCATCCGCGAAAGCCTGGGCTTTCAGCGCCAGTTCCATGGCCTTGAAGCAATGCTCCTGCCCCATGGCTGTTTCGGTCCGATCCCGGATATCGGCCAGCAATTGCCGGCCATAGGGCCGCTCGGTTTTGCTGCAATCGATATAGCGCGTGCCGGTTTTGTCGGTCAGGAACAGATGGTCGGCACCGGGCCTACCCTCGATATCGAGATATTTCCGAAGCTCGATCGTGCCTTCCGTACCAACAATGAACAGCCGCCCATCACCCCAGGTCGGCAGACCATCGGGGGTGAACCAATCCACACGGATATAGCCGGTGGCCTTGCCGGTGGTCAGGTGAATATCGCCGTAATCCTCAAGACCGGGCGTGTCGGGATTGGCCCGGTTGGCGGTGCTGGCCGACAGGATCTGTGCATCCTTGGCGCCGGTGAAAAACAGGAATTGTTCGCATTGATGCGAGGCGATGTCGATCAGCACGCCGCCATAGTGCGCCCGGTCGAAAAACCAATTGGGCCGATGCGGCTTGCGCAGCCGATGCGGACCAAGGCCGGTCGTGTGGATCACCTCGCCGATCATTCCGGCCTTGACCAGATTGCCTGCCTCCACTGTGCAGGCCGTCTCGAAATGTTCGGAATAGAGGATGGAAACGATCCGCCTCGTTTCCGCCTGGACCTTTCGCACCGCTTCCAATTGCTCAAACGTCGTCATGCCCGGCTTGTCCAGCATCACATCCTTGCCGTGACGCATGGCGGCAATGGCGATCTCGGCGCGGTTGGCAGGAATGGCTGCCGACAGGATCAGGGCAATCGATGGATCTTCAAGGATCTGTCTGCGGTCGGCAACGCGGCGCGCCTGTGGGTAGCGTGCGGCAAAAGCCTGGGCCAATTCATCTTCTTCTGCAAAAAACGTCGCAAACTCAGCTCCGGCGTCCAGCATGAAAGCGATCTGGCCGAAAATATGATCGTGATTGATGCCGATAACGGCAAAACGCAAGGCACTCATCGTCGCAAGCTCCTATTAGAAAATCATCTCAACGCTTCAGACCGGCAGTAGCGATGCCGTCGATCAGCAGGCGTTGGCAAAACAGGAAAATCAGGAAAATCGGCACCAGCGACAGGCTGGACATGGCAAACAGCCCGCTCCAGTCGGAACTGCCGGTCGAGTCCACGAAGGACCGCAACCCAAGCTGCACCGTGTAGGTGTTGATGTCGCTCAGATAGATCAGCGGACCGAAGAAATCATCCCAGCTCCAGATGAAGGAGAAGATCGCCGCTGTCGCCAGCACTGGCAGAGAGAGAGGCAGCATGATCCGCCAATAGATCCGCCAGGGGCTGCACCCATCCATCATCGCTGCCTCGTCCAGTTCGCGCGGAATGCCACGGAAGAACTGCACCATCAGGAAGATGAAAAACGCATCCACCGCCAGGAATTTCGGCACAACGAGCGGCAGAATGGTCTTCACCCATCCCAGTTCGAGAAACAGGATATATTGGGGGATGAGCGTGACGTGATAGGGCAGCATCAGCGTGCCCAGCATCAGCGCGAACCAGAAATTTCGGCCCTTGAATTGCAGCCGCGCGAAGGCATAAGCCGCCAGCGAGCACGAAAACAGGTTGCCCACCACGGTCAGTACAGCAATGACCAGCGAGTTCCAGAAATAGGTGCCGAAACTGACCTGGGTGCTGAACCAGCCCCGCATATAGGCACTGAAATCTACCTTCGAAGGGATCAGCGAGGCCTGACCGAAAATCTCGCTCTGGTCCTTGATCGAGCCTGAGAGCATCCACAACAGCGGATAGAGCATGACCAGCGAGGCTGCCGCCAGCACGATATGCAGGATAAGGGAGACCGGCCAGCGCCGTTTTTCCTGCGCATGGCCGTCCGGGGAAGAAGCAAGTGCTGCATCAGTCATCGTAATGCACCCAATAGCGCGAGGACAGGAAGGAGAAGGCCGTGAACAGCGCAATGATGATCACCAGGATCCAGGCAAGCGCTGCCGCATAGCCCATCCGGAAATAGCCAAAGGCTTCCTGGTAGAGATAGAGCGTATAAAACAGCGTCGAATCGATCGGGCCACCGGTGCCAGAGGAGATCACATAGGCTGGCGTAAAGGCCTTGAAGGCATCGATGGTCTGGACCACGGCATTGAAGAAGATCACCGGCGTTAGCAAAGGCAGGGTGATCTTGAAGAACATCCGTACTTTGGAAGCCCCATCCAGGCTTGCCGCCTCATACATATCAACCGGGATCTGCCGAAGGCCGGCCAGGAAGATGATCATCGGCGAGCCGAATTGCCAGACAGCCAGGATGACCAGCGTATAGAGGGAATAATCGGGATTGGAGATCCAGCTTGGTCCTTCAATGCCAAAGGTATTCCAAAGCAGCACGTTGATCGCCCCGTCACCATCGAACAATTGCCGCCAGACCACCGCAATGGCGACGCTGGAGCCCAGAAGCGATGGCAGGTAGAAGACCGCCCGGTAGAGCGGCAGGCCACGAATACCCTTGTTGAGCAGCAGCGCAACCAGCAGGGCGAAGGTCAGTTTAAGCGGCACCGACAGCACCACATAAACCAGCGTCACCCGCATGGAGGACATGAATTTTTCGTCAGCCGTGGCGATGCGGATGTAATTGTCCAGGCCGACGACATTAGGCGATTGCAGCAGATTGTAGTCGGTCAGCGACAGCCAGAAGGAAAACAGTGCCGGGCCGAGCGTGAGTACGAAAAAGCCGATGAACCAGGGCAGGAGAAATAGATAGCCCGGCGCGTTGCGCGCCAGACTGGCCCTGAACGGCGACGGTGTCGAGATAGGCTGCATCACTGGCGCGGCACCAGAGGTGCCGGCCATTCCATCGCGAGTGGTGTTCACGGTTTCAACCCCGTTTCAGATTGGCAGCCGCCTGATCGACGAATTTCGCCGCGCCGTCTTCCGGCGAAAGTCGCCCAAAGCCGACTTCTTCGCCGATCTTCTTGATCAACATCTGGTTTTCACCCGCGCCATTTGGCGGCGGCGGCGGAAGCGGACCGACATGCGGCGTCAGCCGGGCGATATAGTCAAGAATTTCCTTGGACTGGTCGTTCAGCGTCGGCTCCAGGGCCTCGCGCATGGTCGTCGATGCCGGAATGCCCCGCTCGATCCCGAGCGCCAGCGCCGCATCCTTGTCCTCAACCAGGAAATTGACGAAATCGACGGCAGCGTCCTTGTTGGCGGATGCGGCGGAGACCGAAATCAGCATAGAGGGCTTCAGATAATGCCCAGGCTTGCCACCCTTGGTTTCGGGATAGCTCATCAAGGTCAATGGGTCCTTATTGACAGCCTGGAAGGCGATGAACTGATTTGAATTGACGAAGCCAACGGCCGCCTTGTTCAATGTCACCATATTGTTTTCGACATTGAGCTGGTCGAGCGCCTGGATATCGGCGGGCACGCAGGCCTTGATCTTACGCATCCAGGCCCAGAATTTGAACCATTCCGTTATATCAGCCTGGTCGAAACCGATGGCGCCATCCGCCGTATAAAGCGCCTTGCCGCGCTGACGCAGCCAGCATTCCAGATTGCTTTCGCCAACGCTGCCGTCCTGCGTTCCATAAAAGCCCCGGCGCTTCTTCGCGGCGGACACCTTGGCGCAGGCCTCGCCGAATTCTTCCCAGGTCATGCCCTCATGCAGCGCGTCAACGCCGGTTTCCTGCCACGCCGCCTTGTTAACGAGCGCAGTAACGGAATTAACGCCGAGATTGACACCATAGAGCTTGCCGCCAACCTTGCCTGCATCGATATTGGCCGCGCCGAAATCGTCGATTTTCAGCGTTTTTCCCATATAGGGCGTCAGATCAAGGAGCGTACCGCGCCGCGCATATTCGAAAATATAGCGGTAATCCATCTGGATCAGGTCGGGCGCATTGCCGCCTGCCGTCTGGGTGGCCAGACGTGTCCAGTAATTGTCCCAGCCGAAAGACTCGCCAGCGATGGCTGTGCCGCTGTTCTTGGCCTTATAGGCCTCGATGACCTTGAACGTTCGGTCGTTACGCTCCTTGGAGCCCCACCACAAAAATCGCAGGTTCGTGGCCGCCCTTGCGCCAACTGCACCCATGCAGATCAGCGGCATTGTCAGACCCATGCCAGCAAGGACGGTTCGTCTGCTGAATTTTGTCATCATTCTGGTCTCCTCCCCAGTATCCAGATGAATTCAAATCGCTTGCGTTATGACCAGAACCTCCCTCCCGAGGTTACAGAACAGTCAACGCAAGGAAATGAAAAAATTTTCATGCCCTCTACTTATATACACTATCCAAGCTGCCGATATCTCCCGAAACACCGGCATTTCTTTTACAAATTGTCGATGTTTCCACCGCCTGTCAAGCCGTGAAAATTTCATGCAGACAAACAATCACAGCATGACAACGGCAAATGATATGCTAGCATAGCAGTTAAGTCAGGTCGAAGGAAATGATTTTGCATCATCACCAAAAGAGTGGAGGCAGCCAGAAGCGCGCGAGCCCTTGGAGGGAGTTTTGCGCGCCGGATTCCTTGGCATTCTCGTGCAAAAAACCGGCCCTGACACCATGATTGAGTCTTGAACAACCACGCAGCCTATGGAGGAGGTTTGTGGGCGCCCTGTCCGCCAGAGACGGCGTGATAGCGCCTGCAGGACACCAAGGCTGTAGCCAAGGAGGATGGCATGCAAGTCATACGCAAGAGACGCTTTGCTCTGGTCGGCGCCGGCCATCGGGGAACGACCATGTGGGGCCGCGACATTGTCCAGCGCTGGGGCGACCAGGTCGAGCTGGTGGCAATCTGCGACCTGAACGGATTGCGCGCCGAACAGTCGCAGGCCCATATCGGCTCCTCGGTGCCGATCTACCTGGATTTCGACCAGATGCTGGCCGTTGAAAAGCCGGATCTGGTGATTGTCTGTACCCGTGACAGCACCCATGACGAGTTGATCGTCAAGGCAATGGAGGCGGGTGCCGACGTGATCAGCGAAAAGCCAATGACCACCACCGCCGCCAAGATAAAGCGCATCCTGCATGCCGAAAAGCGCACCGGGAGGCGGCTGGACGTCTCCTTCAACTATCGTTTTGCGCCGACCGCGGCCCGCATCAAGGAATTGCTGAATTCAGGCGTCATCGGCGATGTCACCTCTGTCGATTTTCATTGGTATCTCAACACCAGCCACGGCGCCGACTATTTCCGCCGCTGGCATGCCTATACCGAAAATTCCGGCAGCCTGTTCGTCCACAAGGCCACCCACCATTTCGATCTCCTGAATTGGTATCTTGATTCAGATCCCGATCTGGTCTCCGCCTTTGCCGACCTGAAGCATTATGGGCGCAATGGGCCGTTTCGCGGCGAGCGCTGTCGCACCTGTCCCCATGCGCAGCAATGCGATCATTATTTCGATATGCGCAAGGAGCCTTTGCTGGAAGCGCTTTACGAAGCGCCTTCCAAGCAAGATGGCTATGTGCGTGATGCCTGCGTCTACCGGGAGGATATCGACATTCCCGACACCATGGTCACCAATATCCGCTACAAGAACGGTGTCCATGTCTCCTATTCGCTGAATACCTATATGCCGATTGAGGGGCATCATATTGCCTTCAATGGCCACAAGGGGCGTATTGAGCTTCGCCAGTATGAAAAACAGCCCTGGACCGAGCCCCCTGCCGATGAAATCGTGCTGATGCGCAATTTCGGCGAGGTCGAGCGCATCTGGGTGCCGCATTCCTCCGGCGGCCATTACGGCGGCGACGACCGGCTGCGCAATATGCTGCTGAAGCCCGGCATGAATGACGAATTGCGCCAGCGCGCTGGCGCAAGGGCTGGGGCCATGTCGGTTCTGTGCGGGATTGCCGCGCTGGAAAGCAGCCGCAGCGGCAAGCCCGTCACTGTTGCCGATGTATGGGGTGAGGATGAAGGGATCGGCCTTCTGGAGCAGACGGTTTAAAATCGATAGGACAAAGGTACCGCAATTGTCGGTTCAGCAGAACAACATCGGATACAGACGCCGCCATGAAAACCATACGAAAGCTCGATAGCCTGCTCGCCCGATTGGCCGATCTTATCTTCCAGCCACTCGGCGTTTCGGTGCCACTGCGGTTTCGGGCAGCACATTATGACGAGCGTGCCAACGTGCTAAACGAAAGCCGCGAGCATTGGGTGGCGGTAACACCGGACCATATCTGGGGTGAGCCGGATGGCTACTACTGGTTCGGCGGCAAGGCTACCCTGCCCCAGAGCGTGGATGGGAAGCGGATCGTCGGACGCATCGAGGCGGCTTTTGGCAATGTCATGGGCCGCAGTGATCCACAATGCCTGGTGCGGATCGATGGGACAATCACCCAGGGCGGCGATGCCAACCACCGCGAATTCCTGCTGTCACCGGCGGCCCATGCCGGTCAGAGTTTCGACATCCTGATCGAAGCGGGGACAATCGAGGATCGGCGGCAACTCGGCTTTGCCGTCAGCCTACATCACCATGATCTGGAGGTTGAAGAAGCCTATTACGACATGCGTGTGCCACTGGACGTGGCCCGCCTGCTGGCAGAAGACGACCCGCGTCGCCATTTCATTCTGCGCACGCTGGACGATGCCATCAACGCCGTGGATTTTCGAAAGAGTAATGAGAGCAGGTTCAAGGCCTCGCTTGCCGAGGCACGGGCCATCACGGCGGCCATCTACAATGCCGTTGATTTCGAGGAAAAGCCTGTCGTAGTGGCAACCGGCCATACCCATATCGATGTCGCCTGGCTCTGGCGGGTGCGGGAAACCCGGCAGAAGATGGCGCGATCCATGGCAACCGCCCTTGCCCTGATGGAGGAATTTCCCGACTACCGCTTCATGTATAACCAATGCGTGCTGCTGGACTATCTGGCTGACGACTATCCGCAATTGTTCGAGCGCATCCGCAACCATGTGACGACCGGGAGGTTTGAAATTGAAGGGGCGCTGTGGCTGGAGCCTGACGTTAATATCGCTGGTGGCGAGGCGCTGGTACGCCACATCCTCTATGGGGTCGCCTATCATCGCAAGACCTTTGGCGTCGAGCCACGCATGGTCTGGTTGCCGGACACGTTCGGCTATTCGGCAGCCCTACCGCAATTGATGCGCAAATCCGGCCTCGACAGTTTCGTCACCCATAAACTGTCGTGGAACGACACCAACCGGATGCCGGACGACAAGCTGTTCTGGCAGGGCATCGACGGCAGCAAGGTGGTCGCCTACTTCCTGACCACCCAGCCCTATGATTCCAAGCTGATCAACACCACCTACTGCCCCAACCTGAAGCCGACCCATGTGATGGGAACCTGGAAACGCCACGGCCAACAACGGCTCGGCAAGGAACTGTTTCTGGTCTATGGCCATGGCGATGGCGGCGGTGGCCCAACCCGCGAAATGCTCCAGAACATCCGCCGGATGGAGCGCGGCATACCCGGCTGCCCGAAGGTTGAACACGGACAGATGCGGCCTTTTTTCGAGCGCCTGATTGCTGACATGCAGGCCAATCCAGACAGCTATCCGACCTGGGTCGGCGAGCTTTACCTGGAATTCCATCGTGGCACGCTGACCTCCGTCGCCAAGAACAAGCGCTTTAACCGCAAAGCCGAAATCGCGCTTCGGGAATTGGAGACGCTGGCGGTGATGGCGGAGCGGCAGGCAGGTCATGCCTATCCCACCCGGCAATTGCGCGACCTGTGGGACATCGTCATGCTCAACCAGTTCCACGATATCCTGCCGGGATCGTCCATCGGCGCCGTCTATGAAGACAGTGACCGCGATTACGCCAGGCTATTTGCCGAGGCTGAAAGCCTGCGCGCCGAACTCCTGGCGCTGTTGCCAACCCATGGCGGCGATGTCGTCTTGAATGTGACCGGTCGCCATCGCTCCGGTCTGGCTCTGACCCATCAACCTCATGCCTCGGGTCAAACCCTGGTTCTAGCCGATGGATCGAAAACCCACGCCGTCCGGCTGGAAAACGTGCCGCCGCTGTCCCTGTCCGCCGCCCTGCCCTGCGGCCCGACACCGCCCGGCGCCGTTGACGTAGAACCATTTCGGCTTGCCAACCGCTTTCTGGATGTGGTGTTCGACCCCAAAGGTCGCATCCTGTCATTGCATGACAAGGTGAGAGACCGCTACATCTTCAAGCCCGGCCACACGGCCAATCGCCTCCAGGCCTTCCGCGACATGCCAGCGGAATATGATGCCTGGGATATCGATAGCGATTTTGAAGACCAGAGTTTCGAGATCGATGATCTCGTCAGCGCCGAGATTGTCGAAACCGGGCCTTTGCGCGTAGCAATCCGGTTTGAATGGCGCTACGAGGCGTCGCGTATTGTTCAGGTCGTTTCGCTGGAAGCCGACAGCAGGAAGCTGGAATTCGATACAGTCATCGACTGGCATGAGCACAATACGCTGGTCAAAACCGGCTTCCCGATGGCGCTCAACACCGCGTCAATTGATGCGGAAATCCAGTTCGGTCATGTCCGCCGCGCCACGCATCGCAACACCTCCTGGGACCGCGCCCGGTTCGAATGCTCCATGCAGCGCTGGATCGATGTGAGCGAACCCGATTTCGGCATCGCCTTCCTCAACGATTGCAAATATGGCTATGACGCAAAGGGTAGCGATATTCGCCTGACCCTGCTGCGCTCACCGACCTATCCCTGGCCGGATGCCGATCAAGGCGAGCATCGCCTGCGCTACGCCTTGCTGCTGCATAATGGCGACAAGGCCGTCGTGCATAATGCCGCCGAGGATTTCAACATGCCCTTGCAGGTCGTCGCGACCGGACAGGCTAATGTCGTATCAGGAGATCAAGCCCCGCCACTGCTGTCGATAGAAACAGATGGCATTACGCTGGAGGCGGTAAAGCAGGCAGAGGCGAGCGATGGCTATATCGTCCGCCTCTGGGAAACCACCGGAAGCCAGCGTCACGCGCGGATTAAACTCGACAACGGGATCACCCATGCCGCCCTCGTCGATCTGCTTGAGGAAAATCCGGTGGCGGTAGACATTAACGAAAAAGGGCTGGATCTTGCCTTCCAGCCCTTCGAAATTCTGACGCTGAAACTCTACAGATAGGTTGCTGCGTCAAACTCTAAAGCAAACCCTCACCGCTGGCTGGGGTAGCGGGCTTCGTACCAGGACTTGAACAGCGCATACTGATTTTCCAGATGGGCGCGTTGCGAGGAACTCAAAGCGTCTGTCTCGTTGAAATGCAGCGTATATTCGGTCTCGCCGTTCAGGACCATGAGATATTTATAGTGCAGCACCAGGTCCGGGCCTTCGTCGTAGGTCGAAAGCACCATCAGCGCCTCTTCCAGCTCCTTGGCCTCGCGGCGCGCCCGTGGGTCGCCCGTGGCCGCCTCTTTGGAAAGGGCCATCAGGTGCAGAACTTCTCTTGGCAAAGCATTGCCGATCCCGGTGATTGCGCCAGCCGCACCGCAATTGACGAAGCCATGATAGACGCCGGTATCGACGCCGACCATCAGGATCAAGCCATCGTCGCCGGAGGTGATGTTTTCGGCCGCATAGGTCATATCGCCCTTGCCACCGAACTCCTTGAAACCAATCAGGTTGGAAAAGCGGGCGCGCAGCTGGAAGAACAGGTCAGCGCGCGTCGCAAAGCCGTAATAGGGGCTGTTATAGATCACCGAGGGCAAATCCTTGCCCGCTTCCAGAACGGCGGAAAAATGGTCGCGCTGGGCGGCAATCGAAGAGCCGCGCGACAGAACCCGTGGGATCACCATCAAGCCGCTTGCGCCGACTTTCGCCGCATGGGCCGCGTGGCTGACGGCTGAGCGGGTGTTGATCGCACCGGTTCCAACCACGGTCGGCACACCGGCTTCAACCAGCCGATGCACGCCTTCCTGGCGCTGTTCATCGCTCAGCAGCGGCCAATCACCCATCGATCCGCAATAGACCACGCCCGACATGCCCAGACCGACAAGCTCTTTGCCCTTGCGAACCAGCCCGTCGAAATCGGGGGTTCGGTCCGCCTTGCAAGGCGTCATCAAAGCGGGAATGCATCCCTTGAAAACCAGTTGGGTCATTGAACTCTCCCAGATTGACCGCAGGCAAAGGGCGCGGTCCATAGCCAATGGAAGCGAACTACCATTTTCATCGCATCTTGTCGACAAATAAAATACAAAACTCCAAGCCGCAAAAATCCTTCTCGTCTTGATATCGGCTTCGGATCAAAGCTTGAGATTTACGGTCTGTCTTCCATCGGCGGTGATATAGGAGCGGATCTGCCGCACAATCTGGTCGGCATGGGCTGTAGCCAGCGCATCGGCGCGATCAGCATCACGCTCGATGATTGCCTGGATCATGTCTTCATGCTCGGTGACATATTGCCTTGGCAGCACATCGTTGAAGGACGAATAATAGAGCCGGAGAATCCGGCGGCCCTCATCCAGCAATCGCGTGAAGAGATCCTCGTAATAGCGGTTTTTGCCGGCCTTCGCGATGGCGACGTGGAAATCCCGATTGCTGGCGATCATTGCCAGCACATCGCGCCGCTCGACTGCCTCCGCAAAAACCTCCTGGAAACGGAGGATCTGCTCGATATGATCAGGCGTGTGGTTGAGCGCGGCAAGCCGTGTCGTCACCCGGTACATCAAGGTCAGCGCATCGAAAAATTCCGAGAGGCCTAGAAAGTCGATGGAAGAGACGATGGTGGCGCGGTTGGTCAGCGTGGTGATCAGGCCTTCGGCTGCAAGCCGTACCAGTGCTTCGCGGATCGGCGTGCGCGACAGGGAAAAGCGGTCGGACAGTTGCTGCTCATCGACAGGACTGCCGGGCGCCAGCGTCAGCTCAATGATTTCATTGCGCAAAGTCTCATAGACTGTCGAGACTCCATAGCCACGCCTGTGGATTGGTTTTTCCGTGTCGACCGTTTTATCGTCCAAGAGCCTGTTCCCGATTGCTGCTGATTCATTCCAATCTATCATTTTCGCCGAAAAAAGCCCGAATTGCATTTGTCCCACTTGATTTGACGATCTGGCATCCAACTTTCTGGAAAGATGGGACATCTCATCGTCTCGAAATTGCCAAGCTTGGCACTAAGATGCGTCAATATATTCGGTGCCTTATCGTCGATGATTTTGGCATTGGATGCGGTGTCACAGGGGGAAACGGCACCAAGGGAAGCCGGCGACGGACAAATGGGGGCTTGCAGCCATCAGGCTGCGGATTTTTCACGGATGGAAATTTCAACCGATAGGAGAAGCGCGTGACGATCAAGACGGTTGTCTGGGGTGAGAATATTCATGAGCACCTCAATGAAGTGGTGGGAAATCTTTATCCGGAAGGCATGCATACAGCCATTGCCAAGGCTTTGAACCGGGACAGCGACATCGAGGCCACGACCGCAACCTTGCAGGAGCCCGAGCATGGCCTGAGCACTGAGCGCCTGGAGCAGACCGACGTGCTGATCTGGTGGGGCCACAAGGATCATGGCAGCGTCCGCGACGAGATCGTCGAGCGGGTTGTCGCCCGCGTCCATGAAGGCATGGGCCTGATCGTCCTGCATTCCGGCCATTTCGCCAAGCCGTTCAAACGGCTGATGGGCACGCCCTGCGCCTTGAAATGGCGTGAAGCCGGTGAGCGCGAGCGCGTCTGGACCGTCAATCCCGGCCATCCGATTGCGGCTGGCATACCCGAACAATTCGTGCTGGAAAACGAGGAAATGTACGGCGAGTTCTTTTCCGTGCCGGAGCCTTTGGAAACCGTGTTCATCTCCTGGTTTTCCGGCGGCGAGATTTTTCGCTCCGGCCTGACCTGGCGGCGCGGCGCTGGCAATATCTTCTACTTCCGTCCAGGTCATGAAACCTATCCGACCTATCATAACGAAACGATACAACAGGTGATCTCCAACGCGGTGAAATGGGCGTATAATCCGCGCCCGGCGCTGAAGAGCATTCATGACGCCCCGAATGTGCCGGTCGATCAGGCGCTCGAGCCGATCCAGGAACGGGGTCCGAAATTGCATAAGGCCGGGGAGGCCGGATATCGATGAACACACCCGTCCGTATTCTCATTCTCGGCACCGGCGGCATGGCGAACCGCCATGCCATAGAGTTTGCCACTAATAGCGACGCGCAATTGGTCGGCGCCGTCGATGTCGATATCGCCAAGGTGCGGGGCTTTGCGCTGCGCCATGATATCGCCAATACATTCACCTCGCTGGAGGACGCGCTTGCCTGGGGTGAGTTCGATGCCGTCGCCAATGTCACACCCGACCGGGTCCATTATCCGACGACACTGCAATTGATCGCGGCGGGCAAGCATGTGTTCTGCGAAAAGCCGCTGGCGGAAAGCTTTGAAAAAGCTGATGAGATGGCCCGCAAAGCCAATGCCGCCGGGCTGGTCAATATGGTCAACCTGACCTATCGCAATGTCGCGCCGGTACAGAAGGCCCGACAGCTGGTTCAGGCTGGAGAGATTGGCAAGGTCCGTCATATCGAGGCCTCCTATCTTCAAAGCTGGCTGGTGTCCAAGGCCTGGGGCGACTGGGCAACCGAGGACCAATGGCTCTGGCGGCTGTCCACCAAGCACGGCTCGAACGGGGTGCTGGGCGATGTCGGCATCCATATTCTCGATTTCGCCAGCTATGGCGCGGCAACCGATGTCGAACATATCTTCGCACGGTTGAAGACATTTGAGAAAGCGCCGGGCAACCGGATTGGTGACTATGATCTCGATGCCAATGACAGTTTCACCATGACGGCGGAATTCAGCAATGGCGCCATTGGCGTCGTACATGCCTCGCGCTGGGCGACCGGCCACCTCAATGAATTGCGCCTGCGCATGCATGGCGACAAGGGCGCATTGGAGGTGATCCACACGCCAACGGGCAATACATTGCGCGCCTGCATGGGCGACGATGTGGAAAAAGGCATCTGGACGGAACTGGATGCCGGCACCGTTGCCACCAATTACCAGCGCTTCGTCGAGGCGGTGCTGGAGGGCAAAACCCGCGAACCTGACTTCCGCCATGCGGCTGACCTGCAAAAAGTGCTGGATCTGGCCATGGTGACCGAGTTGGAGCGGCGCGAACATTCCGTTCGCCGTGTTGATGCGGCACCTTCGCTGGCTGCGGTATCATCAAGGTGAGCGGCATGATCCTCTGGCTTTTGTGACGCCGTCACGCCTGTCATCATGTCCAGCCTGCCGAGTAAGGCTGGACGAAATTAAAATTGGCTCTTATAGAGTGTCTTCACAATGAGAGATGCCCGTAGATAAATGAATTTCTGCGTTTACCAAGATACTGGAGCGGAGATACAGGGCTATATCGTCCCTGACGGCTTTTCCACGAAACCCTGCATTCGCGTCCGGCTGAATGACGAGGACAGGGAAACCGAAATCTTGCCGTGGGTTTACGTTGATGGCGCTCGCGCTCTCGGCGCTCACGAGACCGGAAATGTTGGCTTCGTTCTGAACGACGACAATATTCCGGGCATCAGCACCGCGTCAAAGCTGGAGATTTATGATCCTGAAACGAGGCTCACCATCTACCGGCGAGCCCAGCCAGAATATATTCCAAAAAAGGTCTTGCGGATCGAAACATCCTATTTGCCGCACAGAGAGCTGGATTTGGGGGTGAAACCCTATTTCCAGTTTTTCGAATGCGGCGTTGAACGTTTCGGTTTTGAAACCGTTCGCCAGATGCTGGAGATCATTCACCAGCCTTCAGTCTACGTTTCGGGCCGGATTCTGCTGAAAGCCTATCTGGTTTACATCGGCTACAATATCGACACCACAATGCTTGCCTTGCGTGACCCCTTCTATGAGTTGGCGACGCGCATAATCGTTTTCAGCCGATCCAACAAGCATGAGTTTTCCTTCGTTTCGCCGCGCGATAAATTGCTGTTCAAGCCGGTCATGAACCTGTTTGAAGGCTTGGCCTTTCAGGATGAGGAGGCGGTTATCACCGCCATCCGCCACGCGCCAAAAGAAACCCTGAATCTGCTGGCCTCCCCCTTCACTCATCAACTGGTTGCCGCAAACCCGACCGACGTCCCCTCTCTCGACGACGTCACCAAAGCCCTCGATTCTCTATCGCAGTTTACGGTTTTCGATCCCGGTCAGGACGATACCAGTTACCCCAAGCTGATTGCGGCAAACCTGGGCGTACCGGAGAATGTGGTGCAGATGAAGCCACCCGTAGAGACCATCCATCAGCTGGCCGATGTGCTGAGAAAAATCAGCCGTGTTCAGCATCTCCTGGAAGTCGATCTTCTGCTTTACCACTTCATCCAGAGAGCGTGTAAAGATGCAACAGCCGCTTGAGCCGCTGAAACTCGGCTATCGCTCCCATAAAGTCTTCGCTGTCGCCCCGATGATCGACTGGACGGACACATTCTGCCGGCGGTTCCACCGTTTGCTGACCCGCCATGCGCTGCTCTATACGGAAATGATCGTTGCCGATGCCATTCTTCATGGCAAGCGGGATCGCCTGCTGGCTTTTGACGCCAGCGAGCACCCGCTGGCATTGCAACTTGGCGGTTCCGATCCGCATAAGCTGGCGGAAGCCGTGCGGATTGCCAATGACTGGGGCTATGACGAAATCAACCTGAATGTTGGCTGTCCATCCGACCGAGTCCAGGCCGGGACCTTCGGCGCCTGCCTGATGCGCGAACCGCAAACCGTCGAGGCCTGTATCAAGGCGATGAAAGCGGCTTCCACCGTTCCCGTCACCGTCAAATGCCGGATCGGCGTCGACGACCAGGAACCGGGTGATGTTCTGCCGGATTTCATCAAACGGATGATCGGCGCTGGGGCGGACGCCCTGTGGATTCATGCACGCAAGGCCTGGCTTCAAGGACTTAGCCCGAAGGAAAACCGTGACATTCCGCCGTTGGATTATCCGCTGGTTCACCTGATGAAACAGGAGAACCCGGATCTATTCCTTGGGATCAATGGCGGTATTACCGATCTGGATCAGGCCAGCGCGCATTTGCAGGTCATGGATGGTGTTATGGTCGGCCGTGCCGCCTATAACAATGCAACGATGCTGACCGAAGTCGATGCTCGCATTTATGGCGAACCCGTCAAGACTTCCAGCATGGACCTCGTTCGCGACACGATGATGGACTACGCCGCCAGGCATATCGCCGAGGGTGGACGTCTGGTGCATCTGACTCGCCATATGGTCGGGCTGTTTCAGGGCTATGCCGGAGCGCGGCGCTTTCGCCAGATCCTTTCGGCAGACGCACCGAAACCAGGGGCTGGTCCTGATGTGATCGCCGCCGCCTTTGCTGCGGTGGATATCGATGCCGGTCCTGTGCGGGCCGCCTGAAGTCTCACCTCAGATTTTTTGCACACGCCTCATTGAAGGAATGAAACCAGACGCGATAAACGCAAAACGGCGCTCCTTGCGGAACGCCGTTCAAAATCATCCGCCGTGAAGGACGGAGGCGAAACAATCACGCAGCGCGGATGTTTACAGCCTTCGGGCCCTTGCCCATGCGGTCAGCTTCGGTGTCGAAAGTAACTTCCTGGCCATCACGAAGCGTCTGGATGCCAGCAGCCTGGAGAGCGGAAATGTGAACGAAAACGTCCTTCGCGCCGCCTTCCGGGGTGATGAAGCCGAAGCCCTTGTCCTGATTGAAGAATTTTACGGTGCCCTTGATGGCCATGGGAGAAGTCCTTATCCCTTGAGTTTTTAGTTTCGCCACGCCCGGCGGCGGCCGGATGAAGCATGCATCGTCCCTTCGCGAAGAGACAGGTCGGTAAGTCGCGATAACGGGGAAAAGACGTCTACCAGCGGAGGTTAAGCCCCCAAAGCCGAGCAACCCAGAAGATTAAGCGCGGAGATACAATCAGTCCAGTCTCCGGGATCATAAATACCCGAACGCGAAATTATCTACAGGAAATCGCTCAAAGCGGCAAGCATTTATGCGTTTTTTCTGCTGAAATACCCGCTGGAATAGCGGTTTCCATTGCGGCCATAATTGGGTTCAATAGACTACCCCTCAATATCTAGGGGCATTCATTCACGGTCAGATCCAGGCGCATTCCGACATGTTTTCAAAGGCAGTCGGTGTGGTTGTTTGAGTCTGCCTTTTCGAGAAAAGCGGCGGCCAGTTTTCTCTTACTCATCTCTAGCTCCCCTCTTTTGTTTTGGGTCTTTCCTCTCGGACGGCGTCGACGATCCGATTGAAAAGGGTGAACCCGGTGAGATCCTCACAGGCGACCGAAAGCTTCGGCTGCCAATTGGGATAGCTACTGCTGGTTCCCGGAATATTGGTCGGGTTTTCCTCGTCGGTAAGGTCGGCAAGCCGGACAGAGACCAGCATGGAGGCTGTTTTCGCCATGAACCGATGAGCCGCCACCACACACTCATGCAGATCCGGCTGTTCGACACCGTGATCTTGCAACTCTATCCCGGCCAACGCAAAGGCCCGCAGCAGGTCGGCTCGTTCCTGAATGCGGGCGGCCTGCTCCTGGAGTCTTGCCGCTTCCGGCACCAATCCATGGGCCGCGCGTGCTTCGATATCGGCACCGCGCCACCATCCCACCAACGTCTGGTGATCGTGGGTCGAGACGCAGGCAAGCGCCATAACCGGATATTTGTCCGGCGCAATAAAACCGCGCTTGTCTCTTTCATAAGACAGGATGCGATAGGACAGGAGATTGGCATCCGCCATCTGCTGTCGTAACCCCGACGGCACCAGACCGAGATCTTCGCCAATGACCAGGCATTGGTTGCGCAAGGAGGCTTCAGCAATCACGCCCTGGATCTCGCGGGCGGGATAATCAACATAGGCCCCCTCCTCCGGCCCCATATCGGCTGGCACCAGGAACAATCGCTGAATGGCGGCGGCATGATCGATACGCACCGCACCCGCGTAGCGCATCGCGACATCGATCATCTGACGGTAGGGCGAGCGGCGAGAAAAGGCGATCAAGGCCGGCTGCAAGGCGGCCAGCCGCCAATCCTGGCCTTTGACCGCCCAGGGATCGGGTGGGCTGCCGATGCTGGCGCCGCGCAGATAGATGTCCGGTTCGCTCCAGGTCGCCGAGCCATCCAACGCTTCGCCGACCGCGAGGTCGAGGTAAAGGCCGATTCTCAAGCCCGCTTTGCGCGCTTGGGCAGCAACCGTTTCCAGCTGCCGGTGCGCGACCCATTGAAGCCACACATGAAATGCGATCTCCTCGGCATTCTGGCTACGGAAGGCCCGAACGGAGGGATGATCGATATCCTGATACTCCCCAGGCCAGGACATCCAGCCTGCACCGTGGCCACCTTCGCTCATGAATCGGGATAAAGCCTCGAAGAGACCGTGATTTTGTAGAGCATCACCGCTTTCATCGCAGAAACGCTTGAAATCGGCTCTGTCCTGATCGTCATTTCGCTCCAACCGTCTTGAACCGTCCCAGATCCGCCGCAGAACCTCAAGCTTCACACCGGCGACCGCTTTGTAATCGACAAGTTTGGATCGCCGTAAAGCGTCGAGCGTCTCTCTGTCGCTCATGCCTGGATGATAACCCGGCACCAGATCGACAGCGATATAAAGCGGATTGAGAAAGCGCCGGTTGGATGGCTCATAGGGACTGCACCGGGCGGGGTCGGCCAGAAAAGGCGCGTGCAGCGGGTTAAGCCCGATAAAATCGGCTCCTTGATCGGCGGCAAGCATCACCATGCTCTGCAAATCGGCAAAGTCGCCAATCCCCCAATTGCGCACTGATCGCAGTTCATAAAGTTGCAGGCTGATGCCCCAGACACGATCCCGAGCAAGGCAATCGGGCAGATAGCTGCGGCCAGGCTCACCCGCCTCCACGTTGAGAGCCGCCAACAGCCGACGTTTTGTGGCGTCTGAAATCGGAACTTCCGCCTGTTCTATTCCCGGTCTGGCGAGGTTGATCCCATGTCTCTTGGCAAGTCTGTTGATTATTGACGTCATGATCGGGTCCATCCTGAGCGATAGACGCTGTCTGCGGCAGAGGCCGTGCCGCAGACAGCGTCGCGATGTGGGCAGTCACACCACCAACCCATCCTCAAGGGTACGGTTCCATCCATCGGCAACGATTGTCATTGCCGGAGCAGCAAAGCGTTTCAACCAACGCCTGCAAAGGGCTTCCCCCCGCCCTTCGCCTGCACTCTCAACGGCATATGTTTTATTGAATGGAACCACCTGCCGCGTGAGGTGTTTGGCCTTGGTAAACAAATTATGCGGGTGGACGATGACGCAATCACATGCTGCCGAACAACAAGACATCATCAGGGAAACGGTCTCGTCCAGCGCGCCAAACATCTATTATATCCATCCGCTGCTGCTGAAAGGCATGGCGGACTGGAACACCCTGTTTGAGCATGTGCGTGGACTGGGCTTCGATACAGTCCTCAGTGCGCCGCCATTTGCGCGTGCAGCAGGTGCCAGCCTGTTCATATCCAAATCCTTCGACACATTCGACCCCGCCCTTGATCTCCCAGGCAGCAGCGATGAGTGCCTGCGAGAACTGACCAAGGCTGCCCGGGCGCATGGCCTGGACTTTATGCTGGATCTGGTGATTGACCGGGTTGCGACGGAAACGCCACCTGGACAGATTGCCGATCCAAGGATTTCGCCCTTTCATTCCGGCAGCCGCCCCGTCGATTTCACCAGCAGCGATGAAACAACCCATCTGCTGGGTGAATGGCGTGCGCGTATTACACAGTTTACCGCTGCGGGCGTGGCTGGTTTCCGCTGTATTGGCATCGATGCCGCACCTTCATCCTTCTGGCGAGACCTGATCGCAGCCGGTCCGTCGGCCCGGTTCTTCGCCTGGACGCCGGGGACGAGTTTTGAGGCGCGGCGCGCTTTGCAAGGCACAGGCTTTGACGGCTGTTTCTCATCCTTTGCCTGGTGGAATCTCGAGGAACCGTGGTTTGCCGAGGAATACGCGCTGCAACGCGCCCTCGGCATTCAGATCGCTTTTCCCGAAGCCCCTTTTGCCCGGCGGATCGCCCATGGCATGGAAAGCCGTGAGATCACGGAGCGAAAGGCTATCCGCGCCCTTCATCTTGCCGCCGCCTTCGGTCCATTGATGGTGCCGATGGGTTTCGAATTCGGGGTGAGCACCCCGCTCGATCCGACGCATGGCGATGGTCAAGGTATCAGGGGCCTGAAGGATCAGGGCAGCTTCGATCTTTCCGCCAGCATTCGCGCCCTCAACGATCAAGCCGGACAACGGCAGGTTTTTCTCGGAAAACCCTTGCGGATCGTCGCCAAAGCCGGCTCACCAGCCTGCGCCCTGGTGCAATCCGACCGCGAAGACCTTCGGTCGTCGCAGGGCATTCGGATCGTCGCCTTCAATCGCGATCTGCGCACATCAGCGACCCTACCGCTCCATGCGCTTCACGAAATCGCCTCCGGCTTCCTGCCATTGATGCTCGACCAGGGCCAAGCGCCGTCCGAAATTCTGGAGACAGGAAAAATCGGCCCGGGCGGGCTTTGCTTGCTCACCGGGGCACGGGCCGATGCCATCGTGTTTGAGCCCAAAACGACGGCAAGTGATGCCGCCGCCTCACCCCGTCTGGCGATTGAAAATATCCAGCCTTCCGTGGATGACGGGCGTTTCCCCATCAAGCGCGTTGTCGGCGACCGGATCACGGTTGAGGCTGATATTTTTGGCGATGGTCATGACCCGCTTTCTGCCGCCGTGCTCTGGCGGCCCTGCGATAGGGATGACTGGAGCGAAGTCCGCATGGAACTGATCGAAAACGACCGGTGGCGGGGTGAATTTTCAGTGTCACGGCTCGGACGGCATGAATTTATCGTCGAGGCCTGGCGCAATCCATTTGCGATTTTTCATTACGAGCTTTCCAAGAAACATGAGGCAAGGCTGGATCTGAAATTAGAATTGCAGGAGGGCATCGCCCTTGTGCGCCAGGCTTTGGCAAGGGCCGATGGACAACTGGCTTCAGACCTCGAACAGTTGATCGCTCGCCTGGAACAGACCCCTGAACAGCAACGCGCCGATCTGTTGCTGCGAGCCGACACGTTTGCATTGATGGACCGCGCCGATGCCAGGCCTTTCCGGTTGCGCTCGCAGCCGCTTCCCGTCGACGCGGAGCGGTTGGAGGCGGGTTTTGCCAGCTGGTACCAGATTTTCCCCCGCTCCCAAAGCGGCGACAAGGACCGTCACGGCACATTCGCCGATGTTATCAAGCGCTTGCCAGCCATTCGCGCCATGGGTTTCGATGTGGTCTATTTCCCGCCCATCCATCCCATCGGCACGACCAACCGCAAGGGCCGCAACAATAGCCTGAAGGCAGGGCCGAACGATCCCGGCAGCCCCTATGCCATCGGCTCCGCCGATGGCGGCCATGACGCCATCCATCCACAGCTCGGAACCTTCGAGGATTTCAGAATTCTGGTCACTGCGGCCCGCGATGAGGGGTTGGAGATCGCGCTTGACCTCGCCATCCAGGCATCACCCGATCACCCATGGCTGACGCAGCATCCCGGTTGGTTCGACTGGCGTCCTGATGGCACGATCCGCTATGCGGAAAATCCGCCGAAGAAATACGAGGATATCGTCAACGTCGATTTCTACGCCAAGGACGCCGTTCCCGCGCTTTGGCAGGCCTTGCGCGACATTGTCGAGATGTGGGTCGGCGAAGGCGTCAAACTGTTTCGCGTCGACAATCCGCACACCAAGCCTTTTCCGTTTTGGGAGTGGCTGATCGGCGATATCCGCGCCCGTCACCCGGAGGTGGTCTTCCTGTCGGAAGCCTTTACCAAGCCGAAGGTGATGTACAGGCTGGCCAAGATCGGCTTTTCGCAATCTTATACCTATTTCACCTGGCGCAATCTGCGCTGGGAGCTCGAGCAATATATGCTCGAACTGACGACCCAGGCACCGAAGGAATTCTTCCGGCCGCATTTCTTCGTCAACACCCATGACATCAACCCGGATTTTCTGCAAAACGCGCCGCGCTCGGCCTATCTGATCCGGGCGGGCCTGGCTGCGACGCTTTCCGGGCTTTGGGGCGTCTATAACGGCTTTGAACTGTGCGAAGGCCGCCCGGATGCCAAGCGCAAGGAATATGCCGACAGCGAAAAATACGAGATCACCGCCTGGGACTGGGACCGGCCCGGCAATATCATTGCCGAGATTACCATGCTGAACCGCATTCGCAGCGAAAACGCGGCGCTGCATTCCCATCTCGGCCTGACGCTGCTGCCCTCTTCCAACGATCAGGTGATGTTTTTCGAAAAGGCCAGTCCGGGCCGCGAAAACGTTTTGCTCGTGGCAGTCAGCCTCGACCCGCACAATGACCAGACCAGCACAGTCGAGCTGCCTTTGTGGCGCTGGGGCCTGCCCGATAGCGGCAGTCTCGCGCTCGAGGATCTGGTGACAATGAGAAAATTCACGTGGACAGGCAAATGGCAGACGGTCGGTTTTAACCCGCATGTCCTGCCGTTCAGCATTTACCGCGTCAGGTGAGGAGATTTCCGATGGAACAACAACATCAGCAGGCCGAGACCGATCCGCTTTGGTATAAGGATGCAATTATCTATCAATTGCACATCAAGTCCTTTTACGATGGCAATGGCGATGGGATCGGCGACTTCAAGGGTTTGACGGAAAAGCTCGACCATATCGCCTCGCTTGGCATTACCGCCATCTGGATCTTGCCGTTCTTTCCCTCGCCACGGCGCGATGATGGCTATGATATCGCCGATTACGGCAATGTCAGCCCGGACTACGGCACAATGGACGATTTCCGCGCCTTCGTGGATGCCGCCCACGCCCGCGATATGCGCGTCATCATCGAATTGGTGATCAACCACACATCCGACCAGCATCCCTGGTTTGAGCGAGCCCGCAATGCGCCCGCCGGTTCGCCGGAACGGGATTTCTATGTCTGGTCGGAGACCGATCAGAAGTTTCCGGAGACGCGGATCATCTTTCTCGATACGGAAAAGTCCAACTGGACCTGGGACCCGGTAGCTGGCGCCTATTACTGGCACCGCTTCTACTCCCACCAGCCGGACCTGAATTTCGACAATCCGGCTGTGCTGGACGAGTTGATCACGGTCATGCGCTTCTGGCTCGATACCGGCATTGATGCCTTCCGGCTCGACGCCATTCCTTACCTTGTCGAGCGCGAGGGGACCAATAACGAGAACCTGCCGGAAACCCACGCGATCCTGAAGAAGATCCGCGCGGCAATGGACGAAGGTCATCCGGGCAAGATGCTGCTGGCTGAGGCCAATCAATGGCCTGAAGATACCCAGGAATATTTCGGCGACGGCGACGAATGCCATATGGCCTTCCACTTCCCGCTGATGCCGCGCATGTATATGGCGATTGCCAAAGAAGATCGTTTTCCGATCACCGACATCATGCGGCAGACACCTGAGATTCCCGATAATTGCCAATGGGCGATTTTCCTGCGCAATCACGACGAACTGACGCTGGAAATGGTCACCGACGCCGAGCGGGACTATTTGTGGAACACCTATGCCGCTGACCGCCGCGCCCGCATCAATCTCGGCATTCGCCGCCGCTTGGCGCCCCTGATGGAGCGCGACCGCCGCCGCATCGAGCTGATGAATGCGCTGCTGCTGTCGATGCGCGGCACGCCGGTGATCTATTACGGCGACGAGATTGGCATGGGCGATAATATCTATCTCGGCGACCGCGACGGGGTGCGCACACCGATGCAATGGTCCCCGGATCGCAATGGCGGGTTTTCCCGCGCCGACCCGGCCCGTCTGGTCCTGCCGCCGCTGATGGACCCCCTCTATGGCTATGAGGCGGTCAATGTTGAAGCACAGTCGGCTGATGCCCATTCGCTGCTGAACTGGAGCCGCCATATGCTGGCGCTCCGGCGTAAATTTACTGCATTCGGACGCGGCACATTGCGGTTCCTATCACCGGCCAACCGCAAGATCATCGCCTATCTGCGCGAATATGAGGGCGAAGTGCTACTGTGTGTCGCCAATCTGTCGCGTCTGCCGCAGGCAGTCGAGCTGGATCTGGCCGAATTCGAAAAGCGTATTCCCATTGAGCTGACCGGCATGTCGGCCTTTCCCCCGATCGGCCAGCTGACCTACCTCCTGACCCTGCCACCCTATGGTTTCTTCTGGTTCAAGCTGTCAGGCGAGACGGACGCGGATGGGCCAACCTGGCGCACAGAGCCACCGGAGCAATTGCCGGATTTCGTTACCATCGTCATGCGGCGCGAGCTTGCCCAATTGCTGGACGAGCCTGGTATCCAAGAGACGATTTCGCGTGAAATCCTGCCTGCCTATCTTGCCAAGCGCCGGTGGTTTGCCTCCAAGGGCGAAAGGGTGAAGCGCGCCTCGCTGATCTCGACCATTCCGATGCCCTTCGGCAATGACCTGCTGCTGGGTGAGTTGGAAACCGAGTTGGAAGATCGCGTTGAGCGGTATTTTCTACCGTTCGCCATCGCCTGGGACGATGAGAACCCCCATGCGCTTGCCCAGCAATTGGCCTTTGCAAGAGTGCGGAAAGGACGCCGGGTTGGCTTCCTGACGGATGGCTTTGCCATGCAAAGCATGGCGCGCGGCGTCATCAGGGCTTTGCGCGAACGCTCCAGCATTTCCAGTAAAAGCGGTTCCATCGATTTCATCGGCACCGAACAACTCGATGGCATCGAGCTGTCCGACGACATGCAGGTCAAATGGCTATCAGCCGAACAATCCAATAGTTCGTTGATCATCGGCGACATGGCGATGATCAAGCTCATCCGTCACATCCATCAGGGCATTCACCCGGAAGTGGAAATGACCCGCCACCTGACGCGGCTTGGCTACGCTAACACTGCACCACTGCTGGGAGAGGTCGTCAGGGTTTCACCTGAAGATGAGCGCTCGACATTGATCATCATCCAGGGCGCCATCCGCAATCAGGGCGATGCCTGGACCTGGATGCTCGACACGCTCAGGCAAACGCTCGAACAAAGCATGGTTGCCGGTCAGGATGATGACGCCGAGCAAGAGCGGTTCAACCCGCTGTTCAATCAGGCAGCCGTGATCGGAAAGCGGCTTGGCGAGTTGCATGTGGCACTGGCCAAGCACACAGACGACCCGGCTTTCGCGCCGGTCGCAATGAGTGATGAGGATGTCTCCGTTTGGGCGCGATCAGTCATGGCTCGCGTTGCCGACTGCCTGGACAGAGTGTCTGCGATTGGTCATGGCAGCGACAGTGATGGTCTCGATACTGAAACCATCAGGGTCAGCACCATGTTGGCGGACCGTCGGGAGCAGATCTTGAGCGCGGTCGGTACCCTCGCGAGTGTTGCCAAGGACACGCTGATGATCCGCAACCACGGCGATTTCCATCTGGGCCAGATCCTGGTTGCCGAAGACGATGTCTATATCATCGATTTCGAAGGCGAACCGGCCCGCCCGCTTGCCGAACGGCGGGCAAAGACCAATCCGCTGCGCGACGTGGCAGGACTGATCCGGTCGCTGAGCTATCTCGCTGCTTCCGCCGATACGGGCCGCGAGATCGTCGTCCAGGGCGACAGTGCAGCAAGAGCCGCGCTGATCGAGGCGTTTCGCAAGAAGGCCGAGACGCATTTCCTCGACAGCTATTTCACGGCAGTCGACGGAGAACCATCACTGGCAATGGACCCTGAAAAACGCCGCGAGATCCTCGACCTGTTCCTGCTGGAAAAGGCCGCCTATGAAATCGGCTATGAAGCCAGCAATCGGCCCGGCTGGATCGCTATTCCGCTTGCCGGGTTTGCCGACATTGCCGAACGGCTGACGGAGAATTCCCTATGACGATTGCCACGAGCGACTTGCTATCCGGCATCGATGCCCAGGCGGTTCAAGCCCTCATCGACGGCAGACACGGCGATCCCTTTTCCATTCTGGGACCGCATCGGGCAGATGGGGAAACGGTGGTCCGGGCGATTTTTCCGGGTGCGCTCGGCGTTGAAATGCTCGACAGAAACAGCAACGCCCCTGTGGGCCGACTGAATCTGGTGCATCCGGGCGGCCTGTTTGCGGGAGAGCTTCGCTCCTCCTCGCGCTACCGATTTCGGATCGAATGGCAGGGCGCAGTGCAGATTGCCGAAGACCCCTATGCCTTCGGCCTGCTGCTCGGCGATATGGACCTGCATCTGATCGCCGAGGCCACCCATTACGATCTCGCCCGCACGCTGGGGGCCAACCCGAGAGAGATGGATGGGGTGGCAGGGGTAGGCTTTGCCGTGTGGGCGCCAACTGCACAGCGCGTCTCGGTGGTTGGCGATTTCAACTCCTGGGATGGGCGGCGCAATCCGATGCGCCTGCGCCAATCCGGCGGCATCTGGGAATTGTTCGTTCCGGGCATCGGTCCAGGCGAGCGCTACAAATATGAATTGATCGACGCGCAAGGCAATGTGCTGCCGCAAAAGGCCGATCCGGTCGCCAAAGCCAGCGAAGCGGCACCGGGAACGGCCTCCATCGTCGCGTCAAACACGCCGTTCGCCTGGACGGACCAAGCCTGGATGACCCGGCAGACCGCCGATTCCGCCGCCCGTGAGCCGATCTCGATCTATGAAGTGCATCTCGGCTCATGGCTGCGGATCGCTGAAGATGGCAATCGCTGGCTCGACTGGGTGGAGCTGAGCCAGCGGCTGGTGCCCTACGTCAAATCCATGAATTTCACCCATATTGAATTATTGCCGATCACCGAACATCCGTTCGGCGGTTCCTGGGGTTATCAGCCGCTCGGCCTGTTTTCTCCCACCGGACGCTATGGCACGCCGGAGGATTTGGCCTATTTCATCGACCGCTGCCATGCCAGCGGCGTCGGCGTCCTTCTCGATTGGGTACCAGCCCATTTTCCGACCGATGTCTGGGGCCTGGCGCGCTTCGATGGCAGCGCGCTTTATGAGCATGAAGATCCGCGCGAGGGCTTTCATCGGGACTGGAACACGCTGATCTACAATCTCGGTCGCAAGGAGGTGAAAGGCTTTCTGATCTCCAGCGCCTTCGAGTGGCTGGAGCATTTCCATATCGACGGGCTGCGGGTCGATGCGGTCGCCTCGATGCTCTACCGCGACTATAGCCGCAATGACGGCGAATGGATTCCCAACCAATTCGGCGGCCGGGAAAATCTCGAATCCGTCGAGTTCTTCAAGCATTTGAACAGCGTCGTTCACAGCCGCTGCCCGCATGCGCTGATGATTGCCGAGGAATCAACCGCCTGGCCGGGCGTGACCAAATCACCGGAAGACGGCGGCCTCGGCTTCGATTTCAAATGGAACATGGGCTGGATGCATGACAGCCTGTCCTACATCGAAGAAGATCCGGTCTATCGCAAATATCATCACGGCACGATGACCTTCAGCATGGTCTATCAATATTCCGAGCGGTTTGTGCTGCCGCTTTCCCATGATGAAGTTGTGCATGGCAAAGGCTCGTTGCTGGGTAAAATGCCCGGCGACCATTGGCAGAAGCTTGCCAATCTCAGGGCCTATTATGGGTTCATGTGGGCGCATCCCGGCAAGAAACTGGTATTTATGGGCTGCGAGATCGGTCAGGACATCGAGTGGAACCACGATCAATCCATCTCCTGGGATTTGATGGACCGACCGGATCACGCCGGAGTTCAGACGCTGGTTGCCAAGCTAAACGGGCTGTATCAGCAGGAAAAGGCCCTGCAATTCAGCGATCTCGACCCCGCCGGATTTGAATGGGCGATTGCCGACGATGCCGAAAATTCGGTGATCGCCATGCTGCGCTATGACGAGAACCGGGAGAATTGTATTCTGGCGATCTCGAATTTCACCCCGATCTTGCGCCATGACTACCGTGTCGGCGTTCCCATGCAAGGACGCTGGATGGAAATCTTCAACAGCGATTCAAGTGAGTTTGGAGGATCAGGACAGGGCAAGGGTGACGTCTCAGCCGAGCCGCACCCGGCCCATGGCAGGGAATTTTCGATAAACCTCGCCCTGCCACCACTGGCGACACTCTTTCTGAAATGGGTGTCCGAGTAATATCAATGCCGGTCATGGCGGCATTGATCGTGATCGGCCAGAACCTCGATGACCCGGCATTCGGCAATCGTGCCATGCGAACAGCCGGTGATCATTCGCTCCAACTCGGTTTTCAACGCCTTTAGACGGTCGATCCGTTCCTCGACATCGGCAAGCCGTTGTCTTGCAATCGAATCAGCCGGTGAGCAGGATTGACCGGGCTTATCCTGAAGATCAAGCAGGGTGCGAATGGCATCGACCTCGAAGCCAAGCTCGCGGGCATGGCGGATGAAGGTCAGCCTCTGCAAATGAGCCGCGCTGTAAAGCCTGCGGTTTCCATCCGTGCGCGGCGGCTGCGGCACGAGGCCGACCTGTTCGTAATACCGGATCGTCGCTACCTTGACGCCACTGATCCGCGCCGCCTCGCCAATTGCAATATTCATCGATTTAGCCCTTGCTCCTCTAGTCACTAGAGAATGTAGGATCGGTTCGACACAATGACAAGGACGAACCGATGGCAACCGAACAGACCACCCGCTTCCGCGTCGAGGGCATGGATTGCGCCTCCTGCGCGGCAAAAATCGACACGGCAGCGCGCCGTGTGGCCGGTATTACCGATGTCCGGGTTTCGGTGACGGCACAGACCATGGCGGTCGTCCACGATGGCGATGCCGATCTGGTGACGCTTGCCGACAAAGTAACCGGCCTTGGCTACAAGACCACCCGCCTCGCCGCTTCCGTTCCACAACACGATCACCAGCACGATAACGCGCATGGCTCCACCTGCACGGGCCATCATGATGGCGAGGCGCATCATCATCATCACGATGAGCATAATCATGAGGGGCATGACCATGAGGGACATGACCACGCCTCTCATAGTGGCGGCCTGCACAGCCATCAGCATGATGCCGGACCCACGACAGCCGTTTGGTGGCGCACACAAAAGGCCGGGCAGGTCGCAACGAGCGGTGCTGCACTCGTTATTGCCATGCTCATCGGCCATCTCGTGCCCTCCCTCTCCTTCTGGGCTTTTCTGGCGGCCATCGCCATCGGTATCGTGCCGATTGCCCGCCGTGCGGTGATGGCCGCGCTGGCTGGAACGCCGTTTTCCATCGAAATGCTGATGACCATCGCCTCTATCGGCGCCATCATCATCGGTGCGACCGAGGAAGCAGCAACTGTGGTGTTCCTGTTTCTCGTCGGTGAATTGCTCGAAGGCTTTGCTGCCGGGCGGGCGCGGGCCAGTATTCAAGGCCTGACCAAGCTGGTTCCCGATACGGCGCGGATCGAGCGGAATGGCCGCATTGAAGACGTGGCCGCCGCCAGCCTGACACTCGGCACCATCGTCATCGTGCGGCCCGGCGACCGGGTTCCTGCCGATGGCGAGATTATCGATGGCACCAGCGCGATCAATGAAGCCCCTGTCACCGGCGAGAGCCTGCCGAAAACCAAGGGCGTAGGGGAAGGCGTTTTTGCCGGAACGGTGAATGGCGAAGGAACGCTTCGCGTCAAGGTGACGGCCACAGCAGCTGACAACACCATTGCCCGCGTTGTCCGTCTGGTCGAGGAAGCCCAGGAGAGCAAAGCGCCAACCGAGCGCTTCATCGACCGGTTTTCGCGATACTACACACCCGCTGTAACGCTATTGGCCGCGCTGGTGGCAATCCTGCCGCCGCTGTTCTGGGATGGGGACTGGAGCCTCTGGCTCTATAAAGGTCTGGCAATCCTGCTGATCGGCTGCCCTTGCGCTCTGGTGATCTCCACACCCGCTGCCATTGCCGCCGGTCTTTCCGCCGGTGCGCGTCGTGGCCTGCTGATGAAGGGCGGCGCGGTTCTCGAAAATGTCGGACGGATCACCGCCATCGCGCTCGACAAGACGGGAACGCTGACAGAGGGTAAGCCGAAGGTGACTGATATCATCGCGTTTGGCGGCGCAGTCGAAGAGAACGTGCTGGCCGATGCGGCAGCCCTTGAAATGGGGTCGAGCCATCCGCTGGCCCGGGCGATTATCGAGGCCGCCACCGACCGCGCCATTTACATACCAACGGCAAACGAGACCGGCGCTATCGCTGGCAAGGGCGTGCGCGGCACGGTGGGTGGCATCAGCCTCTTCCTCGGATCGGCCAGTGCCGCCGCCGAAATGACCCCTGTTTCCGCTGAGATCGTCACCCGGATCGAAAAACTGAGTGCGGAAGGGAAATCTGTCTCTCTGCTGGTGAAGAACGGGTCAGTCACGGGGCTGATCGCGCTGCGCGACGAGCCGCGCCCCGATGCCCGCCAGGGATTGGACGCACTGAAGGCCGCCGGTATTCGCCCGGTCATGCTGACCGGCGACAATGCCGCTACGGCCCGGGCCATTGCAACCCTGCTTGATATCGAACCTCGTGCCGATCTGCTGCCGCAAGACAAGCAGGCTATCGTCCGCGACATGCAGGCGAAAGGCGAGCGGGTCGCCAAGGTCGGAGACGGCATCAACGACGCCCCCGCTCTCGCCGCCGCCGATATCGGCATCGCCATGGGCGGCGGAACGGATGTGGCATTGGAAACCGCCGATGCGGCCATTCTGCATGGAAGGGTGATGGACCTAGCCGACATGGTCATGCTGTCGCGGCAGGTGATGGGCAATATCCGTGAAAATATCACCATTGCCATCGGGCTGAAAGCCGTCTTCCTGGTGACGACAATCATCGGCATTACCGGTCTCTGGCCAGCAATCCTCGCCGATACCGGTGCCACCGTTCTCGTCACCGCCAACGCCATGCGCCTGTTGCGCTGGCGCGGCAGCGCAAAGGCCGCCTGACTGGGCATATGCGGACTGACAGTCCGATACAAAATCACCCCGATATCCAAGAGATATCGGGGTGCGACTATGATAGGTCTATGACAGCACCGAGCGTTTTATACATCACCCGGCGCGGTAACGTTTTCGATCTACTGAAAAATTCCAGCAGATCATTTGCTCTTGGTGCGCCAGCTCTCGGCATAGGTCTCGCGGGCCTGGCGCGCATAAGGTGTCGGAGAGATCCGCACGCGGATTTTCGCCTGCTTGTGCGGGCGCTCGGTCGAAGTCTTGCCGCTGCCGCCGTCTGGTTCACCCCAGATCAACGTCAGCACGTCGCCTTCCTTGACATCGGCATCGACAATGCCGAGCGACAGAATGCAGCGCTCATTGTAGGAATAACCGCCAAACATTGACAGGCCCACCGTCTTGCCCGCGTTATTGACGATCATGTCGGCGCTGGTTGAGGCGTAGTTCAGCACGGGGAAATCGATCCACTTGTAGCTGTCTTCGCCCGGACGGAAGGCAGAGGCGATCACTTCGACCACATCCTCGGCATTCCATTCGAAGGTGACTTTCTTGCGGTTGGTCTGGCCCTTGATCTTTTCAAGCGCTGCCTTACCGATGAAATCATCCTTCTTCCAGCCGATGTAGAAATCATAGCCAAGCTCGAACGGATTGACGTAATAATCCTCAATATTGGTGGAGACGAAACTGCCACCAATCGGACCATTGGCCTCATAGCTGTCAGCACCCAGCCATTGACGATAGTCGGCGAGCATACCATCGCCGGTATAGATGCCGGGAAGCGGCGAGGGAATCCAGCCGCTCTCCAGCGTGTTGGTGGAATAGGCGCGGCTGCCGCAGCGCACCAGATCGACATTGGCATCCTTTGCCGCTTCGAGAATACAGGACAGGATGTAATTCTTGTCCTCATACGGCCCCCAGATTTCCAGGCCCGGCGCGCCGGACATGCCATGGCGAAGCGCCTGCACCTTCTTGGAGCCGACATTGATCCAATCGACGTGGAAAAACTTGATCTCCGGAACCGGCCCGCCATTGATCTTCTCAAAGATCTTCGGGGCTTCCGGCCCCTGGATCTGGTAGCGATAATGGGTGCGCAACACCCGTTCGCCTTCCGGGCGGGACGGTGAACGCGGATCGTGCTTGAGGCGGACGTTCCATTTGCCATAAGCGGCACAGAACATCAGCCAGTTCGAGGTCGGGGCGCGGCCGACCAGGATGAACTTGTCCTGTCGTTCGCGGAAGATAATGTGGTCACCGATCACATGACCGTTCGGCGTGACCGGAACGAAGTGCTTGGCCCGGTTGAGACCGAAATTCGCAAAGGAATTGATGCCGTGATGGCTGAGAAATTTCTCTGCATCCGGTCCCTCGACAATCAATTCATCCATGTGGTGGGATTGGTCGAACAGCACGGCGGAATTGCGCCAGGCCACTTGTTCGGAGCGCCAATTGCTGAATTCGGGTGTCACAACCGGGTATACATACATCCCGACCGGCGAATTGCGCAACCGGCCGACAATGTCGGAATTATCCTGCAAAATATCGTGGAGACTGCTTGCTGCCATCGTGCCCTCCCAAGGCGCTGTTCAGTGTGTATACATTGATGCCAACCCTTGAGCAGAATGCAAGCCCGTTTCTGAAGCTTTTTTGTGGCCATCACGATTAACACACAACACTGCGCGAAACGGTCAGCGGCGAATAAGCGCCATGCCCGGGATCTTGTCGATCAATCCAGGCGCTTCCTTGAAAAGGTAATCGAGATTCCGCCGCGCGGTCCTGGCATGTTCACGAGCGATAGCTTCCGCGCGCGCGCCCTCGCGAGCTGTGATGGCCTCAACCAGACCGCGATGCTGCTCCTGCGCCGACCGCAAGGAGCGGCGGAAAGCCGCAATATCCATCCGGTTGGGCAGGAAAGCGGAGGGCGAAGCGAAGGGCAAGGCGCAGGCCCGTTCCACCTCGCGGCGCATTACTTCGCTTGCGCAAAGGGCGGCCAATTGACGATGAAAAATTTCGTTGAGATCGGCATAGGCATCGAAGTCAACGTCATCGACATAGGGGCCAAAACACTGATCTAGCTTAATAATTGTCTCAGAAATCGCAGAGAGCGCCTCCGCATCAGGCCCACGCTCTGCGGCCAGCCTTGCCGCCGCCCCCTCCAGGACGCCCCGCAACTCGATAGCATCAATAACATCATCATAACCGAACCGGCGCACCACAAAACCGCCATTCGGCAAGCGATCCAGCAAGCCTTCCTCGGCCAGCCGTGACAGGGCTTCGCGCACCGGCGTGCGGGAAATATCGAGCGCCTCCGCCAGCGACACCTCAAACAACCGCGTCCCGCCGGTGAGATGTCCGCTGATGATTTTTTCGCGCAATTCGATCACCGCACGGCGGCCATGGGTGGCGGTATCCACCAGTTTTACCGAGGCTTTCGTATCCTTCTGCATCCTGACAAAGCCCCTTTCCAAACCAATCAATTCCCCCGACCCGCTGCCGCGCAGCGGCAAGCAGCAGACGCAATTTTTCTAATTTAATGTATACATGGAAAAGCTGCAATGACGATCATATCTGTTCGCAACGGGCGATGTCTAAACAGCCGGACGGCGTTCCAGGTTCTTCTCGGCTTTGGTTTTCGCGCCAAAGCGCGCCGACAGACGCGCAAAAATCAAATAGATGATCGGCGTGGTGTAAAGGGTCAGCGCCTGCGACACGATGAGGCCGCCGATGATTGTCACCCCGAGCGGTCGATGAAGATCGGCACCGGGCCCGGTTGCCAGCACCAGCGGCAGCGCGCCCATGAAGGCGGCAAGCGTCGTCATCATGATCGGCCGAAACCGCCGCAGGCAGGCTTCATGAATGGCATCCTCGGGTGACATGCCATGCTGACGCTCCGCCTCCAACGCGAAATCTACCAGCATGATCCCGTTTTTCTTGACAATGCCGATCAACAGGATGATGCCGATAAAGGCGACGATGGTCAGTTCCGTGCCGCTGATCCACAATGCCAGCAACGCGCCCAGCCCCGCCGAAGGCAGCGTGGAAATGATCGTCAGGGGATGAATGAGGCTCTCATAGAGAATGCCCAGCACGATATAAACGGCCAGAAGAGCGGCGAGAATGAGCAACGGCTGGCCGCCAGAGGAACTCGATGCATTGGCGGCGTCACCGGCAAATTCGGCATGCAGGGTATCGGGCAGATGCATGCCAGCAACGGCAGCCTTGACCGCATCATTGGCCTCGGACAGCGTGGTATCCGGCCCGATATTATAGGAAATCGTTACCGCCGGAAATTGTCCCTGATGATTGACCCCAATGGGTGCCAATGTCCGCTCAATCCTGGCAAAAGCACTGAGCGGCACCTGCGTACCACTATTTCCAGGCACATAGATCTTCAACACATGTTCCGGGTCCTTGGCGAAATCCAGATAGGTTTCAAGGATGACACGGTATTGGTTACGCTCTCCATAGACGATGGTCACCTGACGCTGGGCAAAGGCATTGTTGAGCGCCGCATCGACCGCCGTCATCTTGACGCCGAGACGAGACGAAGCGGTCCGGTCAACGACGACATTGGCCTGGAGCCCGCTCGGTTGACGGTCGCTATTGACATCGGTCAGCAGGGGTTCCTGCCGCAACCTGGCGAGAATGCGCGGTGCCCAGGCGACCAGTTCATCGTAATCGGCATCCCAAAGCGTGAATTGAAATTCCGAATCCGATGTCCGCGCCCCGACCCGGATATCGCTTGGCGAAAAGAACGATGTATCGAGGCCGGGAATGACGGCAACCGCACGGCGCAGCCGCTCGATCACCACGTCCGTTGCCTCTCGTTCATCAGGCGCTTTTAGCGCGATCAACATCTGGCCGCGATTGGCTGTTCCCAAAAAACCACCGCCAACGGAGGCACCGATGCTCTGTACCGCCGGATCGCGCTCTACGATGGCCAAAGCCCGCTTTTGCAACGCCAGCATGGCCGGATAGGATATGTCGCTGGCAGCCTGGCTATTGCCCATCACGAAGCCGGTATCGTCGCGCGGCATAAAACCCTTTGGCACTTTGGCATAAAGAAAACCGGTCAGCACGATGCAGGCAATGGTGATGACCACCGCAAGGACACGGTGATGCAGAACGCTCTTCAACGTGCGATCATAAAAGGCAACGGTCCGCTCCAGGCTGTGTTCTATGGCCCGGTCGAAACGCCCCTGCCGGGCATCGAGATCCCGCGCCCTGATCCGGTGACCGCAAATCATCGGCGTTAAGGTCAGGGAGACCACGGTCGATACAGCGATGGTGAAGGCAAGCGTCAGGGAGAAGGTCAGGAAGAATTTGCCGACAATGCCGCCCATGAAAAACAAGGGAATGAAGGCGGCCATCAATGAAATACTGATGGCGATCACCGTAAAACCGATCTGCCGGGCGCCCGCGTGGGCCGCCTCAAGCGGCTTCATGCCTTTTTCGATATTGGCGTAAATCGTCTCGATCATCACAATCGCGTCGTCCACCACGAAGCCGCTGGCCACCGCCAGCGCCATCAATGACAGATTGTCGATGGACAGCCCCGTCAACCACATGGCGGCAAACGCGCCTGCAAACGACAATGGCACAGTTAAACCTGCGGCCAGCGTCGGCACCAAGCGGCGCAGAAACACGAAGACGACAGCCATGACCAGCGCTACCGTCGCCAGCAGGGTAAACTGCATGTCCTCAACGCTGGCATGAATCGTCTTGGTGCGGTCATTGAGGATATCGATTTCGATACCGGCGGGAATGAGTTGTTTGACCTCGGGGATGAGTGCCTTCACCGCATCGACCGTGGACATCACATTGGCATCCGCCGCCTTGGTAATATTGAGAAGAACGGCGGGCTTGCCATTGAACCAGGCATCGGAACGGCGGTTGCGCACGCCGGGCTCCACGGTGGCGATATCGGCCAGCCGGACGGCGATGCCATCGGAGGCATGAATGACAAGCTGGCCGTAATCTTCAGGCGTAATCAATTGCGCATTGACCGACAGCGCATAGAAAGCCTGGCTTCCATCAATGGCACCAATCGGCGCAAGCGCATTGCCATTGACGATGGCGGTGCGCACATCATCCGCCGAAAGCCCGATGGCTGCCAGCCGGTCCGGGTTGAGCCGGACGCGAACCGCGGGCTGGTCGGCACCGCTGACCGAGACGTCGCCAACCCCTTCCACCTGCGAAATCCGCTGCACGACGACGCTATCGGCGGCATCGTATATGGCACTGGCGGGAATGGTATCGGAGGTCAGCGCCAGTGTCAGGATTGGCGATGCGGCAGGATTGGCCTTGCGCATGGACGGAAGCGACGGCAGGTCACTCGGCAAATCGCCAACAGCGGCATTGATTGCCGCCTGCACATCTTGGGCGGCACTATCGACATTGCGGGAAAGGTCGAATTGCAAAAAGATATTGGTCGTGCCGAGCCCGCTGGTCGAGGTCATTTCGGTCACACCGGCAATCGCACCGAGATGGCGCTCCAGCGGTGCTGCAACGCTGGAGGCCATGCTTTCCGGATCGGCACCGGGGCGGCTGGCTGTCACCCTTATAGTGGGAAGATCGACGGCAGGCAGGCTTGCGACCGGCAGGAACCGGTAGGCGACCAGCCCAAGCATCATCAGGCCGATGGCCAGCAAAGTGGTGCCGACCGGACGGCTGATGAACAGGCTTGAGATATTCATACCGGGCCTCCGTTCTCGGACGCAGCACGCTTTCCCTGCATCCTGGCGCGCACTCCATCCAGCGCCAGATAGATGACCGGCGTGGTATAGAGCGTCAGCAACTGGCTGAGCAGCAGACCGCCGATGATCGAGATGCCGAGCGGGATTCGCAGTTCCGCGCCGGTTCCCTGGGCAAGCGCCAGCGGCAGCGCCCCGAACAGGGCAGCCAGCGTGGTCATCATGATGGGCCGAAAGCGCATGACGGCGGCCTTGATGATGGCATCGCGGGCGCTAAGCCCCTCCTTGCGCTCCGCGTCCAGCGCGAAATCGATCATCATGATCGCGTTTTTCTTGACGATACCCATCAGCAGAACAATGCCGATCAAGGCGATAATCGACAGATCCTGACCAAACAGCATCAGCGCCACCAGCGCCCCGACACCCGCCGAAGGCAGTGTGGACAGAATGGTGATCGGGTGGATCGTGCTTTCATACAGCAGACCCAGCACGATATAGATGGTGATGATCGCCGCC
This sequence comes from Agrobacterium vitis, assembly GCF_014926405.1. Classification (NCBI taxonomy): domain Bacteria; kingdom Pseudomonadati; phylum Pseudomonadota; class Alphaproteobacteria; order Hyphomicrobiales; family Rhizobiaceae; genus Gillisella; species Gillisella vitis. Next base: position 724,871 of record NZ_JACXXJ020000003.1, read on the forward strand.
AGAATCAGCCAGGGCTCGCCTGCCAGCGAGCGGTCGAATTCCTCGGTATCGCCGCTATAATGCCGCTGAATGGAGGCGGGCATGCTGATGTCACGTTCGGCACTCTTGATGGCGGCAATTGCCTCGCTCAGCGATGCGTACCGGGCCAGATCGAAGCTGATGGTGACGGCGGGGAATTGATCGTCGCGGCTGATCACCAGCGGTGCCGTGGTAAACTTGACCGATGCGACCGCATTCAGCGGCACGATGGCACCGCTCGTGCCTTTGACATACAGTTTTTCCAGGGATTTCGGATCGCCCTGAAAGCGCTGCGCCGCCTCCAGAATGACGCGGTACTGGTTCGCCTGCCCGTAGATGGTGCTGATCTGGCGCTGGCCGAAAGCATCGTAGAGCGTATCGTTGATCGCCTGCATGGAGACGCCAAGGCGGGCTGCGGTCTCACGATTGACGGTGATCGCCAGCCGCCCGCCGCCCATTTCCACTTCGGATGTGACATCGATCAGCAACGGGTTCTGCTGTAGCCGCCGGGCCAGCCGGTCGGCCCAATCGGCCACAGTCGCGGTATTGGTGCCGGTCAGGGTATATTGATAGGGTGCACGACTGGCCCGCGTGCTGATGGAAATATCGCGAATGCTCTGAAAGGTCGGATGGATACCAGGAATATCGGCAACGGAGGCCCGCAGCCGGTCGATCAAATCCGTCGCCGAGATGTCTCGCTGGTCGAGCGGCTTCAGCACGATACTGTAGCTTGCCGTGTTCAGCGTCAGGTTGGAGGCGCTGGTGCCGATCACCGCAATGACGCTTTGCACCGCCGGATCGGCGCGGAGCCGGTTGCCGACAAGGGACTGGGTCTGCTTCATCGCATCGAACGAGCTGGTCGGCTCGGTTTCCACGACGGCAGAAATCAGCCCGGTATCCTGCACCGGCAGGAAGCCCTTGGGGATGGTGACGTAAAGCAGGCCGGTGATGACAAGCGTGATCCCCGTCAGCACCAGCATCAGCCAGCCGCGATTGACAGCCCAGACCACACTGCGCCGGTAGCCTTCGTTCATCCAGTCCATGCCGCGGTCCACCATGCCGAGCACGCCGGAATTACGCTCCTTGGGGGCTCGCAGAATGCGCGCGCACATCATCGGCGTCAGCGTCAGCGAAATCACCGCCGAGACCACGACGGCAATGGTCAGTGTCAGGGCAAATTCGCGGAACATCCGCCCGACGATGCCGGTCATGAACAGCAGCGGAATGAAGACCGCGATCAGCGAGGCTGTCAGCGAAATGATGGTGAAGCCGATTTCGCCCGCCCCCTTCAGGGCGGCCTGCATCGGATGTTCGCCCTCCTCGATGTGACGGGCGATATTTTCAATCATCACGATGGCATCGTCGACCACGAAGCCGGTGCCGATGGTGAGCGCCATCAGCGACAGATTGTCGAGGCTGAAGCCGGCAAAATACATGATGCCGAAGGTGGCGATCAGCGACAGCGGCAGGGCGACAGCGGCAATGATCGTCGCCGTCAGCGTGCGCAGAAACAGAAACACCACGAGAATGACCAGCCCGACGCTGAGCGCCAGCGTCCATTGCACATCGTGAATGGAGGCGCGGATGGTGTCCGTCCTGTCGTTGACGATATCGAGCGAGACCCCGGCGGGAAGCGCCTGCTTGAGGCGCGGCAGCTGTTTTCGGACATCCTCAACGGTCTGGATGACATTGGCACCGGGCTGGCGCATGATATCGACGACGACAGCCGGATGGCCCTGATACCAGGCACCGACGCGGCTGTTTTCCAGCCCTTCAACGACATCGGCGACATCGCGCAACCGGACAGGCGCGCTATTGCTGTAGGTGACGATGGTGTCGCGGTAGATTTCCGGGTCCTGGATCTGGTCATTGGCCGAGAGTGTGAAGGATTGATAGGTGCCGTCCACTGCCCCCTTGGCACCGGAAACATTGGCATTGGTAATCGCGGTGCGCAGATCCTCCAGCGACATCCCATAGGAGGCAAGCCGCGTCAGATCCGCCTGGATGCGGATGGCGGGCCGCACGCCGCCCTGAACGCGCACATCGCCAACGCCGGAAACTTCGCTCAGCCGCTGCGCCATGATCGTATCGGCGAAGTCGCTGAGATCGCGAATCGGATAGCTATCGGAATGCAGGGCCAGCGTGATGGTCGGCGTATCCGCCGGGTTCACTTTTGCATAGGTCGGCGGATAAGGCAGCGTTTTCGGCAGGCTGCCGCTGGCCGAATTGATCGCCGCCTGCACGTCCTGCGCAGCACCATCGATATCCCGGTCGAGGTTGAATTGTAGCGTCACCTGGCTGATGCCGAAGGCGCTGGAAGAGGTCATCGAAGCCAGTGCCGGGATCTGCCCAAGCGGCCGCTCCAGCGGCGCTGTCACCAGGGCCGCCATGGTCTCGGGGTCAGCGCCCGGCAATTGCGTGGTGACGCGGATCGTCGGAAAATCCACCTGCGGCAGCGGTGCTACGGGCAGCGAGGCATATCCCAGCAATCCCCCCAGCAGGATGGCGATCCCCAGCAGCGAGGTGGCGACGGGGCGCGCAATGAAGGGTGTCGAGATGCTCATTTCGCGGCGTCAGCCGGTGGGGTTGCGGGTGCGCCGATGTCTTTTTGTTCTCCTGAAGCAGGTGCTGGTTTGCCGTCCGGCCCAGCCGGAGGTTTTTCACCTCCATTTTTCTGCGAGGCTGGGTCATGGGCGTTTGGCCGGGCCTGGCCATTGTTACGGTTGCCGCCATGGCGTTGACGCGGCTTGTTATCATCCAGCGGTACGGCCATGTTGGCCGGATCGGCCTCCTGCGGCGTCGAAACCCGCACCAGCGCGCCATCCTGTAGCCGGGCGAAACCGGTCGTCACCACAGTCTCTCCGGCGCTAACCCCTTTGGCGATCACCGCCATCTGGTCGTCCTGCATGTCAACCGTGACCGCCTGGATCTTCACCGTCTGGTTCGGTTGAACAATATAGACGTAGGTTCCTGCAGGACCGCGCTGGATGGCCGCCGAGGGAACCGTCAGCACATTGTTCTTTGTCTCAACGAGAAGCCGGGCATTGACGAAAGCGCCAGGCCAGAGCTTTAAGTCTTCATTGGGGAATTCAGCCCGCAAGCGGACAGTGCCTGTGGTAGTATCCACCTGGTTATCGACTACCGTCAGCGTGCCGTTGGCAACGACCGTCTTGCCGTCATCGCCGAGGGCATCGACCGAAAGAGCGCCCCTGGCATTGGCGGTATTGACGCGGGCCAGATCCTGCTGCGGAATGGAAAACACGATGGTAATTGGCTTGATCTGAGACAGGGTGACGATGCCGGTCGTATCACCGGTCGAGACGATATTGCCGACATCGACATTGCGAATGCCGGTTCGTCCATCCATCGGTGCCTTGATCACGGTATAATCCAACTGGGCCTGAGCCGCCTCAATGGCTGCCTGGTCGGACTGGACCTGCGCTTTGTATTGCGCAACCAGCGCCACCTGATTGTCCAATTGCTGCTGGGTGGTGGCGGAATTACCGATCAGGCGCTGCAAACGCTCCATTTCCAGAATGGCGTAGGTCAGTTGGGCCGAGTCCTGGGCCTTCTTGCCAATCGCTTCATCCAGCTGCGCCTTATAAAGTGCGTCATCCAGCGTGGCGATCAACTCACCTTTCTTCAGGTCCTGCCCCTCCTGAAAGCCGATCTTCGTGATCCGCCCACTGACTTGCGGCTGGATAACAACAGTGTTCAACGGTTTGACGCTGCCGACGCCGGTCACGTAAACGGGTACATTCGTCTGGTTCACCGGAGAGGCTACAACGGGAATGGCGAGATCGCGGCCCCGCTGCCGGTCGGCCTGGGGCTTACCCAGCCAGCCTGCGGTGATCGCGGCAAATTGCGGTTGGCGGGCAGCATAAACCAATCCGGCCCCCACAAGCACCAGGCCGACCAGGGCGATCTTCGTCATTCTCTTCATAGGTTTCGCTCACGCATTCTTCATGGCCCGTCATGGATGGTCCTTCGGGGATAGTCCATCCGGCAGCAATCCTGTCTTTTCCCACAGAAGAACAGAACCGGCTTCATAGCACTCGCTCATCAAACTGTCTTACGGGATAAAGACAAGCCAATCACATCTTTGAAAAGACGGGTTTATCGAGGACCTCATTCCAAATTTTGCAAAAACGGCAATGGGTTGAAAACGCCAAAGCCCGGAAGAGACTTCCGGGCTTTGGACCTGCTACAAATTTCGGGCAATCAAGCGGCAATTCCCCAATCGCTGCAATTGCTGTGGGCAAACATCCGTTCGAGATTGAGAAAACAGATCATGCTCGCGCCCTGCACAATGATGCCATCGGAAAAATCCGTTCCGGTGCTGGTGGCTTGCGGTACGGGTTGCAGGCTGTCCGCGGGAACCGTCAAGATGTCGGACACGGCGTCGACAAGCAGGCCTACGACCGCACTGTCCACTTCCGCAACGATGATGGCGCTGCGCTCATTGGCCACCATGCCCTGCATTCCCAATTTGACCGCGAGATCGACGATGGGAATGACCGTGCCGCGCAGGTTTATCACCCCGATGACCTCAGCAGGGGCATGCGGCAAGGAGGTGGCCGGTGCCCAGCCGCGAATTTCGCGGATGGACGTGGTCTTGACGCAGAATTCCTGTCCATGCAGCCTGAAGGCCAGGATTTCAAGCGCATCCGCCTGGCTGGTCGACGCCGTCCGCATCAAAATTCCTCCCAGTTATCGGCCTTGGCCGCAGTCTGGAGACCCATGGCGCGGGCCACCTGCCCCACCATTCGCCGGGCCGGAGACGCAACCGGGCGGTGCTGTTCATGCGCAGCAGCCGGCTTTTTGGATGTCCAGCCAGCAGCCGAAGAGGCAGGCATGGTCTGGGAGCCGTCGAGGTGGAATTGCGAAATCAATTGACGCAACCGGCCCGCTTCCGATGCCAGCGAAGAGCTGGCTGCCGTCGATTGCTCGACCATGGCGGCATTCTGCTGGGTCACCTGGTCCATCTGGTTGACGGCGGTGTTGACTTCGGCAAGACCGACCGATTGTTCGCGTGACGACAGGGCAATGGCATCAAGCTGGCTGTTGATGGTAACGACATGCGCTTCGATGGCCTTGAGTGCCTCACCGGTCGCCCGCACCAGTGTCACACCATTGCTGACTTCGCCGGCAGAATTGCGGATCAACTCTTTGATTTCCTTGGCGGCACCGGCAGAGCGCTGGGCAAGTTCGCGCACTTCCTGGGCCACGACCGCAAAGCCCTTACCAGCCTCCCCGGCGCGCGCTGCTTCCACACCCGCATTCAAAGCGAGAAGATTGGTCTGGAAAGCAATTTCGTCGATGACGCCAATGATGTTGGAGATCTGGTTGGACGATTGCTCGATCCGCTGCATGGCATCGACAGCGTTGGAGACGACAATGCCGGATTCGCGGGCCGACTGGTTGGCCTCGATCGCCACATGCCGGGCTTCTTCGGCGCGCTTGGAGGAATTGGCGACATTGGTGGTGATCTGGTCGAGGGCGGCGGCGGTTTCCTCCAGCGATGCGGCCTGCTGTTCGGTACGTTTCGACAGATCTTCGGCAGCCTGGCTGATTTCGCGTGAACCGCTATCGATAGAGCTGGTGGCATTAGCAACCGCACCCAGCGTATCGGACAATTGTGCAACGGCAGCATTGAAGTCATTGCGAAGCGCTTCGAACTCGGTGGCGAACGGCTGGCTCAAACGGAAGCCGAGATCGCCATTCGACAGTCGCTTCAGGCCATCGGCCAGACCAGACGTCGCCTCTGCCATTTCTTCCGCACGCTTGCGGTCCATTTCTGCAACGCGAGTCCGTTCCGCCTCGCTGGAATTGCGCACGCTTTCTGCTTCCCGTTCCAGTTCCCGGGCACGCAGGCCGTTATCTTTGAACACTTGCACGGCCTTGGCCATCCCGCCGACTTCGTCACGGCGCTCGGTTCCCGCAACATCCACAGAGAGATCGCCACCGGCCAGAGTTTCCATCGTTGCCGCAACCTTGCGGATCGGCAGGACAAGCCACGAGCGGATTGCGAAGAAGCCGATGGTCAGGACGATTGCCAGACCGGCTACGATGCTGGCCACCGTGACCATAGCGGCATGGCTTGAGGTCACGGATAATGCATCGCTTTTCTGATCGGTGGCATTGTTCAAATCATCCACCAACTGCACGTTTTTTGGCGTAATAACGCGAAACGCCGCCTGACACTCATTGATAAAGGCGGCTTGCGCGAGCGCCACGCCCTCTGGCGAATTGCTGGCATTGCCAAGAGCAATGGTATTGGCACAGGTATTGTCGATGATGCGCAGACTTTCCGTCTTGGCATCGGCAACATCACGGCGCTGCGGAACCGCGGCAATGGCAATGTCCATGAATTTTACGAAAGCGGCCCGCGAGGATTGAAGGTCCTGTTGAGAACCGGCTTTCTCTTTGTCGGAGCGAGCAATCGTCAGTTCCGCAATTGCCGAGCGTGCACCCTGCAAGGCCCGGTTGGCGCGCGATATCGCTGTCGCAGCGGCAGTATCCTGAGATATGAGGTCGCTATAGGATGTGTCGATATCCATAATGCGCGTTCCAGCATAGCCAGCAACGCCCAGTGCAAACACACCGAACAGCGCCATTATAGTTAAGAATTTACCAATGATTGGCAGGTTTTTCATCGCAGAAATCCAGTTTTGTTTCGTTTCTGGCGCGATAATTCGCCATGACCGATCTGGTTCCTGCGCAGTTGGGCCTATACTTAATGATGTATGTATAAAATTGGGACATCGCTGTTATCGAAATAGTGTACTCCATTATTTTCACTCGCTGATCGGGAAATACATGAATTTCGAAATTTTCGAAACAAATAAAAACCTGAAATAAAATGTATTTCTTTTTTTAATTTTGCAGAAAAATGCAATAAAAATATAGAATTACAAATATATAAATCAAAAAATCAAGGCAGCCTTGATGCAATGGAGCTGCGCTCGATAAGCTCTGTCATCAGAATGACATGCCGAGCCGGGTGGCTAGCGCCTTTTATTCTTTCCATCAAATGGGCTGCTACGGTTTTTCCCATATGATAGACCGGCTGGCGGATAACGGTGATCGGCGGAGAGGTCACAGCAGTCCAATCCGCATCGTGAAAAGCGATCAGCGAAAGATCCTGCGGGATCGACAGGCCGAGATGCCGGGCGACCTTGAAGACCTCCAGAGCAATAAGACTATCCGAGGCGATGATGGCACTTGGCCGGTGCGCCGATTGCAGCAGATCAAGCGCCAGCGCCTCACATTTTTCCCGGCCATTCGCGCCGAGACGCACGGCCTGCAGGGGCGCAGGCAGTCCTGCGGCAGTGCAAACAGCAATAAAACCTTCAACACGATGCCGGACCGATGCCGTATGAAGATCGTCGAGACTCTTCATCCGATGGTCCGGTGTATCGCAGGCGGTGATATAGGCGATCTCACGATGGCCATTGCGAATGAGGATTTCCGTTGCCTGTTGGGCCGCCTCACGGTCATCCGTTGTCACCGTGTCGACATCCAGGACAGGAAGGGCGCGGTCAAGCAGCACCAGCGGACAACCCGATTGCCGGATTTCTTGCAGGTGTTCGAAATCCAGCGTGCTTGCAGCCGAGATAATCAAACCATCGACCCGCTTTGCCAGCAAAGCCCTGACAGCAGCCTTTTCCGCCGCAACGTCTTCGCCGGAATTGGTGAGGATGACAGTATAACCTGCCATGCGGGCCACATCGGCAATGCCGCGTACGGCTGAGCTGAAAAACGGATTTTCAATATCCCCGACCACAACACCAATGGTGCCGGATCGGCCCGTTGTCATGCTACGGGCCAGCTCATTGGGCCGGTAGTCCAATGTGGCCGCAGCCTCCAGAACCAGCGTCCGCACCTTGTCGCTGACGGTGCCATAGCCGCCCAAAACGCGCGCGGCAGTAGCCTTGGAAACGCCTGCGGCTCTGGCCACATCGGCAACGGTGGCGGATGATTTCCTGTTCGCGGGTTGTTCCATGACATTAGCTCTATAAGGGATATTGACGGACGGTCAATGCGAATATAACAATTGTCAAACCGAAAGAGACCGGTCTCTTTAACATAGAGACCGGTCTCATATCCAATAACAAGAAAACGGCATGCGACAAGCATTTGCCGAATGAATGGTTGCCGCCATTCATTCGGATGGGAAACCGCGCGCGTCATCACAAGGCCAGCACGGGAAAGAAAAACAATCACCAGAGCGGAGAACAACGACAATGAGTATAACCAAAGCAATTTCACAGAAGGCGCGCGGCGCGGTCATCGCGGCGGCTCTTGCCTGTGCCGGATTGATGGCGCAGCAGGCCGTTGCAGCCGACAATCCCTACGGGTTGATTGACCCGAAGGTCATCAGTGTCGGCACCATGGGCGATTCCAAGCCCTATACATTCATCACCTCCGATGGCCAGTTTACCGGCTTTGACATTGAACTCTTTCTCAATGTTGCCGAGCGCATGGGCTTCAAGAAAGATCAGGTTGTCTTTACCGGTCAGGAATTTTCGGCCCTGATGCCGTCTGTTGCCAATGGCCGGTTTGATGTGGCTGTGGCGGCCATTGGCACGACAGACGCACGAAAGAAAACCGTTGATTTCTCCGATGGCTATCTAGCCGGTTATCTCTCAGTGCTGACCCCGGATGCGAAGATTACCGATGCCGCGGGCCTGAAGGGCAAGCGCCTGGGCGTGGTGCAAGGCACGTTGCAGGAAATCTATGCGACCAAGAATTTCAAGGACACCGATCTCGTCAAATTCCCCGACAACAACTCCGCCGTCTCGGCCCTGAACAATGGCACGGTCGATGCCCATTTCCTCGATTATGAGGCTGCCAAGGACTATACGGATCGTTTCAAGGCACTGAAAATCGCCGTCAACATTCCAAGCTTCGATGCGCCTGCGGGTTTCGTGATCCGCAAGGGCAATGATGGGCTGCGCGAGGCCTTCAACAAGGGCCTGCACGCTGCCATGCAAGACGGCACATGGAAGAAGCTCTACGAAAAATGGTTCCCCGGCTCGCCAATGCCTGCCGACTATCTTCCCAAGCCTTGATGTGACTGCACCCGGTTGGCTGTGAGCACCAACCGGGTCGCCACTGGGCAATTGACCATAACCGGGAAGGACTTTTGAATGGAATGGCTTGAAACACTGCGTCGCAGTTTTCTCGACTGGGACGCGATGGCCGAAGTCTTGCCTGCCATGATCACGGTCGGCTTGAAGAATACGCTTATCCTCGCCTTCGCCTCCACCGTGATTGGCGTGGTCATTGGCATGGTCCTCGCCATTATGGGTATTTCGCGCTCGCCGTGGCTGCGCATTCCGGCGCGGCTTTATACCGACATCTTTCGTGGCCTGCCTGCGATTGTCACGATTTTGCTGATCGGTCAGGGTTTTGCCCGCATTGCTCGCGAAATCTGGGGGCCATCACCCTATCCGCTGGGCATTCTGGCACTGAGCCTGATTGCCGGGGCCTATATTGGCGAAATCTTCCGCTCCGGTATTCAGAGTGTCGATCGGGGCCAGCTGGAAGCCTGCCGGGCGTTGAGCATGAGCTATGGCCAAGGCATGCGGCTGATTATTGTGCCGCAGGGCGTGCGGCGGGTATTGCCCGCGCTGGTCAATCAGTTCATCGGCAATGTGAAGGATTCCAGCCTCGTCTATTTTCTCGGTCTCTTGGCATCCGAGCGCGAAATTTTCCGCGTTGGGCAAGATCAGGCTGTTGTCACGGGCAATCTCTCGCCGCTGTTGCTGGCGGGCATGTTCTATCTTGTCATCACCGTGCCCCTAACCCATCTGGTCAACACCATCGATGCCCGGCTGCGGCTTGGCAAAAAGCCAGCTGCCGAGGCGATCAGTGGTCTTGCCGAAGTGAGCGAACTGGCGAAGGCTGTGGATGGTGCGAATGCGCCGACGAAGGAAATCACCTTCACCGGCGGGAGTCTGGATGTGCGTGAACTGACCATGGCCTACGGCACGCTGGATGTGCTGAAGGGCGTTGATCTCACCGTCAAACCCGGCACCGTCACCTGCATCATTGGCCCCTCCGGCTCTGGCAAATCGACGCTGTTGCGCTGCCTCAACCGCTTGGTTGAGCCAAAGGGCGGCGATGTTCTGCTGGACGGTGCCAGCATTCTGACAATGAAACCCGAAAAACTGCGCCGCAAGGTTGGCATGGTGTTCCAGCACTTCAACCTGTTTCCCGATCATTCGGCGCTCGACAATGTCATGCTGTCGCTGACCAAGATCAAAGGTATGTCACGGCAGGAAGCCGAGCGGATCGCGCTGGCAAGATTGCGTGATGTCGGGCTGGAAAGCCGCAAACATCACCGTCCCGGTGGTTTGTCTGGTGGGCAGCAACAGCGGGTGGCCATTGCCCGTGCGCTGGCGATGGAGCCGGAGGTTATCCTGTTCGATGAAGTCACCTCGGCGCTTGATCCGGAATTGGTGAAAGGCGTGCTGAACCTGATGGCCAATCTGGGTGAGCGCGGCATGACCATGGTGGTTGTGACCCACGAAATGGGCTTTGCCCGCCGCGTCGCTGATCAGGTGATTTTCATGGATGAGGGCAAGGTGGTGGAAGCAGGCTCACCCGAAGCCATTTTTGACCACCCTCAGAGTGCGCGGTTGAAGCACTTTTTGGCGGAGGTTTTGTGAGTGATAAATAGAAGGCAGAAACAAGCATGAAAAAACTCAGATGGGGTGTGCTGGGAGCCGCCAATATTGCCATGAAGACCGTTATCCCGGCCATTCAAGCGGGAGAGACCGGCGTTGTTGCGGCAATTGCGTCGCGCTCACTGGCAAAAGCGCAGAGCGTAGCGGCTGACCTTGGCATTGCCAAAGCCTATGGCAGCTATGAGGAATTGCTCCGCGATCCCGATATCGATGCGATCTATAATCCGCTGCCCAATCACCTGCATATGCCGATGACGTTGGAAGCTATCCGCCACGGCAAGCCAGTGCTGTGTGAAAAGCCAATTGCCCTGACGGCAGAGGAAGCAGAGCAGATTGCTTCAGCATCCAGCACTTCCGGTGTGCTGGTCGCAGAGGCCTTCATGGTGCGCCATCATCCGCAATGGCTGAAGGTGCGCGATCTGGTGAAAGCCGGGCGAATTGGCGAGGTGCGGAGCATCCAGACGATCTTCTCCTATTATCTCGATGATCCAACCAATGTGCGCAACCAGAAAGATATTGGCGGCGGCGGACTTTATGATGTCGGCTGTTACGCCATCAATACCGCCCGCTTTGTGTTTGATGGTGAGCCAGAGCGTGTGATTGGCCTGTTTGATCAGGATGAGACATTCCAGACGGACAGGATGATGAGTGGCCTGGCGGAATTCTCCGCGGGTCGCCACCTCACGTTTACCTGCGCCACGCAGTTGTCCTTATGCCAGAAGGTCACGGTGCTCGGCACCAAAGGCCGCATAGAAATTGCCATTCCCTTCAATGCACCAACCGATGCGCCCACCACCATCACCATCGATGATGGCCGTGACCTGACCGGTGGCGGCTGTGAAGTGATCGAGATCAGCGCTGCCAATCAATATGGCCTGCAATGCGATGCTTTTGCCCGCGCGGTGCTGGCGGGTGAGCCTTTGTCATCCGGGCTAGGCGATGCCGTGGCCAATATGAAGGTCATCGATGCGTTTTTCCGCTCGGCCAAGAGCAATGGCTGGGAACAGCCGTGAACCAATTCACATCATCATGATTGAAGACTGAGAGAAAACCATGTCGAAAAACAAGATATCAAGCGCTGTCATTATCGGCGGCGGCATTTTTGGAACGTCCACGGCGGTTCAACTTGTCCGCAAGGGTGTCAATGTCACCCTGATCAATGACGGACCGGTCGCCAATGGCGCGTCCGGGCGTTCCCTGTCCTGGCTCAATTCCTCGCGGATGCGCTCTGATGCTTATCATCGCCTGCGCATGGCGGGCATTGATCGTTACCGCACATTGGCTGAACGGTTTCCGGGTGTCGATTGGCTGTCCTTCAAAGGCGGACTGACATGGGACGCCGACGACGCCAACAATGAGATTGATGCAGCCTATGACCATGAGGTCAAGCTGGCCTATGATGCCGTGCATCTGGCCGCAGACGAGGTCAAGGCTGTGACGCCTGGCGTCGATGCGGACGTGGTCACACCACAGGGCGCTATTTTCAACGCGGCCGAGGGTTGGGTGGATTTGCCCGCCCTGATCAAAATTCTCGTCGATGAATTTAAGGAGCGCGGCGGCACGCTGGTGACAGATGCCGGGGTGGCCAGCGTGATAATTGAAAACGGTCGCGCCGTTGGTGCTCGCGCAGCAAACGGTGCGACCTATCCTGCCGATGCGGTCCTAGTGGCAACGGGACCGTCCGTTCCCAAAATGGCCGCTGATGTCGGCCAGAAAATCGACGACGGCACACCGATTTCGCTGTTGGTCACAACAAAGCCTCTCGACCTTCCCTTGACAGCCGTGCTGAACACACCCCGCATCGCTATTCGCCCCGGCCCCAACAACAGTTTTGCATTGGATTCGGCATGGTCCGAGGAAGAAGTCGGTACTTTGGCGGATGGCAGCTATCAGGTGAAGCAGGAAACGCTGGATGGCCTGTTGACGGAAGCCTCCAAGGTACTGGAAGGCAATCCGAAGCTCGAACTGGCCAGCTATGGCGTCGGCCGCAAACCCATTCCCGGCGACGGTGAACCGGTCCTTGGCGAACTTGCAGCCATTCCAGGCTATTTCGTTGCCTTCAGCCATAGCGGCGCAACACTGGGCCTGATTGTCGGCGAACTTCTCGCCTATGAAATCGCCAGTGGCGAACGCCATCCGATGCTGGCCACGTTCCGGCCTGAGCGCTTCGCCTGACGCGAACGTCACGCCGCCGGTCCAAACCGGCGGCGGATGTCTTTGGCTGAGACTGTCAGCGCGTCACATATTTGCGCCACGGATGCTCTTCCTTGAAGCCGAGAACCTCGCGGGCCTTTCGGTTGGAAATGGGCGCCTCATTCTCACCCATCTCCCGTAGCACCGGCGTATCAGGGCAATATTTGGCAAGAAATTCACGGGTCGGCAGATCGGCGGTGATCGTGTCGTTGACGGCATTGAACACCTGAAAGCCGAGGCCGTCCTTTTCGATGCACAAATGGACGATTTCGCCGAGGTCGCGGGCGTCGATATAACTCCAGGCATTGCGCTTGCGCGACATGGGGTTGTCGAGATAGCCAGGGAAATTGGCATAGTCATGCGGCTCGATCACATTGCCAATCCGCAGCGCATAGATATCGGCCTTGTAACGCATGGCAAAAGCCCGGGCGGTCTTTTCATTGACCACCTTGGACAGACCGTAGCTGTCCATTGGGTCGCTGTCATAGTCTTCTTCAAGCGGAAAGCTATGGAAATCCTTGTCGCCTTCGGCAAAACAGACACCATAGGTGGTTTCGCTCGAAGCGATGATCACCTTGCGCACGCCAAGCTTCATGGCTGCCTCGATGACATTATAAGTGCCGACGACATTGGCCGAAAAGGTGGAATTGTCAGGCTCGATCATCACCCGGGGAATGGCAGCGAAATGCACGACGGCGTCGGGCGCAGATGGCGGGGCGCCGTGGTCATATCCATCAAAACCGAAATGCGTCGTCAGCGCGTTGAACACCTGGCCGCTATCGGTGATATCAGTGATCAGCGTATTGACGCCAGGGCAATCGAGCGGCTTCAGATCAAGGTTGAGGATCGAATATCCCTTGGCTTGCAGATGCGCAACGGCATGGCGTCCAGCCTTGCCGGTGCCGCCCGTAAAGACGATACGTTTGTTCATAATCTCTCTCCCTTATTTTCGGACGCGGATGTGTCCCACACAGATGTGTCAGGACAACGATCTCCCGGCGTTTTCGGCGCACACGTTTATGCGCTCGTCGCCGGTGCGGCAATGCAGGCCAGACGAACCGTGGAGACCAGTTGTTCGGCCCCATAGGGCTTGGTGAGCACACGAGCATCCGCTTCATCGCGCACGCAAGACGCATCACCCGTGGCAAAGACAATCCCTGCCGCTGGCCGGATCTGCCTTGTTTTTGCAGCAAGATCCCGCCCCGACATGCCCGGAAGGTTGACATCCGTCACCAGCACATCGATTGCCAGCGTTTCGAGCGCGGCCATCGCCTGCTCTGCGCTGCCGACATCGATGACCACGAAACCGGCATCCTGAAGAATTTCCGCCGTATCCATCCGGATCAGCGCGTCATCTTCAACCAGAAGAACCGTCAACGGCGACGTTATATCAGGTGCAGCCACAGCCGGTTTCGGATCGGCGATCCTGCCTGTTAAGCGTTGACGCTGATTGGCCAGAACATGCCGGAATTTCCGTGCCAGCGCCTCTTTCGTATAGGGCTTGGACAAAAGCTCGACGCCTGCATCCAGCTTGCCGCCATGCACGATGGAGTTCTCGGTATAGCCTGACGTGAACAGCACAGCGATATTGGGCAGGCGCTCGCGGGCCTTGCGGGCCAGTTCCGGGCTTTTTAGGGTACCCGGCATGATGACATCGGTAAACAGGATGTCGATGGGGATGCCGCTTTCGATGACGCTCAAGGCGCTGGCGGCATCCACCGCCTTCAACACCCGGTAGCCGAGATCGGCCAAGAGCGCCACGACCGTTTCTCGAACAGCCTCATCGTCCTCCACCACCAGCACAGTCTCGCTGCCGCCGGTGATCGGCCCGGTATCGACGGCAATTTCCACGTCCTCGGCCTGCAGGGCGCGTGGCAGATAAAGCCGGATCGTCGTTCCCTGGCCAATTTCCGAATAGATTTTCACATGGCCGCCGGACTGTTTGACAAAGCCATAGACCATAGACAGGCCAAGGCCGGAGCCCTTGCCTTCTGCCTTGGTGGAGAAAAACGGTTCGAACACCTTGTCGATGATCTCAGGCGCGATCCCTGACCCAGTATCGCTGACGGCCAGCATGACATATTGACCGGCAGAGACCTCGTCATGGGTCATGGCGTAAGCGTCATCCAGATGTACATTGGCAAGCTCGATGGTCAACATGCCGACCCCATCCATGGCATCGCGGGCATTGATCGCCAGATTGAGAAGGGCGTTTTCAATCTGTGCCGGATCGATGAACGTATTCCACAATTGCCCTGGAAACACCGTTTCCACCTGGATTGCCTCGCCGACGGCCCGCCGCAGCATGTCATCCATCGCCTGGATGAAGCGGCTGATATTGACGACCTTCGGCTCCAGCGCCTGGCGCCGGCCAAAGGCCAGCAATTGGCTGGCAAGCTTTGAGCCGCGCGACACACCGGCCATGGCATTGGCAACCCGGGTTTCAGCGCGCTCATTGCCCGCCACATCTTTCGACAACAGTTGAAGATTGCCGGAAATCACCTGCAACAGGTTGTTGAAATCATGGGCGACGCCGCCAGTCAGCTTGCCGACCGTTTCCATTTTCTGCGCCTGCGCCAGCTTGGCTTCGGCCTGACGCCGTTCGCCGATTTCCGCAACGACGCGGGCTTCCAGTGTCTCATTCAGATTGCGCAATTGCTCTTCCGCCAGCTCGCGGTAGCGCACCTGCCGCGCCAGGGTCTCTGCCTGCTGACGCAAGGTCGCTTCGGCGGCCCGCTGGTGGGTAATATCGGTATGAACGCCAACCCATTCGATGATTTCACCCGCATTATCCAGAAGCGGCAGCGCCCGGATGGCAAACTGGCGCCAGACACCATCGGCCCGCCGGACACGGTGCTCATGGATAAACATGGTTTTACTGTCGACCGCCGCCCGCCAGGCGCCAATGGTGGCGGTAACATCGTCCGGATGGACGGCATCGGACCAGCCATAGCCCTGGTATTCGGCCATGGTCTGGCCGGTCAGCGCCGACCAGCCGGCCTGTTCTCCCTCCATCCGACCGTCCCGGCCATTGGTCCACAACACCCCGTGAACAGCGTCCATGGCGGTGCGAAACCGGCGATTGCTGATGATCAGGGCCGCTTCGCGCCGCGCATGCTCCTGCATGTCGATGCACAGGATATGAACCCCAGGGATAGAGCCATCCGCCTCGACATGCGGGATATAGCGTATTTCCAGCCGATGCTCCGCGCCGTTGCGAATAATTGTCGCTTCCGAGGTAAAGCTTTCACCCGCAAGGCCACGCTCAATAGAGGAGCGCCGGTTGGTATAGGACAAATCGCCAAGCAGTTCGCGCACATGACGCCCAACCACCCGTTCAGGCGCAATACCGAACCAGTCTTGATAGGTGGCATTGACGAAACGATAGACGTGATCCCGGTCGACATAGGAAATCAACATGGGCACGGCATCCGTAACCCGCCTCAACTCCGCCTCGCGCTCAGCCAGCCGCCTCTCTACCGACAGACGCGCGCTGTTATCGACAATCGTACACATCACGCCACCGACCTTGGCGTCGGCATCGTACACCGGAGTATAGAAAAGATCGAGAAACAGTCTTTCCGGTCCCGACCGGCGATTCAGCACAATCGGCTGATCCCGATACACCACCGTTTCGCCCCTGAAACCGGCTTCCAGAATACCACGGTTCCAATCCCAGACTTCCGGGAAGGCGGTGGCAACAGGCATGCCGAGCGCTATCGGGTGGCGATCCGCAGCAATGACACTATAGGCATCGTTATAAATCATGATGTGGTCTTTTCCCCACATCAATACAGTCGCAACCGGTGAATTGACCACATTGGCGACCGTCCCCCGCAATTCTCCCGACCATTGACAAACCGCCCCGAGGCTGGAATTGCGCCAATCCCGCCCCCGGATCAGATCGCCGCAATTGCCGCCACCTTTTGGCCATTCCACGTCTTCCATGCCCATATCTTGCCTGCCTACGGGCGAGGCCGCGTTGCGCAGCCCGTCAAGGGCTGCGCACACCATGTCGTTTGCGTTGGCGTAATCGCCGGACGCAAGGCTGGCATGAATGAAACCCTCGAGTTCGGGGGTGAGCGAAACGTTACGCAGGGGGCGACTGATCATAGGATTTCGTGACATGCTAAACTACCTCTGTCAATCAATGTCGTCCCGCCTGTTCAGGCTTTTCTCACCTGTCGTAAAGGAGGAGGAAATTTCGCTGTCAACCATGGTATTTTACCGCAAAACTCGCTTCGGTTTCGGGGAATTTTTGCCTTAGAATTTTCAGGCATTTTTTTGCTCTTCCCCCGCGTCCGACATCGCCTTATGTAGTCGTCAGACAACGTTGATAGCCCGGCACTCGTTGATAGAAAGCAAGCACGATGATCGCTCCAGCCCGCTGCGGTATCGCATTTTGACCGCCCCCTTGCTTGCAACGCTTGGCTGGTCGGAGTTTTTTGCAGACCAGATCGGCCCGGATGAATCGGCCCTGACGCCCTGGCGTATCGCCTCCGTTCACCGCGCCCGGGTCGAAGCGATCCATGCTGGCGGAAACGGTGATCTCGGACTGCCTCACCATAGCAATACCGCCGATTTCGCGGTGGGAGACTGGGTGCTTGCCAATCCGGTAACCGGGGAATTTGTCCGCCGGCTGGAGCGCAAGACCGTCTTGCAGCGGCGCACGGAAGGCCGCAACGGCCAACAGCTTGCCGCTGCCAATGTCGATACGCTGTTTATCGTCACGTCCTGCAATGCCGATTTCAATCCGGCCCGGCTGGAGCGCTATCTGGTCATGGCCAACCAGTCCGGCGCCAATCCGGTGCTGGTTTTGACCAAGGCCGATACGGTTGACGATGCTCAAAGGTTCGTTGATGAGGCAGCAGGACTGCAACGCGACCTGCCCGTGGTCACGGTCAATGCCCGCGCCCCGGATGCCGCAGCAGCGCTTGCGCCCTGGTGCGGCATCGGCGAGACAGTCGCCCTTGTTGGCTCGTCGGGGGTTGGAAAATCGACACTGGTCAACACTTTGGCGGGTTTGGAGACGGGAGCCGGTTCGGAAACGGGCCTGCCCCAGAAAACTGGCGGCATCCGCGAGCACGATGCCAAGGGACGTCATACCACGACGGCGCGATCTCTGCATGCCATCAGCGGTGGCGGCTGGGTCATCGACACGCCGGGAATTCGCACCCTCTATGTCAGCGACGTGACGGATGGGCTCGATACCTTGTTCAGCGAAATTACCGATCTTGCGCCGCAATGCCGTTTTCGCGACTGCACCCATGCCCATGAGCCCGGCTGCGCCGTGCAGGCGGCCATTGCCAAGGGCGAACTGGCACCTGAACGCCTGGATCGCTGGCGTATCCTTCTAACGGAAAGCCGCAAGAGGACGCCGGTGACAACCGGGCCACGTGGCAATAAAATCCCGCGCAAAGGAAAATAAGCCATTTCCGCGGTACCGGGACATGTAGAAATGGTCTATTGGCCCGCTTAAACGAATCTCAACATTGAAGTTCGCGACATTCATCGCCATATACAGCCCATCGGGGTAAAATACCGACCATGACCGCCACACTGCCGGTCTCTCGGTCCAGACGCCCACATTCTCCCTCTTCAGAATGTCACAGATTTCAACCCACACTCTGGCGCTGCGCCGGAGCAAGCAAGATCGGACACCCATCATGGCTGAGAAGAAAACCAACGAAACGACCGCGCAACAGCCTTACGAGCCTATTTCCTTTGCCAAGAAGCACCGGATATCGGTCGAGGATGCCCGCACCATTATCGAAAAACACGGCGCCGACCGCAAGAATGCCGATAAGGAAGGCCGTCGCGTCAGCGTCTGATACCAGCCAGGTGTCACCACGACGCTGGCATTATGACATTGGCATTTGGCCTGACGACCTCAAGCCCGCGACGCGGATTTGAGGTCGATGCCCTCAACCGTGCTGGGTCTCCGGCGCCACCACCAGGCTTGGCGGGGCCTGCACGTTAGCCTCGCCCCGCAGCCGCTTGCCGATATAATCCAGGGCGTTCTGCAAGCCATTCATGGTATAGGGCTTTTCAATAGCACCCACCGCACCGACGAAATCCGGCGGTATCCGCCGAAGATTGCCGGTGACGAAAACATAGGGAATACCCCGCTCAGTCAGATGCCGCCCGACCTCGATCCCGGTTGGTCCATCGAGAAGATGAACGTCGACAAAGGCGAAGTCCGGTTTTTCCCGGTCGATGATTTCAATAGCCTCAGCACGGCTCATCGCCTGTCCGACGACAGTGTGGCCAGCTGCCTCCACTTCCGCTTCAAGTTCAAGCGCAAGCAGGGTCTCGTCTTCGACGATCATGATGTCCAATTTTATGCTCCAGATCAGCTATCAACCATCAGGGTGACCCGCACGATGGTCTGGCGGCCCTCAGTCTTGCGTTCAAGTTTGGCATCGACCTGCCGAATGCAGGTTTCCAGCATCAGGCGCCCGAAGTCGTCATCCTCACTATTGACCGGCACCGGATCAGCGGTATCGCGCACTTCAATCACGAAATGACCGTTTGGCCGGTTGACGGTCAGGTGGATTTCGCCGCCGCCATCGCTCAAGCCACGACGCACCGCATCGCCGATCAACTCATTGACAATCAGCGCCAGTGGCGACGCTTTCACGGCGGGAACGAAGACCGGGGAAAGATCCATGGTGATATTGATATCGCCCCGTTTCAGCGCGTTGACAATGTCAATCACCAGTTCGCGGGCAAAATCCGCCACATCGAAGCGCCCGACATCGCTCGAGGTAAACAGCTTTCTCTGTACCGTGCTCAGCGCTTCGACGCGGTTAAGCACAGAGCGCAAGGTATGGCGCACCGTATCGTCCCTGGTCATCCGCGCCTGCAACTTGACGATGGAGGCAATCGTCAGGAGATTGTTCTTGACGCGGTGATCGACCTCATGGACGAGCGTGGTTTTTGCCTCCAGAGCATCGACAAGATCCTGCGTACGCTGGGCGACCGCTGCTTCCGCCTGCGATTTTGCCGAGGCCAGCTGCACTTCCTTGCTTTTGACATCGGTAAAATCGAGTTGCGAGGCAAAGAAATAAATCACTTCGCCCTGGATATCGCGCACTGGGCTGATGAACAATGCATTCCAGAACGTCGTGCCGTCCTTACGGTAGTTCAGAATATTGACCGATACGTCCCGCTCGGCCTCTATCGCCTTGCGGATCTGCAACACAGCTTTCGGGTCGCTGTCAGGGCCTTGCAGGAAGCGGCAATTTTTGCCGATCAGATCGTCGGAAGCATAGCCCGTCAGCTCGCAAAAGGCATTATTGGCAAAGATGATCGGATTGTCGGCCTGCCTGGGATCGGTAATGATCATCGGCATGCGGGTCGCCTTGAAGGCGGCGGCAAATGGATCTTCCGATGCATGCTCTGCCAGAAGTCTGCGCCCGGCGGCCTCGGCACCGCGTCTAGCTGAGCTGTCGGTCATAAAACTTCCTGTTGTCGTTAGGAACTCGAAACGAGAAGAAATCCTATATGTTCCATCTGTTAAAAATAAAATTGATGTTCGGACATCGCAGAAAGCACCGCAAAAGGACCTGCATTTCCAATCTTGCAAATTCTATAAAAAATGCCCAGATAATGCCCTTATAAACCAGTGAATCTCCAGCCCAGCGGGCAAACGTCATGGAAAGTTTACCCTCTCCGCATATTCACATCCTGCTTTGTCCCCCCGGATGGAATGGACAAGAATTTCTCGGTAACGAAGGTGCGAGCGCATCTTCACTTTAAAAAATGCAACCCTCTCGGCAAATCCCGCCCGGTCCAGAGTTTGAACCGGCACGACAGAACAAGATTCATGCGCCAATCATTAAACGACGACCAGGCCGAGCAGCGGGAGAGACGGCGCCTTGAGGCGCTCAGGGCCTATGACGTGCTTGACACGCCGCGCGAAAAGGATTTTGACGATATTGCCGCCCTCGCCTCGCGGATCTGCGCGACGCCGATCGCCGTCGTCAATCTGATCGATGACAGCAGGCAATTCTTCAAGGCGGAAGTCGGTCTTGGCGTGCGCGAGACACCGTTCGACAGTTCCTTCTGCGCCAAGGCTATCCTGGAAGACGATTTCCTGATGATACCGGATGCAAGTCAAGACAGCCGGTTCAATCGCAATCCGCTGGTCACCGGCGAACCCCATCTGCGGTTTTACGCAGGAGCCGTCCTGAAAACCGCTGATAATCTCCCCATCGGCACCGTCTGCGTGCTGGGTTTCGAACCCAAGCAACTGGATGAGCTTCAACAGGACACATTGAAGGTTCTGGCTCGACAGGTGATGGTACAGCTGGAATTACGCAAGGCGCTGAAGGAAAAAGCGCGTGAGGCGGAGGTACAGCGCCGATTGAGCGAGCGCAGGCTGGCGCGCGTCACGGCCATGGAACAACAGGACGAACGCTCGCGAAGCGCTCAAGCCGCCGGGCGGGTTGGCACGTTCGAATTGGACATCGCCACCAATACCATGACAGTTTCCAGCGAATTCTGTCGGGTCTTCGGCATTCCGGTGCAGGCGTCCTATCCCGCTTCGGAGATTGAGGCTCTGGTGCATGAGGACGATCGTGGCCTGCGTTCGAACCCGGTTACCCGGCGAGAAGGGTCTGCCAGTCCTGACGTGGATTATCGGATCATCCGCGCCGACGATGACGAGTTGCGCTGGATTTCGCGGCGGGCGCGCTTCGTTCACAACGAGGCAGGCGAGATCACCCGCATGGTCGGCGTGGTCTTCGACACCACTGATGCCAAGCTGAAAGAAGCGAAAAAGGCCGCACTGTTAAAGCTTGGGGACGAACTTCGCGCCGCCAGCACCGTGGAAGAAATCACCCGGAGCGCCGCCGCTATCCTGTCGGACGGTCTCGGCGTTGCCCGGGCGGGCTACGCCGTGTTGGACAGGACGGACAATAGCTTTGCCGTCGCCTTCGACTGGACATCCCCTGGCACGGTCTCGCTGGCGGGGCGCCATTCTCTCCAAAGGTTTTCAGAAACGATTGAGCACCTGTGCAAGGGAGAGACATTGTCGATCCCCAACATCGCCTCAAGCAAACGGCTGACCACAGAAAAGGACGTCTATGCCTCCATCGGCGTTTCGTCGCTGATCAAGGTACCGATCCTCAAAGGCGGAAACCTGGTCGGCATTCTTTTCGCCCATGACGACAAACCCCGCACATGGAACCAGGATGAACTGGACTTTACGCGCGGTATCGCCGACCGAACCTATGCAGCCCTTGCCAAGGTTCAGGCCGAGGAAGAACAGGAACTTCTCAACCACGAACTGAGCCACCGGCTGAAAAATACGCTGGCCATGGTCCAGGCCATTGCCGGGCAGACATTGAAGGACGTCTCGGAAAAGGAAGCCGTCAACGCCTTCCTGGCCCGTCTGCATGCCCTGGGCGCCGCCCATGACGTTCTTCTGCGGCAAAACTGGTCGGCGGCAAAAATGCGCGATGTAATCGAGAAAGTGCTGGCCTTGCATGCCGACGGCGACCGTATTTACGTGGATGGTCCCGATCTGGCGCTTGGCCCGAAGGCCGGTCTCTCACTATCGTTGCTACTGCACGAACTGGCGACCAATGCCCTCAAATACGGTGCGCTTTCCAACAATAGCGGTCGGGTCTCCGTCAAATGGTGGATCGCCGACAACGATGCCATTCCGACCCTATCGATGACATGGACGGAAAGCGGTGGACCAACCGTGAGCGAACCAACTCGCAAGGGCTTTGGCTCACGCCTGATCCGCATGGGACTGGCTGGAACAGGCAATGCCCATAAGGATTATCGCCCGTCCGGCCTGACGGCAACGTTCCATGCACCGCTCACCACAATCCAGGAAACCGGAGACTAGAGTTTGTCAGGTTCAGATTGAACCCGAGAGGCTCTTGCTTTCGTTTGCCTTTTCAGCGGAAGCGGAACAGATTCCCAGGCATCCCAATCCCCAAGACGCTGACAGCATCCAGTCATTCTATCAGCCATGCGGTTCGCCGGGATCATTGGCGCGGATATCGGCCAAGGCCTTGAGAGCGGATGTATTGCCGACATCTGATAGTGTCTGGAAGATCTGGCGCGCCTCGCCGACATAGCCGAGTTTCTGATAGGCATAGCCCCGCAGCAAAAGCAGATCCTGCGGTTCCGGCATCAGGCGCGCGCGCTGGTCGAGCGCAATCAGCGCCTCACGGGCTCGGCCAAGCTGGAAGGCGCCAACAGCGCGATCAGCCAGAATTGCCAATTGCAGCTCACGCGCCCGCTCCTTGCCAAGCGGCACGGACGCGGCGGCAGCGGCGGCTTTATCGGTTAGCTTCAACCGCAGCAGCGCCAGGCTCTTGCCATAGGCGGCATCCTGGCGAAGCGGCAGGTCGCCGCCGCTGAATGCC
Source organism: Agrobacterium vitis (assembly GCF_014926405.1). NCBI lineage: Bacteria > Pseudomonadati > Pseudomonadota > Alphaproteobacteria > Hyphomicrobiales > Rhizobiaceae > Gillisella > Gillisella vitis. The sequence continues at coordinate 748,164 of NZ_JACXXJ020000003.1, forward strand.
CTGTCGAACGCCTCGACCGCCTCCATCGGACGCTTGAGATCCATCAGGCACCAGCCGCGCATCAAAGCCTCTGACGGCGACAATTGCCCGGCAGGAAGGGTTGATGAGCAGCCAGAACGCCTGGTTCCGGTTTCTTGCTGCAAGACAACCATGGTCGGTCTTGAGCGTGTCTGGCTGACTGCCCCGGACGGGGAACTCCCCATCTCGGCACCAGCCGATCGGTCGGCAGACCGCACCGCTTGTTTTTCCGCAAGCCGGTCTCTGGAAGGTCTGGTTTCGCCGACTGCGGCGATCCGGTCGGACTGGCCAGCCCATTTGGCCTTGATCTGCGCCACGCCGGTCTTGTCGCCCAAAGTGTCAAGGGACAGGGCCAGCCCGTAGGCCGCAGGTTCATAGGTGGCATCCCAGGACAAAACCAGCCGAAACCAGTCCGCCGCCGTCGACATCTGTTGCAGCGCGCGCGCATACCAGCCGAACTGCTCGGCTGCCGCCGCATTGCGGGCTGCGATGACGACAGGCGCCATACGGGACAGCACGCCATTGTCGATGACCTTTGGCGGGTCCTGCGACAGCAATGCGGCAACCGCCGAAAGATAGACAGCCCTCGCCTGCTGATCGGTGCCGTAAAAGCGGAACATGGTCTTTTCCGCTTCGCCCGGTGTGCCAAGCGCCACCTGCGTCAGGGCCAACCCTTGAGCCGCCGAGGCATTTGGCTCTTTTGCGTAGGAACGGTCAAACCACTCCTTCGCGGTGGCCATGTCGTTGCGGCGGTAATGATACCAGCCGAGCAGCAGGGCATCGCTGGCTTTTCCTTCGCGTTCGGCAGCCTTTTCCAACCGCTCCAGCTCAACGCCCTGCACGGCAATCCCGGCATCCTGTCCGGCGCGCGCCACGATCTGGCGGGCAATATCGTCACGAATGCCGTCGAATTCCGGTTGCCCGTCAGCACTGGGCTGTTCGAGCTTCAACAAATCTTCGAGCAGAGCGGGCTGCAACAGAGTGCTTGCCTTCTGCATGGATGCCAGCCGCAATTGTGGGGTCCGGCAGGTTTTCAGCACATAGGTATAGACATCGCGGGCGCGTTCCGGCTTGCTCGTCCTGGCGAAAGCCTCGGCAACACGCCATAAAACATCGACCTCCGTACAGGTCAGCAGTTCCGGCGCCCCTGACGCCAGTGAGATAACACTGTCATAACGCTTGTCATCGGATGCCTTGACCAGGCTTTGGCGGGTTTCGGCAAGCCTCAGACTTCCCAGCAATTCCTCCGGTGGCATCCAACCGGGTTCACTCTGCTGGCGCCCGGCAATGGCTTTGCGCACCTCATCATAACGCCCGTCTGCATAGGTCTGCCAGAGGGACTGGACGAAACTATCGACCCCGGTTGCGATGGACATCGGATTTTCCGGCGGCTGCCAGCCGGGATAAAGCATGCGCAGGCGAGAAATCTCAGCCTGCAACCGAACCGTATCACCACGGGCGGCAAAATAACGCAACGCGCTTTCATCAACCGATGGGCGGCTGGTTTCTCCAGACCCTCGACCCTCGGCAGGCTTTACCGGTGCGGCAGACTGTTCCCCGGCAACAGGGACAAGCGGCAAACTGGCTCGGGTGGGCGCTGACTGGTCGGGCGTGCCTGCCTCTGCCAGCAGTTGCACCGGCATGGCCCGGGGTGCTGGCAGGCGCTCGGACTTTCCAGACTGAACCTGCTCGCCAGCCTCCTCGCCCTCACGGACATCCTGGCCGGAGGCCTGCGAATTTTTCGAAACCGTCGCGAGATCCTCATGACCCGGAAGAACGCCCACGGCACCCACGGCTCCGGCCGCAATCGCTATAAGCGCTATGAGTGATGTACGCATGAGAACTCCGTCCGCATTATCGGCCGAAATGCAAAGCCAATAAGATCTGACTTTTAACTGTTAGGGTAAAGAAATGGTTTATTTTGATCGGATCGGGAGGGAAGTCTTGCACTTTGAAAGGTTTTAAATTTCGTCAGTGCAATTTCTGGCGTAAGACGAGTCTATGATTCTAGACCGACCGATTCTAGCGGGACTGGTGCGGGGCACACTCTGCTCGCCCGCTCTTATTCTTGTGGCCCTTTTGTCCGCCTGTGCCGGCAATCCGGTGCGGCTGAACGACGAAACGCGGGCGCTCTCCGCAGACCAGGCCATGCTTTTACCACCGCCGGGCGACTTTTCCATCGTCGGCGTCACGCAAAAGCGCTTCAGCAATGCGGTGCAGCAGGAAATTGCCCTGTCGACCAATTCGACGGTTCCGGGACAAAATGTCGTGCAGGTGCGGTTTTACGGAACGGAAAATCCCAATCGCTACGGCGATAATGCCCTCTCCTCGGCCTCATTGACCGACGCCCGGATCAATTCGGAAATGCGCGGCACCCTGCCGGGCATCGCCATGACCCGAGCGCCTTACGTGGTGCAGAATGATTTTGGGCCGTTCGGCTATGCGGTAGGCCGCTCCAGCGGCAACGACCTCTGCCTTTATGCCTGGCAGCAATTGCGCGCCCGGCAGGGCCAGCGTGGCCCCTTCGTCGATGGCGGAACCGTTCAGATCCGCATGCGCCTTTGCGACAGGTTGGCAAGCGAACAGCAGCTTCTATCGCTGATGTATGGATTTACCCTTGCTGGCACCGTCGACAGCCCTGGCTGGAACCCTTACGGCGGCCCTCCCCCGCTCGACGCCCGCCTGGGCGGTAGAAGCGCACCGATCTATCCTCCGGCAACGCCCATTCTGCCGGTCCCTGCAGCCTCAGCTGTCACTCAGTCTCAATATCCGACCGAGCGTCGCGCGCCGCGTCCGGCCCAGACAAACGCGGCGACATCACAGTCTGCCGCTCCTGGTTCGGTGACACCTAATCCCCGGCCATTGCCGGCGGGTGCGCAAAATACGATCGTTCCGTCACCCGGCCAGATCAGTGGCGCTCATGGAGCAGTGCCTTCGCCCGCTCGATCGGGCGCGACAAGCCCGTCGCCATCCTCACAGACCACAAAACCGGGTTCTGTCGTCCCATCGCCTGCATGCCTTGGTGCGACCTCGGCCCAATCTGGGGCAACCCAAGCTGGACAATGCCCATGAGCTGGATGGCGCCCATGAGCCTGGTGGCCATAAGCGAAAAATCCGCTGCGTCGCGTTGGCCGCAATACGTCCCCTTTGACCGGGATTTCGAGGATTAGACAATGGTGTTTTTGGTCCGCTTCCTGCTCTGGCTGATCTGCGCGGCGGCGATGCTGGCTCTGACATTTTTGCCCATCGACACCCGGACACAGCTGGTGACAACATTCATCATTCTGATCATCGTTTCGGTGATGAGAATGATGCGGATCGAAGGCCGCGGCCGCATTGTTTTTCTGTCGCTCTCGACGGCCATTGTGCTGCGTTATGTCTATTGGCGCACCAGCAGTACCTTGCCGCCGGTCAACCAGCTTGAAAATTTCATCCCCGGCCTGCTTGTCTATCTGGCCGAGATGTACAGCGTCCTGATGCTGTTTCTCAGCCTGTTCGTGGTGTCCATGCCACTGCCGCCACGCAAGCCTTTTCGCACGCTTGCCGCTGAAGAACTGCCAATCGTCGACATCTTCGTGCCAAGCTATAACGAAGACGAAGCCTTGCTGGCCAATACGCTGGCTGCGGCCCGCAATCTCGATTATCCAGCCGACAAATTCACTGTTTGGCTGCTGGACGATGGCTCAACGGAGCAGAAGCGCCAGTCCACCGACCTGCTGGCGGCAAAATTCGCCGAACAACGTCATCAGGCGCTCCAGGCGCTCTGTAGCCAGCTTGGCGTGCGCTATCTAACGCGCGAGCGCAACGAACATGCAAAGGCTGGCAATCTCAACAACGGTCTCGATCACTCCAGTGGAGAGCTGGTCGCCGTCTTCGACGCAGATCACGCTCCGGCCCGCAGCTTTCTCAAGGAAACCGTCGGCTATTTCGGGGAAGACCCGCGTCTTTTCCTGGTCCAGACACCGCATTTCTTCATCAACCCTGATCCGGTTGAGCGGAACCTCAATACATTCAACAAGATGCCGAGCGAGAACGAAATGTTCTACGGCATTATCCAGCGCGGCCTCGACAAATGGAACGCGGCCTTTTTCTGCGGATCGGCTGCCGTTCTGCGCCGCGAAGCCCTGCTTGAAACCAAAGGCTTCAGCGGCCTTTCCATCACCGAGGATTGCGAAACCGCGCTTGAACTGCATTCGCGCGGCTGGAACAGCATTTTTGTCGATATGCCGCTAATCGCTGGCCTGCAACCGGCCACCTTTGCCAGTTTCATCGGCCAGCGCAGCCGCTGGGCGCAGGGCATGATGCAGATCATGCTGTTCCGTTTTCCACCACTCAAGCGCGGGCTGACCCTGCCGCAGCGGCTCTGCTACATGTCATCGACGATGTTCTGGCTGTTTCCTTTTCCCCGGGCAATCTTCCTGATGGCGCCGCTGTTCTACCTGTTTTTCGATCTGCAGATTTTCATGGGCTCGGGTGGTGAGTTCATGGCCTACACCCTGTCCTACATGCTCGTGAACCTGATGGTTCAGAACTACCTCTATGGTTCTTTCCGCTGGCCATGGATTTCGGAGCTTTACGAATATGTGCAATCGATACATCTGCTGCCGGCTATCCTCTCTGTGATGTGGGACCCACGGCGACCGACCTTCAAGGTCACCGCCAAGGATGAAAGCGTGACGGAAAGCCGCCTGTCGGAAATCAGCCGGCCGTTTTTCCTGATTTTCTTCATCCTGCTGCTTGCCTTTGCAGTGACTGTCTACAGGCTCTACAGCGATCCCTATCGGTTTGACGTGACACTGGTGGTCGGTGGCTGGAACCTGGTCAATCTGATCATGGCCGGATGCGCACTGGGCGTCGTCTCGGAGCGGGGAGAGCGACAGTCGTCGCGTCGTGTGCAGGTCAGCCGGCGCTGCGAGTTTTCCGTGGGTGGAAAAACCTATCCGGCAATGATCGATGATGTGTCGGTCAACGGTGCCAGCCTGCAAATTTTTACCCGTGACCGCGAAATCTTCAAGCGGGACACTTTGGCCGCCGTGACGTTTCAACCGCATGGTACAAACCAATGGGCCGAACTGCCTGTCAATATCCGTCATTTTCAATTTAATGGTGACATCGTCTCAATCGGCTGCCGCTATCTCCCGGAAACCGTGCGCCATCATGAATTCATCGCTGATCTGATCTTTGCCAATGCCCAGCAGTGGAGCCTGTTTCAACAGTCGCGGCGTCGCAATCCTGGCCTTTTAGGAGGAGCCTGGATGTTCCTGCGCCTGTCTCTCACACAGACACTGCGTGGCCTGCATTATCTGCTCCTGCTGCTTTCTTCGAAAGCCAAAAACGACGCAAAGCAGGAGGGCGAACATTGAAAACAGCTTTTGCCCTGATTTTGATGCTTTTGGCCAGCGCTGGGTCAGCACTTGCCCAGATGGCGCCTTTCGACATGAGCCCCGAAAGCAATACAATGCCGGGCGCGCCGATACCCGGCCTGCCCGCGACCAAGGCACCTGTCCCCGTCCCGACTACGCCGATCCCCGGCATTCCCCTGTCCAACCGCCCGGCACAACAGCAAGGCGAGAGCCTGTCACGCCGTTACCTGCTGACAACACCGGTTCTCAAGCTGCAAGGCGAACTGGCCCGGCAGGCGATGTCGATTTATCTGACACCGGAACAAGCCTCAGCCGATGCAAAGCTGGTGCTGAGCTATAGCAACGCGCTGGTGGTTGCGCCGGAAGCCTCTAACATTCTTATCACCATCAATGACACGCCGGTTCTAAACCTGCCGATCAGAGGCGGCCAGTCTGCGCAGCAAAATACAATTTCCGTGCCGCGAGGCGTTCTTGTTCCGGGCTTTAACCGGATCAGTTTTGCCGCAGAGCAACGGCACCGCACCGACTGCACCATCCAATCCACCTATGAATTGTGGACGGAAGTGGATGCATCAAAAACCTATCTGACCTTTGCGGACCCTGACGCCAACGGCATGAAACGTCTCGACGATGTGCGCGCGCTTGGTGTCGATGAAAAAGGCCGCAGCCATTTCACCATCGTTTCACCGGATCTCGAACAGCCATCTGCCACCCCCGCTTTGCTCCAGTTGGCCCAAGGCCTGTCACTGCTGAGCGGCGTGGCCAATGGCTCCTTCAGCTTCACGAAAACCATGCCAGCACGACCGGCGCCTGGGGAACTTGTGGTCGTGGCGGCCACAACATCGCAAATGGCGGGCCTGATCGGCATAAACAATGCCGTAAACACAGACGCCAGAAAGCTGAACGGCACGATGGCTGGCTTCATGGCGCTTCCGGGCCGGCCAGGAGTGTCGGTCCTCGCCTTCAGCGGCCCGGATTGGCGCGACATCAAAGCGATTGCCGATAACTTTGTCCAGTTTGCCCAAGACGGCGAGCGGCGGATGTTGAAAACCTCGGCCTGGCGCGGCGTCGATACACCTATTCTGGACAAGGCCGGGGCGCTGTCCTTTGCCGCGCTCGGTCTTCCCGACCAGGAGTTTTCAGGTCGCCGCTTTTTCACGGATTTCACGGTGGGCATGCCAGCCGATTTCTATGCCAACCATTATGGGACCGCGACCATATTGCTGGACGCCGCCTATTCGAGCAAGGTCTTGCCGGGTAGCCAGATCGTGGTATCGGTCAACGGTCATCTGGCGACCACCGTTCCGATCACGTCCAAAGGAGGCGCGGTTCTCCGACACTATCCGATCCGCGTTACCCTGCGCCATTTTCATCCGGGCGTGAATGTCATCGGGCTCGAAGCCGTGATGATGACCCAGGAGGACAGCGTCTGCGCACCTGGTGAGACAGCGGACAAAACGGCGCGGTTTGCCTTGTTCGGCTCTTCGCAATTCGTCATGCCACCGATCGCGCATCTGACCCAGGCCCCCGATCTCGCTGCAACAGCGGGTCTCGGCTTTCCCTTTGCTGCGGCAAAAACCCCGACAATGGTTGTTTTGGGCCGCAATGACGATGTGACACTGGCCGCCGCCGCAACCGTGCTCGGCAAATTTGCCGCATCGGCCCGGCAAACCCTTGCACTCGAAATGGCGTCATCGCCCCCACGCTTTTCCGGTCGCAATGCGATTTTCATCGGAGCCGCACCGGACCTTCCACCCCAGGCATTTACCAATGTGCAGCTACAAACCAAGGGTGCCGGAGATGGCGATCTCAGCACCGACGTAAAGCTCAAATCCTGGCGCGACAAAATTGATTCCGGCACGGTCATGGAATTTTTTTCCAGCGTCGACACCTGGATGAAAGAAACCTTCGATCTCAATCTGGCGACCGTCAGCCTGTGGCCGAGTGCCGAGGCCGCCTATACATTGCCCCAGGCATCCAGTGCATTTCTGTCCCAATCCGTCGATGCCGACGGTGCCATCCTGACGACATTCAGCGCCCCTGATCGCGCATTGTTACAAACCGGCACGGTCGATATCGCCGATCTTCGCAATTGGACCGCGATTTCGGGCCGCGTCAGCGTTTACGATGCGAGGAAACAGGAGATCGTCGTCAATGAGCCGACCAGTGTCAGCCTGTTGTCGATGCAGCCCTTGAGCATCAGCAACATGCGATTGGTCGCGGCAAACTGGCTCTCCGGCAATTTCGTGATCTATGCGGGCGGGCTCGTCCTGTGCGCCATCCTGCTGGGGCTTGCCACGAATGCGTTGATGGCGCTGCTGGGGCGCGGCCACGGCTCAGACAAGAGTTAAGCCTTTCTGGGATTGGCTGGAAAAACCATTCTCGCCGTAACATGGTATTCAACCAGCAGAACTGTCACTTCAAATCCACCTTGGCTTGAGGAAGCACGGGGGAATCGGTGCGGATATCGTAATGTCCTTGACCGGGGCGGTCTGACAGTTCAATAAAATTACCGACCTGTAACTTTGCCACTGCCGTTCGACAGAGGGCATTTCTGGACGGATGGTTTTGTCTCGCATCGCAAATCCTAAAGCTGCTGTGGTTGTCGGCTGTCTGTCAGGCATGCTGTTTTCTGCCTGTGGCAGTCACGCCGCCGACACGAGTGCCGATACGGAGAGCCGCTGGACAGTCACGCTTGGAGGCGCGGTCGAACTGGCGCCCAGCTATCCCGGTTCCAAGCAATATACGTTCGGGGTCATTCCCTCCTTCGATATCCGTCGGTTCGGAGAGCCCGAGGAAAATTCAGCACCTGATGATAATCTGGATTATACGGTATTCAGTGGGCATGGGTTTGAAGTGGGGCCGGTCGTTGGCTTTCGTGACAGCCGCTCCTCCAAATCGACCAATCTCGACGGGCTGAAAAACGTCGAATTTGATATCGATGCCGGTGTCTTCGTCCAATACTGGATTAAGCCGGATGTCTGGCGGGTGCGCTCGGAAATCCGCCAGGCGCTGTCAAATGGCAGTGGATTGGTCGTCGATATCGGCTCGGATTGGTTTCAGCCGCTTTCGGAAAAATGGCTGCTGTCCGCCGGGCCGAGGGCCACCTTTGGTGACACATCCTATATGAACAAATATTTCGGCGTCTCCGCTGCCGAGGCCAGCCGGAATGGCCGCATCAATGCTTTCGATGCGAGCGCCGGGATCAAATCCGTGGGCTTTACCGTCTCGGCCACCTATGCGATTTCACCAGATATGTCGGTGCAACTCTATAATCGCTTCGAGCGGCTGGTGGGCGATGCCGCCGATTCCCCTGTTACCTCTGAGCTCGGGACCAGAAACCAGAACACCATTGGAATTGCCTTCAACAAATCCTTCGATATTTCATTTTGAGTGCAGCCTCAGGTCCCAGACTTTGACGCCGTCGCAATGCACCAGGCGCCAGCCAGAATTGTCGCCGTGCCGATCAGTGTTAAGAGCGTGACCGGTTCGTCAAACATGAACCAGGCCATCGCCATGATCAGCACATAGCTGACAGCAGACAGGGGAAATGCCTTGCTGAGCGGCAGATCGGCCAGTACCGACATCCAGACGATAAAACAGACGATTTCCGCGACGACTGCGGCAAGAAACCAGTGCGACAGAAAGACATGTTCGAAAAACGCCGATCCATGCGCGGTATCGGCCTGATCTGCGCCAAGTTTCAAAAACATCTGCTGGGCCGTGTTGAGTACCGGCACGGCCAGCCATGACAGGCGAAGCAGTTTCATGCCTCGCCCTCACTCAACTGAACTGCGCTCGCTTCATCTGCGGCGAAATAGGGCGCGACTATGCGCAAAAGACGTTGAACGACGGGATTGCGGTGGCGGAAATACATTTCATTCGGCGTTAGCCTGCTGCCCAGCCGTACCTTGTTAGTATAATAGGCCTGACCGCTTTGATAGCGCGTCAATCCGTTCTTCAGGCAATAGCCAATATTCTCGAACCAGCTGAGATAATAGAGATTGTAGGGGCGGCCCGTCTTTTCATCCATGCAGAAAAACTTGTCGATCAGGGTGTGATCGTTATGAACCATCAGGTTGGCGGCCAGCAGTTCGTCCCCGACAAAATACAGGGTGCAGAAAGATCGACCAGGCATAGTCTTCAGGATGCCTTCGAAATAGGCCGGTGTTAGCTGTTCGAACTGCCATTCGCTGCGGGTCCGTGTCTCGTTATAAAGCTGCATGATCCGTGGCAGGTGGTCACCGAATTGCGTGTGGTATTCGACCCTGACCTTTTCGCGCGACCGTAATTTGCGGCGCATGTCCTTGCGCGTCGACGATGACAGCCGGGCGAAATAACTGTCGATATCGTTGAAATCGATGGCAAGCCAGGCGGTCGGCATGCCGCCCAGTGGCTCATAGCCATGGCGCTTAATAACGCGGTCAATCCCGGCATCCACCGGCTGTGGAATATCCTTTAGCGCACCCAGCACGCATTTTCGTGTCCTGGCATAATCCTCAAACCCGCTCAACAGCGCCTGAAACAGCATTTCATGACGTTCCGGCCTGACGGAGGGGTGAAAACCGAGATTGCCGGTCTCCGTGCAAGGCGAGCCCAGGCAGGCGAGCGGCAGGGTCAGAAATCTCGGAAAGATGCGGCGCAGCCTGCCGATCGCGTCGCGGACGCGGCCTGCCTCAAGCGTCGTGTCCAAGGCATAGCGGGTGATGAAGGCTGGCATCGCCGCCACAAGATAACCGCCCTCATAGACCGTGGCATAACACCACTCGAAGCCTGATATCCCGGCGGTTTCCACGGTCAGCAGATAGTCGTAAGCCTCAGGTTCGCCGGGAAAACAATGGTCCCACTCATCACGATCAATATCGGCAATGGAGGTTGCAATGCGAGTATCAAAACCGCGCACCACATCAAGCATCACGCGCTTGTGCATGACATCGTCTGGGGTCGGAGATTTCACCGCCATGTTTTCGGGCATGTTATGCTCGGTTCGGTACATAATGAGCCTCAAAGAAATCAGCCGTCAGATCTGCGACGTGCCGGTGCTGGCGGTCCATATGGATCATATGATAGCTGTCCCGCAGCCAATGCAGTTCGCGCGGCCCGCCAAGATGCGACGAGATATATTGGGCATGGCTTGGACTGCTGACATCGTCCTCAAGCGAATGAACGATCAGCGTCGGGGTCTGCATCAAAGGCAGCCGGGCTTTCAAAACCCGCCCGAGCTTGTCCATTTCCACCAATCCCTTCCCAGGAAAACTCTCCAGCACGCCGTCGCCATTCATGGCGGCAATCTTGTTGCGCAACCGGTCGTCCTTGATGCCGAGCGAGCGGGTTTCGTGAAAGCTAAGCCGGTCCAGGAACGGAATCTTCGCCAGCCAGCGGATATTGCGGGCCATGAAATTGTAATGGCGGGGAATGTCCCAGCCATCATAATGGAAACAGGGCGAATAGATGGCCGCCGCACGAAGGGTCAATGGCTGGCGGTCCGCCGCCATCAGCGCCAGTTTTCCACCGGCGCAGATACCAGCGGCAAAGGCCGCATCGACCCGTGAGGCCAGAACCTGTCCGGCTTCCTCAACGCTCTCAAGCCAATCCTGCCAGCGCGTCTTGCGCAAGGCTGCTTCGTCCGTTCCATGGCCTGCCAGCAGCGGGGCATAAACCGAATATCCGCGCCGGTGCAATTGTCGGGCGACCAGCCGCATCTCCGCAGGCGCCCCGGTCAACCCGTGGACAAGGAGGATGCCGCTGCCATTGCTGCCTTCCTGAAAAAACGAGAGCGCATCGGTGCTCATCGCACGCCCTCGCCTGGCATGGTCTCTTTGGCCAGGTTCTCCTTGGCAATGAAGCCGAGCGCGTGGCAGGTGCTGATCACATGCGTACCAGCCTTTTCCTGCTCGTCTTTAATGCGGTCATGCAGCAGCGGCAATTGCGTCCAATGGGTTTTGGGCCGGTAATGGTGTTCGGCGTGATAACCATTGCCGAACCACAGCCAATTGTAGAAGCTCTTGTAACTGCTGACGCCCCAGGCAATCGGCTCCTCCGGATCGCCGTGCAGATGCTCGTAGTAACCATTGAGAGACGAAAGGCAATTGCCGAGATAATAGAACGGCACGAGGAACAACGTCGCCTTCCAGTCATAGGCCAGGGCCGCCAGTGCGACGACAATGAAGGCGATCAGCTCGATCCGGCCCCACTTTGCTTCAAATGGCCGCCTGGCAGCGATGGCCCGATGGATTTCGCCCAGATCGTCCCGGAAGAAGCTCAGAAAGGTGTAGGAAAACACATTTTCCGGCTCGCCATTCTTGCCATGCTTGTAGATCGACAGCAGATCGACGGTCTTGCCACTCTCATCCGGACGGTCGCTATTGCCGGAATGGTGGCGCATATGGACCCAGTGATAATAGGTCTGAGAAAAGCCAATGGTGATCGATTCCAGCAGGCTGAAGGCATAATTCATCCAGCGCGGCTTGAAATAGGGCGTGTGAATGAAGTTATGGGAAATGCTGTTGATGTTCCAGGAAATCGACAGCGCATATAGGCAGGCCAGCACGAAGGAGAGCCACAACGGCCGACTCTCGAACCCGGCGATCAGATAGATATTGAAGGCCAGATGCAGCAATGCTGCTGCGACAGACATACTATCCCATTTTGAATAGGCAAAGAGTTTCATAGTCCTGTTGCTCCGACACAGACCACACCGGCGGTCACAAGCGCGACCCCGACGGCATGGCGAAGGTTGATGGATTCCTTGAAGATCACCGCACCGGCAATCGTGATGGTGGCATAGCTCATCGCCATGATCGGAAAGGCGATGGACAGCGAAACACTGGCCAGCACCCGGCTCCAGGCCAGGAGTTCGATGAGCCAGAAACAGATCCCGGCCCAGACGACAGGCCGCAGGACCATATGTCTGACATCCCCCTCACCTGCGCCTTTTTTGAAGCAGATTTCGCGGCCTGTCTCCGTCAGGATACAGAACAGGATCAGCGCCAGCATCGATAGATCGAGCCCCTGCTTCATCGCATCTGCTCCCCGAAGACATCCAGCAGCGCGAGGTTTGCGGCGCTGTTGATGGTGCAGATCTGTGGACCGGAACATGTATGGCGGGGTTGATCGATGAGGATCTCGCCCTTTTTCAACATCCGGGTCCAGAGAGTGCCGCTATAATCGGGACGGGAATAATCCCCCGTCACATCGGCACCGATAATCCGGTAGCGCTCACCGATCGCGCTGATGATCGACAGGGCATAGGGCATCTGCATTTGCCCCTGGTCCCAATTGGTCACCGCATCGCCCTGAACCAGAACATCCTTGTCCAGAGTGATGTAGACGCAGTCGGTCTGAATACTGGCCAGCAACCGGTCGATGAAATTCATCTCGCCGATTTCGGCGATGGTTTGCCAATAGAGGTTACGGGCATGTTGCCGGTAGGATTGCCCGGAACCGTAACTGGCCTTCACCCGGCTTGGCGGATGCGAATAAGGATAAAGCTCCAGCCGCCCACTGGCGAGCAGGTCGAGATTTGCGCCCTTGCGCTCGGGCGTCTCCAGATCATTGCTACAGACGCCGATGGTGATGACTTTATCGACCTGCGGATTGGCAAGGGTGCGGTTCACCCAGGAGCCGCAATGCATGCCACCGTCGAAATGCACCCAGTCTGGATGATTGTCGATATGAATGACGGTCACTCGCTCGCTGCGGCTTTCCAGCGCCTGATCGATCAGCAGTGATGTGACATGGTGAAAATCGCCCGACCCCATGAAGCAGAGGCGCGGTTCGGCAGATCCCTGCCGTCCCGCCTGGCTGATCTTGCTCCAGAGCGTATCGAGCGCGGCTTGCCGACCCCAGAGACGCACCGCCCTGCCGCTTTGCTGTTCGTTGAGTTCATGCGCGCCAGCCATTTTGCAAGAGCGCATGAATTCAGGCTGCAACTCCAGCGCGTCGTCGAGATGAAGAAGCAGGAGTTGCACGGCTCTATCTCCGTGCAGCGCGGGTCAGCAGCTGATCGAGCAGGGTGAGCGCCAGATCGATTTCGCTGTTGCTAATCATCAGGTTGGGAGCCAGCGTGATGACGTTCTTGTGGTAACCGCCGACATCGAGCACAAGACCATAGGTCTTGCCATCGACAACCAGATCGCCCTTCATGCCTTCGTCGGACATCCAGTCGAGCGTTGCCTTATCGGGGATAAACCCATCTTCCTTGCAGATTTCCATCCGCAGGGCGAGGCCGAGACCATCGACATCACCAACGATGGCATGACGCTTTTCGAGAACCCTCAATCCATCGAGGAAGCGAGCGCCTTTTTCCATGACGCTGGCACCGAAATCACCCTCGCCGACCATTTTCATGGTTTCGAGCGCAACGGCTGTGCCCATCGGATTGCTGGCGAAAGTCGAATGGGTCGAACCGGGCGGGAAGATCGTCGGGTTGATCATTTCCTCGCGCGCCCAGATACCGGACAGCGGATTGAGACCATTGGTAATGGCCTTGCCGAACACCAGAACATCAGGCGACACGCCGAAATGCTCGATGGACCACAGCTTGCCGGTGCGGTAGACGCCCATCTGGATTTCATCGACGACCAGCAGGATGCCGTGGTCATCAAGCACTTTCTTCAAACCGGTGAAGAAATTCATCGGCGGAATGACGTAGCCGCCGGTGCCCTGGATCGGCTCGACATAGAAAGCGGCATATTCGGACTTACCGGCTTTGGGGTCCCAGACACCGTTATATTCGCTTTCGAACAGGCGGGCGAATTTCTGGACGCAGACCTCACCATATTCCTCCTTCGACATGCCTTTCGGGCCGCGGAAGTGATAGGGAAACTCGATGAACTGGGCGCGGTCGCTGAAATGGCCGTAGCGGCGGCGATAGCGATAGCTCGAGGTGATCGCGCTCGCGCCCAGCGTGCGGCCATGATAGCCGCCCTCAAAGGCGAACATCAGGCTTTTGCCACCGGTGAAATTGCGCACCAGCTTCAGGGAATCCTCGACAGCCTGAGAGCCGCCGACATTGAAATGGACGCGGCCCTTATGGCCAAATTTCTGTTCCGCATCGCGGGCAATCAGCGCGGCCAATTCGACTTTTTCGCGGTGCAGATATTGGGAGGCCACCTGCGGAAGCTGGTCAAGCTGCCGATGGGCCGCATTGTTCAGCCGTTCGTTGCGATAGCCGAAATTGACGGCTGAGTACCACATTTGCAGGTCGAGAAACGGCGTCTGGCTGGCGTCGTAGACGAAGGAGCCTTCGCAGCCTTCGAAGAATTTTGGCTTATCCGTATAGTGGACGGTATCACCGTGAGAGCAATAGAGGTTCTCGAGTTGTCTCAGCTCGTCTTCTGAAGGCGAGACGACAGGTGGTTCGGCAATCTTGAGCGTTGCACGCATAGTCTTGTTTTCCCTAAGCTATTTTTGATGCAGGAACAGTCGTCACAGCAGCACCAGCCCCAATCGCCAGGGACTTGGTTTTCAGGGTCTTGAGTGCGGCTGTGATATCGGTGAAATCGCGGTAGGCGATGAAGGGGATCCGGTTTTCCTGGCAATGGACCGCCAGCTTGGATTTGGCAAAGATCAGCTTGGCGGCATGGCTGGAAACGCAGAAATCAGAGCGGCCATCGCCAATGTAGATATGATCCGCATCGCCAGACCGGATGACATTGCATTTACAGACACCCGATCCGGTTAGGCAGCCAGTGCGGGCAAAGGGGTGGTCGAGATCGAAGACCGTCGGGTTGCCGCAGGAGGGTTCCAGCATCCGGTTGGCGATCACCTCGATATCGGTGATGCCGTGATGGCTGAGAACGCGGCGAATGAAATAATCGACGCCATCGCTGACGATGGTCAGGTGGATATGGTTCTGGATGCAGAAGCGGCGGAATTCTGGAAAGCCTGCGTCGATTTCGACTTCGCCCAGAAACCGGTCGATCTCATGCCGATAGGCCTGAAGCAGACGGATCTGAGCCCGCATGCATTCAGCGGAATTGATCTCGCCAGCCTCCCATTGTTGTTCGATGTCGGTCCATTCAGGCAGGGCGAACCGCTCCAGGACGAGGTCAGTGACGTCCTGTTTCGATATCGTGCCGTCAAAATCGCAGAAAGCTTGCATGGTGGTTCCTTCAATCTGTGAAGGAACCCTAGAACCCGGACCTGAAAGCTGGATTAGACGAAAATGAAGTGAAACTTAAATGTCGATTTTTTGCCAACCAGCCTTGGGGTGTCCTCGTTGACTTAAAAATTATACTTTATAATCATTTATTTGCATCCTATGACTGCAACCCGCCAATCAAGCCGCAGTGAGCGTCCCCGCTGGCACAAGCAGGTCTATGCGCAAGCCATAGCCCCAGTCCGGCACACCCAGTTCGATATCAACCGAAAGGCGGCCCGCAATTGCCGCAGCAATGGCAAGGCCAAGCCCGGTGCCCTCACGCTCTGTTGTTGGCAACCGGTAGAATTGCTGAAAAACCTTGTCGCGATGCTGAACGGGAATGCCCGGTCCGCTGTCATTGACTGAAACGCACCAGCAGTCCTCTTTGGACGTAATCACAACCTCGATTGCACCGGCATCCGGCGAATATTTGATGGCATTATCAACGATATTGTCGATCATCATTCGCAACAAGCTGCTGTCGGTCGCCACCAGCGCCTCTTCATCTCCAGAAAGTTCAACCTGCAACCGCCGTTCGTTAAAGACCGGCCCGAAATCCGCCAACACCTTGGCAACCAGATCGAACAGGTTGGTCTGTTGCAGGTTCAAAGGCTGATGACTGACGCGGGCCAGATTGAGCATCTGCTCAATCAGATGCATCGCCCGCTCATTGCTGGCGGTCAGATCCTTCATCAGCGCCTGACGCTCTTCCTCCGAATCCGACCGCTCGATCAATTGCAGCAGCAGCTTTATGCCCGCCTGCGGCGTGCGCAATTGATGGGCGGCGAGATCGGCAAAGCGGCGCTCAAGCGTCAGGGATATGCGCAGCTTTTCCATGAACTGATTGAGCGAGCCGACCAGCGGAATGAGGTCGCGGGGCAGACCATCGGTGGAAATTGCCGAAAGATCGTCCGGCGTCCGTGACCTTATCTGGCGGACAAGCACCCGGATATGATTGAGGCCGTTATGAATGACGAACCACACAACAATGGCGATGGCCGGAACCAGGATCATCAATGGAAAGGACAGATTGAGAATGATATTGGCGACCAACCCGTCGCGCAGCGCCATTTTCTCGGCCACTTCAATCGTGACTTCGGAATTGGGGATCGGCAGGGAATAGACCCGCCAGGCTTCATTGTTGATCTTGAAATTGGAAAAGCCGCGTTTGAATTCCGGGACGGATTCGGGAAAGGAATTGCTGCTGACCATGACCAGGCGGCCATTCTTCCAGGCCCGGAAGGCGTGGGCATCGGCGTAATCATCCGCATCTTCGTTCAGGGACAGCTGGTCGTCCATGTTGAAATCCAGATCGGGGATCTGGACAATCGGCTTGTCCGAATTCTTGGCCAGCGGATGATTGAGCAGGACCCAAAGCGTGTTGGCGTCGTTGATCAACTCCGCATCATAGATATTTTCAATCTCGCGGTCGGCGCTTCGATACGCAAAGGCGCCGACAAGCGCGATTGTAATGATCAGCGTCGGCAGAATTCTCAGGAACAGTCTTTGACTGAGTGTCACGTGTCACCGCTCGACCATATAGCCGACGCCTCTGATGGATTTGATGAAATCGGCGCCCAATTTTTTGCGCAGACTGTAGATCGTCACTTCTATCGTATTGCTCTCCACCATGGCCGAAATATCGTAGAGGGCGTATTCGATATCGCTTTTGGTGACGTAGCGCCCAGCGCGCTCCATCAAAAGCTTGAGCAGATGAAACTCCTTGCCTGCCACATGCAGGGGCGTGCCGTTCTGGCGGGCGATCATCGCGGAAGGGTCAAGCTCGACATTGCCGCAACGGATCAAGGTCTCGGTGCGCCCTTCATATCGGCGGGCAAGCGCCCGCACACGCGCCAGAAGCTCGTCAAGATCGAAAGGCTTCACCAGGTAATCGTCGGCCCCTTCATCCAGCCCCTCGACCCGTGAGCGGATACTGTCAAGCGCCGTCAACAGCAGGACCGGAACCTTGTTACCGCTGGCGCGCAAGGCTCTAACAACCTCGAAACCACTGGCTTTCGGCAGGTTCACATCCAGAATAACAACAGCATAGTCATTATCCCGAATGGCAAGCAGCCCGGATTCGCCATCCCGCATCAGATCCACGCCATAGGCATGTTTCTCAAAGGCCTTCTTCAGGGAAGAGCCCAGAATGACATCATCTTCGACAACCAGAATCCGCAATGCCGATACTCTCACATATGCTTTGCCTAGCACAGAAACGTCCAAACGTCCGCGCCAGGCCAATCACGCATTCTACTGCACAGTTTGCGCTGCAAATCGAGTCACATTTGCGCAAGGACCTGGATCAACGCAGGGGCATCGCCTTTCGTGAGCCTTTCAGCGAACGCCCGCCAGATCCAGTTCCGCGGCACGATGACAACGCACGGCATTGTCGCTGCCATCTAGCGCTTCCAGTTGCGGCTCCACCTGACGGCAGATATCGGTCGCATAGGGACAGCGGGGGTGAAAAACGCAGCCGGAGGGCGGCTTGGCGGCATTGGGGATTTCGCCCTTAAGGATGATGCGTTTCTTGGCGGCGTTGGCGCGGGGATCCGGCTGCGGCACAGATGACAGCAAGGCCTCGGTATAGGGATGGCGCGGCGTGTCGAACAGACTTGCCGTATCGGCAATTTCCACTAGCCTGCCGAGATACATCACCCCGACCCGGTTGGCGATATGCTCGACCATTGACAGATCGTGGGTGATGAACAGATAAGTCAGGCCGAACTGTTCCTGCAAATCCTGCATCAGGTTGACGACTTGGGCCGCGACCGAGACATCCAGCGCCGACACGGCTTCGTCGGCGGCGATGAAACTGGGATTGACGGCAAGCGCCCGGGCGATGCCAATGCGCTGGCGCTGACCGCCAGAAAAGGCATGCGGATAACGGCTCATGAATTCAGGACGAAGACCAACGAGCTTCAGCAGCTCCGCCACCCGGTCCTCGATTTCCGATTTCGCCACCTTCTTGTTGATAAGCGGCTCACCGATAATCTCCAACAGCCGCAGGCGCGGATTGAGCGATGAATACGGGTCCTGAAAGATCATCTGGACCTCGTCACGCAATTCGCGCATCTCGGCATTGCCCGCCTTGGCGATGTCGATCAATGATCCATTGCGGCGACGGAATGTCACCCGGCCCTCGGTGGCCGGAAAAGCCCGCAGCAGCAGCCGGGCGACGGTGGATTTGCCCGAACCGCTTTCGCCAACCAGTCCCAGGGTCTCGCCTTTGCGCAATTGAAAACTGACATTCTCCACCGCACGCACCGCACCGGTCTGGCGTCCGAGAAAGCCGGAATGAATCGGAAAATGTTTCTTCAGATCGGCAACATCCATCAGGAGGTCAGGCGCCATGGATAGCTCCGTCATAACGCGGCACTCCCTGCTTGCATCGCTTCCGCGACGACATGACAACGAGCCATGCGCTCGTCGTCGATCCGGGTGACGGCTGGATAGATCCGTCGACAGTCGCCGTCTCTGGCAAGCCCGCATCTGGGGTGAAACACGCAGCCATCAGGCAGGTTGAAGGGATCGGGAATCATGCCAGGAATGGTGTTCAACCGGTGCTGTTTCGCGGCCCCAAGCCTTGGGATAGAATTGAGCAATGCCCGCGTATAGGGATGTTTCGGATCGTAGAAAATATCCTCGGTCCGGCCGGTTTCCACGACATTGCCGAGATACATCACCGAAACCCGGTCTGCGATATCGGCGACCACGCCGAAATTATGGGTGATGAAGATGATCGACATGCCAAGCTCGGCCCTCAATTCCTTGAGCAAATCAAGGATCTGCGCCTCGGTGGTCACGTCCAGAGCTGTCGTCGGCTCGTCGGCAATCAGCACCTGCGGCCGGCAGGCGAGTGCGATGGCGATCATGGCGCGCTGGCGCATGCCACCGGAAAGCTGGTGCGGATAGCTGCGCATCATCTCATCGATGCGCGGCAGCCGGACCATATCGAGCACTTCTCGTGCCCGTTTTTCAGCATCCGCCTTGCTGCCTTGGCTGTGCAGCAGGATCGGCGTCATCACCTGATGGCCAATGGTGTGAACCGGCGACAATGCCGTCATCGGCTCCTGAAAGATCATGCCGATCCGGCCACCGCGCAGGGCACGCATGTCGCGGCCATTGCGATCCAGCCGGGCGATGTCGGTCGTCTTGCCGGCAACGCCGTTGAACAGAATCTGGCCATCGGAGATCTTGCCGACCTTGGGCAGCAATTGCATGATTGCCCGCACCGTGATCGATTTTCCGGAGCCGCTTTCCCCGACGATGCCAAGCACTTCGCCCGGCATGAGTTTCAGGCTGACGCCATCCACTGCCCTGACCACGCCTTCTCGGACCTGAAAGTGAACCTTGAGATTCTCGATCTCGATAACAGGCTTTTCGTTCTCTGCGGTCATCACGTCACTCATTTGCTGTAGGGATCGGCTGCATCGCGCAGGCCGTCACCGAGAAAATTGAAGGCAAGGACGACAATGACGATGGCCGCCCCCGGTGCCAGCAACCAGGGTGCCTGCGAGATTGTCCGCAGGTTTTGAGCCTCTTGCAGCAACACACCCCAGCTCACCACCGGCGGACGCAGGCCAAGGCCGAGAAAGCTCAATGCTGTCTCCCCAAGGATCATGTCCGGCACGGAAAGGGTCAGCGCCGCGATGATGTAGCTGGTCATCGAAGGCAGCATGTGCCGGGTGATGATCTTCGCTTCAGATGTCCCGCAAAACCGGGCGGCCAGCACGAAATCCTCGTTTTTCACCGACAGGAACCGGCCCCGTACGGTGCGGGCCACATAGGTCCAGCCGATCAGCGACAACAGCAGTGTCACGAGAAAATAGACAAACAGCGGGTCCCAGGTGATCGGCAGAGCTGCGGCAAGGCCCATCCACAGCGGGATGGTTGGAATACAGCGCAGGAACTCCATGCCGCGCTGGACGATATTATCGGTGATCCCGCCGAAATAGCCGGAAATCGACCCCAATGTCAGCCCGAGAACGAAGCTGACGGCAACCCCGATCAACCCGACCGAGAGCGAGATGCGTCCGCCATAGATCAGCCGCGACAGCACATCGCGTCCCAGCGTATCGGTGCCGAGCAGGTTGATCTTGTCCTGCCCCGCAGCACCAAACAGACGAAGATTCCCCTCGATCAAGCCCCAGAACCGATAGGTCTGTCCCCGGACGAAAAATCGGATCGGCACGATCTTCGACGTATCCGGCTTGTACATCGGCCTCAAGGTTACGGGATCGCGGGTGCGGGTCGTCGCATAGACGAAGGGGCCGTGGAAATTTCCTTCCTCGTCAAACAAATGCAGTGCCTGGGGCGGCAGCAATGTCGTGCGGGCATTGCCCTGGAAGGCATCATAGGGCGCCGTGAATTCGGCTAGTCCGGTGACCAGATAGGCCAGGATGAGGATAATCCCCGAAACCATCGCCACCTTGTGGCGCTTGAACCGCCACCACATCAATTGCCGGGGGCTGGCTTGATATAATTTTTCCGCGCGCCCCGCCTCGGGCCGGGCCTCGTCCATGTCGTTGAGCGTTACATCGGTCATGGTCTGCTCCTATCGGTAGCGGATGCGCGGATCGGAGATCGCAAGCAGGATATCGGACACGATGGTGCCGAGGATCGTGAAGACGCCGAGAATGAGGATGAAGCTTCCCGACAGATACATGTCCTGGCTTTGCAGCGCGCGCAGCAGCAGAGGTCCGGTGGTCGGCAGGTTCAAGACCACGGATGTGATGACATCGCCGGAAATCAGCGCTGGCAGAGCCCAGCCAATGGTGGAAATGAACGGGTTGAGCGCCACCCGCACCGGATAGCGCCAGATGACGCTCCATTCCGTCAGGCCTTGCGCCATCGCGGTCTCGACATAGGGCTTGTTCAGCTCGTCCAGCATATTGGCGCGCACGATGCGGATCAGGCCAGCCGCACCGCTGGTCGAAAGCACCAGCAGCGGTATCCATAGATGGCCGAGCATGTCGATGACCTTGGCGATGCTCCAAGGCGCATCCTGCATCTGCGGCGAAAACAACCCGCCAACATTCATGCCCATCCAGGAATAGGCCAGCCACATCAGGATCAGGGCCGAGAGGAATTCCGGGAAACCTCGGCCGAGAAAGCCGAACACGGTGAAGAAATAGTCGAGGAACGAATATTGGCGCGCGGCTGCATAGACCCCAATCGGGATGGCGATCACCCAGGTCAGCAACAGCGATGAAAAGGAGATTGCCAGCGTCAAGGCCAACCGGCCCCAGATCAGGTTGGAGACCGGCTGATTGTAGGTCAAGGAGGTGCCGAAATCACCATGCAGAACGATATTGCCGATCCACTGCGAATATTGCTCATACATCGGACGATCCAGGCCAAGCTGATGGCGCAACCGTTCCTCGGTCCCCTCAGGCGGAGTGTCGCCATTCGCCCGCATTTCCGCGACAAGGGCTGTGGCATAATCGCCCGGCGGCAGCTGGATGACCGTGAAGGCAGCGATGGACACCAGAAACAGCATGGGAATGGCCCAGGCAAACCGGTTCAAGATATAGGATGTCATCACTTTCTCCCGACCATTCCGACGAAGCGTCATTGAAAATGACGCTTCGTATTCCTTCTGCCGACATCTCAAACCGCTGATGAATTTGAAATATTTGCAACCCTTGCGCGCGATGATGCACGACCATCGTCACGCCCTGATATTGCATTGTTCGGTCGCGTCTTCGCCCACCCGGAAATTTGCGGCGGCCTGCAAAGACGCAAGGCCGCCGTTAACAATCACTTCTTGAAGAACAGCTGCGCCGGAATGGCATTGCCTTCATTGCGCAGGGCTTCTTCGTTGGTCATCACATCGGGAAAATTGCCGATCTTGTTGTTGACGACGAAGGGCGTGACAGATTCGCCGACAAGACCAATCATCCAGACATTGTCCTTCATGACGTTGATCATGTCCTTCATATGCTGGTTGGCTTCATCCACGGTCTTGGAGCTTGACGCGGCAGTCCAGGCCGCAAACAGCTTGCGGATCGGGTGATCCTTCGGCGGCTCCGTGCCGCTCTTGCCAGCGGAATTATACCATTCGAAATAAGCGTTGGCATAGGATTCCCGACCGAGCAGCAGGGTCGGATCGGCCTGCGGCATCAGCAACCGGTCGGCATAGGCGGTTATGATATCGAAATTGCCGGATTTGATATGCTGAAGGCTGGCGGTTTCATCAACCGAACGGATCAGCCCTTCAATGCCGATCTGCTGCCATCCCTGACGGATAACCTCAACCATCTCAGGCGGAATATTCTCGTCAATCGTCTCAATCACCAGGCTGAGGCGCTTACCATCCGGCCCGGTGCGGAACCCGTCGCTACCCTTTTTCAGGCCGATTTCGTCCAGCAGCGTATTGGCGCGATCAATATCGAGACCGGTCCACTTGGTCTCGAATTCGGGGTCGTAATAGGGCGATCCCTTGGCTGGCGCGGCAGCTCTTGGCATGGCCAGACCGGAAAACACTGTCTCGTTGATGGCTTCGCGGTCAATCGAGATGCTCAACGCTTCGCGAAAGCGAATATCGTCAAACAGCTTGCGTTTCACCTCGTCGGTGTCGTTGATATTGGGGATAATCGCCAGGTTTTCACCGCTCTTCCAAGGATGAACGGTGTAATTGCCCGCCTGTTCGTTTTCCTTGAGCAGCGGATAATCCCGCGCTTCAACAAACCGCGACTGGAAGTCGATCTGGCCCTGAACGATCATCAGGTTGACCGCCTGATGGTCCTGGAAAAGCTTTGCTTCGATCCGGTCGATATAGGGAAGCTGATTACCGGCCTTGTCGGTTGCCCAATAATAGGGATTACGCTCAAAAACGATGGTGCTGGCCGGTGGCGGCGTCACGACCTTCCAGGCAGTCACGACAGGCAGATCCGGATTCAACCACCAGGCCTGAATCACGCCCTTCAAATCCCAAAGCGCGCGCCAGTTGGGAACCCCCTTGGCCTTGACGATGGCATCCAGCTCTGCCGGCGTGCTGTATTTCGGCAGAAATTTCTTCAGATAATGGGCCGGCTGGATAAAGCTCGGCTTGTCGAGGCCCGGCCATCCCGTCGATTGAACCGCCAGAACATAAGGAAACAGCGCGTAAGGCTGGGCGAAGCTGACCTTGAACGTATGCGCATCGACAATGTCGAGTTTCATCGGCTTGCCGCCGGAAAACAGGAAGCCGGGAGGGCTGGGATTGAGATCGGTATTGAGGAATAGATCCTCATACCAGAATTTCACATCTTCCGTCGTGACCGGCACGCCATCGGACCATTTCATGCCATCGAGCAGCGTGAAGGTAAATTCGGTGGAATCGGCATTGGCCGACCAGCTTTCAACGAAACGCTGCACCAGATCGACCTTGCCGTCGGACGATTGCTGCAACTTCAAGGCCCGCTCTTCGATCAGCTTGGTGGACCCCATGCGATCACCGATGCCGCTATAGGCACGCCGAAGCGTGCCACCATAAGTGCCGATCTCGTTATAAACAGGAATGATGGCAGGCTTCTTGGGAAGGCGCTGTTCGACCGGCGGGAGCTTGCCCGCATCGACCTGGCTCTTCAGCATCGGCGCTTCGCCGAACGCATAGGCATTGGTCAGAGACAGCATGACGCCAAACCCACCGCCAACCCACTTCAAAACGCTTTTCTGCATCGAACTTCCTCCTGATGGCCACCGGTGAACGCAAGCTTTGGTTCACGCAATTGCGCGGGCCGGATTCACCTTGCTGTTCCCTTGCAGGTGAGACGGCGGATGATGGGAAATACAGCGACGTGCGATCACCAACTCCACAAAATCGCTGTAGCATTTCTTTTACCTGCATAATGTCCCGCTCGAATCCTGAAAACCCGACGCAATCATGCAGCATGTCATCGTCTTGCCCGGATACCTCCGCCAGGCAAAACCGGAATGCAAATGCCCTGAAACTTCTTAATTGGTTCGTTGACATGACGAACGAAATAGGATTTGCCACGGCGTGTCAAGCTAATTCGTGGAGATGTGAAAAAGCCCGACAACCAGGGATTACCTGGGTTTTGCCTGTCGATTGCCCTGAGGAATTGGCTAGGGCCTGGCTTGGACCCTAGAATTTCCTTTCCTCTCAGGGAGCAGGCTTGACAGGGCAAAAACCAGCCCATAAATAGTTCGTCAACACACCGAACAAAACAAGGAATGCAATTGTGTCCAGTTCGGCCAAACCCTTGCTCACCATTGAAAGACCCCGGGAAGACGCCTCGGGCCGCGCCCGGGTCCCTGGCTGGGTCATTGGCATCGACCTTGGCGGCACAAAAATTCTGGCCGGCATTGCCCGAACCCAAGAACAGATCATTGCCACACGCGAAGAGCCTACGCTGCACGGTGAAGATGCACCCGTTCTCGCGCAAATGGCAAGACTGATTACCTCTCTCCTGTCAGACGCCGGTGCCTTGGCGCAAGAGCTGGACAATGTCGTGATTGGCGTTCCGAGCGCCGTCGATCCTCAAACCGGGCTTTCGTCGCTTTCTCCCAATTTGGCTCTGCCGGTTGACCGTCCCTTCGCGGACCTGATGTCGCGCTTCGTTTCCTGCCCGGTGACGGTGGAAAATGATGTCAATCTCGCCGCCTATGGCGAAGCATGGGCAGGTGCGGGTCAAGGGCTTGGCTCACTGGTATTCGTGTCGTTCGGAACCGGCGTTGGCATGGGCATCGTGCTGGATGGAGAGCCATGGCGTGGAGCCGCTGGCCGGGCTGGCGAAATTGCCTACCTGCCTGTGGGCGCGGCACCTCATGAGACAGCCCCCTTGTCGGAAAACGGGCTTTACGAGGATGGTGTCGGCACCAGCGGCATCCGCCAAAGGTTCACAACAGACGGCGGGACCGTTGCCGAACTGTTTTCGCTGGCGCGATCAGGCAATGAACAGGCCCGGCTTGCTATCGATAGCGTGGCAAAACAGGCATCGATCGGTATCGCCGCCGTGCATGCGCTGCTGGACCCGGCAGTCACGGTGATTGGCGGCGGCATCGGCTCCCAGCCAGAATTCTTCACGCTTTTGCAGACCTATCTGAAACCCTTGCTGCCCTTCGAAAGCCCGTTGAAACAAAGCAGGCTCGGTGTGCAGGCGGGGATGATTGGCGCTGTGGCGCTGGCCTTGAAAAACCGCGTCCCGCATCCCGGACAATCCGATGCGAAAAACCTATAACAGACAGGGGAGAGACATGGATAAAGCCAAGGCAAAGGCACGGCCAGACGGACTTGTCGAAAGCGAATTGCCCCTGCAATTGGCATTCATGGCACCCCGCCTGCAAGGTGATTTTCTGCCGGAAGGACGGCTTGAACTGTCACTCTGGGGTTGCGGACGGATCGCAAACATCGCTCTTCACCCGTGGACCGGCCCGTTCATCTACGCGCCGAACCAAATGACCGGCAAAGACCATGGCCTCTATGTTGCCCAATCCGCCCCTGTTCTGGTGCTAACAGGCAGCCAGTTGAAATCCACACGCCCGGCCCGCCGCTGCGCCTGGTGGGGCACGCTGACCAAGCCGGAAAAAGTGGCGCACAGCGGGGCAAGGCGGATCATCCGCACGCCATGGGGCGTGGCCATTGTCGAAGACAAAGGCGACGGCGTGATCGTCATTGCCGCAGGTGCCAGCGACGCGGAAGCCGAACGGGGCATGACCCTGCCAGTCGAGACGATCATCACTGAGAGCAAGGCTCATGTGACGCGCTGCGACCTGCTGCCCCAAGCCCCACCGCTGATGCGCAGCATGGCAATTCAAAGCGCCCATGCCTCACTATCCAGCATTCGCCGTGCCGAAGACGGTTCCTTTCTGGGGCTTGCCGCAGGCCAGGCCTATAGCGCGCCGAGCCGCACCTATTACCGCGACGGCTACTGGACCTTGCAGGCCCTGCTGTATCTGGAGCCGGAGGCGGTGCGTGGTCAGATCGACCTGCTGGCGACCGGCATCCAGCCCGATGGTGAAAGCCCGAGCGGCGTTATCCTGACCGGTCCGAAACAGGGCGAGGAGTGGGAGAAATTCCGCACCACTTCCGATGACTATAAGATGGAACATCTGCGGCGCACCGACTGGTGGAGCGATCATTTCGACAGTCCGCTGTTCTTCATCCTGACGATTGGCGATTATATCAGCACCACCGGTGACAAAACGGTCCTTACCCGTCACTGGAAAACTATCGAAGCAATTTTCCGCCGCTATCAGGGCTTCGACACAGCCGAAAACGGCTTGGCCGTCAAGCCCCGGCACGACCGCGACTGGGCGGACAATGTCTATCGCCATGGCTATGTCGCCTATGATCTCGGGCTCTGGATCGGCGCGCTGGATGCAATCGCAGAATTCGGCACCCATCAGGACGAGGCTTTGGCCAAAGAGGCAAAGCAGACGGCAATCACCGCCCGTGCATCACTGGACGAAGCGCTTCTCACCCCCCATGGCTGGTATGCAGATTACGGCCTAAAAAGTGATTTCGTCGAGGATCACCTCACACTCGACAGCCTGACTCTCCTACGGTTCGATGCCGTGTCGGATGACCGCGCCAAAACCGTGCTTGACCATGTCGCGGCCTTGCTGGAGACCCGCAACAATGCCCACCAGCCCTATGGCGACTGGGGTGTGATGTGCGCCTGGCCGCCCTTCAAGCGACCCGCCGATACCCGCGCCAAGTCCGCCTTTGCCTATCGCTATCACAATGGCTCAGACTGGCCCTATCTCTCAGGCCTCTATGCCGAACAGCGATTGAAATACGACATGGACGGCTGGGATTATCCGATGCTGCGCTGGTGGCAGACCAGCCTTGAAAACGGCTGGATCGGCTCCGTCGAATATTTCTCACCGCCTTTTGGCCGAGGCTCGCTGCTCCAGGGCTGGACCGGCATGCATGCCGCCGCCATCCTGCAATATAGACCAAAAGTTGAAGCGGCGATTGCCGCGGGCCACATCGCCTAAGACGAGGAACCATTAGCAATGGCTCTTCGGGCTTATGGGGCTCCTATTGCCTTCTCCCAGGACAGCTCTGAATAGCAGGATACATGTCGTCACGGTAATATGCCTGCATCTATACGTTGACATCAAGTCGCATACTAACATATCACTATCTTCGGGAGCCCTTTCCGAGGGTGGAAATCTGGGAGGATATGTTGGTGACGATCAATAGAAGAACATTCATGGGCACGGCCGCTGGTGTTGCCGGGCTCGGCCTGTTGCCGCGTCTAGGCATGGCGGCCCCCAAACAACCGGCAAGTCCTGTCACCATCACCGTCGCTGACGTGGCTGGCAATCTGGCGTTGACCCAGGGCATGTTCGAGAAATATGCCGCGGCAAAGCCGCAATGGGTGTCGCGCTTTGCCTTCACAAAGGCCCCTGCCCCGGAACTGCCATCAAAGCTCAAGGCGCAGCAGGCAGCCGGAAAAGTCGATATCGACCTGGTGCTGACCGGAACGGATGCGCTGGCCGCTGGCCTTTCTCAAGGGCTTTGGGTTGATTTGTCCGCCCATAAGGCAGACCTGCCGGATCTTGAGAAAATCCTGCTGCCGCAGGCTTTCAAGATGCAGGCGCTGGCCCAGAACCAGGGCGTCGTCGTCACCTATTATCCGTCTGGGCCATTGATCGAATATATGCCTGACAGGGTCAAGCAGGTGCCGGGCACCGCCGAGGAATTGCTGGCCTGGACCAAGGCCAATCCAAAGCGCTTCATGTATGCCCGCCCTGCCAATTCCGGTCCTGGCCGAACATTCCTGATGGGTCTTCCTTACCTGCTGGGTGATAAAGACCCGAAAGATCCGGTCAATGGCTGGGCCAAGACCTGGGATTACCTGAAGGCAATCGGCGAAAACGTCGAATATTATGGCACTGGCACCACGCAGGTGATGAAGGAGCTTGGTGAAGGTACCCGCGATATCGTCGTCACCACCACCGGCTGGGACATCAACCCCCGCGTGCTCGGCATCGTGCCGGAAGAGGCCAAGGTGGCGACCCTCAAAGGCTTCCATTGGGTCACCGACGCCCATTACGCCGTCATTCCGAAGGGTGTTTCGGAAGAAAAGCTCGCCGTCCTGCTGGATGTGATCAATTTCATTCTTCAGCCGCAGCAACAAGCGATTGCCTTTGATGATGGCTATTTCTATCCCGGCCCGGCGGTCAAGGATGTGACGATTTCCATGGCGCCCCAGAAGAGCCAGGACGCCATCGCCGAATTTGGCCGCAAGGAATATGACGGCTGGATCGCCAACAACCCGCTGGAAGTGCCGCTCGATCCATCGAAAATCGTCGATGCCTTCCGCATCTGGGATGAAAAGATCGGCGCAGCCAAGGGCTGAGCCCTTTGCCCCGCAGAGCCTTTCCCCGCGGAGCCTTGGCGCGGCGGGGCCTATACTCAGTCTTCCCAATATTCCCCCCCTCGGATCTTTGGGTCCGGGAGGGCTTACTTATGATTTTTCCGCAGACAGGAGATTAACTTGGTCTCGCCAGCCCCATTATCGACACCGGGTACACAGCCCAAACAAGGCGCGCGTCTTGAGCTTGTCGGCCTTCGCCGTGCCTTCGGGGCCTATAAAGCGCTTGATGGTATCGATCTCGCCATCGAACCGGGCGAATTCATCGCGCTGCTCGGCCCTTCCGGCTGCGGAAAATCCACGGCGCTGAACTGTATCGCCGGGCTCTTGCCGCTGACGGGTGGCGAAATCCGGGTCGGCGGCCAGCGCATCGATCAGTTGGAGCCGGAAAAGCGCGGCTTCGGCATGGTTTTCCAAAGCTACGCCCTGTTTCCTCACATGACCGTGCGGCGCAATGTCGGCTTCGGCCTCTCGATGCAAGGTATCAAAGGCACGGA
The DNA here is from genome assembly GCF_014926405.1 of Agrobacterium vitis. Lineage (NCBI taxonomy): Bacteria > Pseudomonadati > Pseudomonadota > Alphaproteobacteria > Hyphomicrobiales > Rhizobiaceae > Gillisella > Gillisella vitis. Next base: position 777,520 of record NZ_JACXXJ020000003.1, read on the forward strand.
AGCCGACCGTCGCATCGAAGCGGCCCTCGATCTAGTGCGTCTCGGCTCACAGGCGGATAAATTGCCGGGGCAACTCTCTGGCGGCCAGCAGCAGCGTGTCGCCATTGCCCGTGCCATCGTCATCCGCCCGCCGGTCGTGCTGATGGATGAGCCACTTTCCAACCTGGATGCCAAGCTGCGGCTGGAAATGCGCGCCGATATCCGCGCCATTCACGACCAGATCGGCTCCACGACGATCTACGTCACCCACGATCAGGACGAAGCACTGTCGATGGCCGACCGGATCGTGGTGATGAGCCAGGGCCATATCCGCCAGATCGGCACGCCTGAAGATCTCTACATGCGCCCGAACCATGTCGATGTCGCCGATTTCATGGGCTTTCGCACCCGGATTGCCGGGCGTATCACAGCCGTATCCGGCGATGAGGCCCAGATCGAAGCCGCGGGCGCAATCACTGTCGGCACGCCCCGCCAACCGGTGCAGGTCGGCGATGCGGCTGTGCTCAGCGTTAGACCGGAGGATATGATCGCCGTCCAGGATGGCAGCGGCATTCCGGTGACAATCAAATCCATGGAATATCGTGGCAGAGCGTATTTTGGCGCCGCGGAAGCCAGCGACGGGGCAGAGGTGCATTTTCGCTCGGATATCTTGCTGCCGCGCGGCACCGTCACCAGCGTGCGTCCGGCAGAAGGCCGGGCGCTGATCTTTAAGGGTGATGCATGAGCCAGTCTTCGCTTCGTGTCTCGCTTGCAGCCAGGGGAATAGACGGCACGACGCTGCTGGTCCTGCCGGGCCTGCTGGTCATCCTCGCTCTGTTTATCTATCCGTTCATCTTCGGCGTCATCGACTCGCTGACACCAGCGGAGGGCGCCTGGTACGCCAATTACGTCACATTCTTCACCGATCCGTTTCAATACAAGACCATTTCCGCCACGCTTTGGCTGGCATTGCCGGTTACGGTGGTCAATCTGGCTTTAGCCTTGCCGATTGCCTTTCGGGTGCGGCTCATGACGCGCCAGCGTTTTCTGACCACCATTCTCGTTCTGCCGGTCACGCTCGGCACCGTCTTCATTGCGGACGGTCTTTTGACCTTTCTTGGTCCCCAGGGCTGGTTCAACCGCAGCCTGATCCTGATCGGCATTCTCGATACGCCGGTCAAGCTCACCAACAATTACTGGGGCGTGTTTGCCTCGCTGCTGATCTCAGGTTTCCCCTTCGCCTTCCTGTTGACGCTCTCCTACGTCACCGGCATCGATCCGGCCATCGAACAGGCGGCGGCGACATTGGGGGCCAATGCGCGCAAGCGCTTCATGAACGTGTTTCTACCGCTGCTGGTGCCGGGTCTTGCCGTCACCTTCTGCCTGTCCTTCGTGCAGGCCTTCGCAGTCTTTCCCTCGGCTGTCCTGCTCGGTGCGCCCGCCGGGCCGACGCGAGTGATCTCGATTGCTGCCTATCAGGCCGCTTTCGAGCAATATAACCACTCGCTGGGCTCGGCCATCGCCATCATCATGGGCGTTATCGAACTGGCAATCGTCGCAGCCATCCTGGCCTTGCGCTCCCTCTTCTATCGCGGCCCCGTCGCCGGAACGAAAGGCTAGATCATGATCCGCGATCAGGGCATCGGCTCAAAACTCTGGCGTATGGCGGTCTGGGCGCTCGCCGGGCTGTTCATTCTCAATCTCGTGGCGGTGATTGCCTCCGTCGTGGTCAACTCCTTTGCCCGGCGTTGGCTGGGTACATGGCTGCCGACCGGCTGGACGACACGATGGTATTCCGACGCCTGGAGCGAGTTTCAGCTGTCCAGCGTCGTCGCCGTCACCTTCCAGATCACTTTTACGGTGGTGATTATTTCCGGCCTCCTCGGAGTGATGACCGCCTATGCGCTGGCCCGGCGGGATTTTCCCGGCAAAAAGCTTGTCATCCTCACCTTCCTGCTGCCGCTTCTGGTGCCGCCGCTTACCTATGGCATTCCATTGGCGACTGTCCTCTACCAGGTCGGCCTTGGCGGAAGCTTCTGGGGTGTGGTGCTGATCAATCTCGTGCCGTCCCTGCCCTTCGTCATCCTGGTCATGATCCCCTTTATCGAGCAGATCGATCCACGCATCGAGGCCGCTGCCAAGGTCTTTGGTGCTGGAACCTGGAGTCTGTTCACCCGCATCCTGCTACCGCTACTGTTGCCGGGCATGCTGGCCGCCCTGCTGCTGGTGCTGGTGCGCACCATCGCCATGTTCGAGTTGACCTTCCTGATTGCCGGGCCGACGACGCAAACGCTGGTCGTATCGCTCTACTATGCAGTCTTTGCGTCCGGGGTTCGCGCATCGCAATCCATTGATGCCATGGCCGTGGTCTATATGGTCACCACGCTGTTCTGGCTGGTCATCGCCCTACAATTCGTCAGCCCGACGCAAATCGTCGCCAGGGCAAAACAGCAACCGGCGGCGTGAACCGATAAACAGCACCGCGCTATATAGAAAGCGCGGCGCTGTACATTAGCCTGTCACCAATCGGAAGAAAAATCTTCACGTCAGCGTCATGGAAGCGTAGTCGAGCCATCATAAATGCCCGTTAGAACCCCCTCAATTTCCGGGGGTAAAGCGGAATTGTTTTCCTGAAAACGAGGCATTTGCGATGAAAAACTACGCTTTGAAAACCGTGCTGGCCGGCCTGCTGGCTGCCACGACGCTGGGGGCAGCACCGGCCATGGCCGAAAAGGTCAAGTTCGAGTTCTGGCATGGCCTGAGCGGCGACCTTGGCGAGCGCGTCCAGGACGCCTGCCGCAAGTTCAACGACAGCCAGGAGAATTTCGAAATCGTCTGCACCTCTCAGAACGATTACGATACCACGCTGCAAAACACCATTGCCGCCTACCGCGCCAAGAAGCAGCCAGCCATCGCCCAGATCTACGATGCCGGCACGCTGGACCTGATGCTGTCCAAGGCCTTTATTCCAGCCAAGAAACTGATGGCCGACAATGGCTACAAGATCGACTGGAACAATTATTTCGGTGGCATCGCAAACTACTACGCCACGGCTGGCGGCGAATTGCAGTCCTTCCCGTTCAACTCCTCGACCGCGATGTTCTATTATAATGTCAGCGCGTTTGAGAAGGCTGGCATCACCTTCAAGCCGGATACCTGGGAACATGTCGAGGAAGCAGCCCGCAAGCTGAAAGCCGCTGGCTATGAATGCCCGCTGGGCTTCAATTTCGATCCATGGTCGATGCTGGAACAGTTTTCCGCCATCCACAACCAGCCAATCGCCACCAAGGCCAATGGCTATCAGGGTCTCGATGCTGAACTGGTGTTCAACAAAACCAAGTTCGTTGACCATGTGAAATTCTTCAAGAAGATGCAGGACGAGAAGCTGTTCGTGGTCAAGACCAAGCAGCTCGGCATGGATGTCGTCCCGGCCTTCACCTCGCAGACCTGCCAGATGATCCAGTCGTCGATTGCCGACCACGGCACCGTCGGCAAGACGCTGCCCGCTGACGTCAAATGGGATGTCGCCATGCTGCCGGTCTGGAAGGGTACCGAGCGCCAGAATTCGCTGGTGGGCGGGGCTTCGCTCTGGGTTCTCGCCGGTCGTCCGGAAGCCGAATACAAGGGGGCTGCTGCCTTCCTCAACTTCCTCGGGCAGCCGGATATGGTGCAATGGTGGTCAACGGTCACAGGCTATATTCCTGTCACCAAGACCGGTTTCGATGCCATGAAAGCCAATGGTTTCTACGATAAGGCACCTTACAAGGGCCGTGAACTGGCCATTGCCAGCCTGACCTACACGCCGACATCCGATACCAGCCGCGGTATCCGCCTGGGTAGCTTCACCCAGATCCGCAAGGAAGTCTCGACCTCGTTTGAGGCGATCTTCATGCAGAATGCCGATGTGCAGACCCAGCTGGACCAGACGGTCGAGCGTGGCAATGCCATCCTGCGCCGCTTTGAGAAAACCTATGCCGGTCAGAAGCTGAACTAAGCCTCAGCTCTCATTGCTCCCGGAAGCCTGCCGCATCGGCAGGCTTCCTCCTTCATTCCAGCATATTGGTCACGACATGGAACAACGCGCCGTTTTCAAGAACTGGTGGCTGCCTATTCTGTTTGCGCTGCCGCAGATCATCCTGATCATCCTGTTCTTCTATTGGCCGGTGGCTGCCGTGGTGAACTGGGCCTTCACCCTCGAACCGCCGTTTGGTGGTGCTGCGGAATTCGTCGGCTTTGCCAATTTCAAGGACGCGCTGACCGATCCCTTCTACTGGAATTCAGTTTATGTCAGCTTGATCTTTGCGACAGTCGGGCCGTTCTTCGCCATTCTCATCGGCCTTGTGCTGGCGCTTGCGGTCGATAGGCAATTGCCGGGAACCGGTTTCTTCCGGTTTTTCTACATCCTGCCCTTCGCCATTGCCGGACCGGCTGCCGGTATCGCCTTCCGCTTCATCCTGGCACCCGATCGCGGGCTGGCGGCCATGGTCAATTCCTTCTCTCCAGATCTGTGGAATCCGGCCAAATACGGCAGCCATGCGCTGGCGCTTGTTATCATCGTCTTCATCTGGAAATGGTCGGGCTATACGTTCATCTTCCTGCTGGCAGGCCTTCAATCTGTTCCGCGCGCGCTTAGTGAAGCTGCCGCCATGGACGGCGCTGGTCCCTTGCGCCGTGCCTTCGATGTGCAGGTGCCGCTGCTTGCACCCACCCTGTTTTTTCTGCTCGTCACCATGATGACGGAAGGCTTCGTTGGCGCTGACACCTTCGGCATCGTCCATTCGATGACCGGCGGCGGACCGAACCACGGCACCGAAGTCATGGTCTACAGGATCGTCGATGAGGCGTTCAAGGGTCTCAACTATTCCGGCGCATCGGCTCAGAGCATCATTCTGATCGGGCTGATCATGATCTGCACCTTCATCCAGTTCCGCTTCATCGAGAAGCGCGTGCATTACAAGTGAGGCCGGAATGATCCAGCGCACACCAATTGCCAATGCCTTCACCTATCTCATCATGGTCCTGGGCTTCCTGCTGCTGATCGGACCATTCATCGTGGTGATTGCTGGCGCCAGCCAGACAATGCCGCAGGTCAACGCCATTCCCTTCAGCTTCCTGCCGCAGGGCGAGTTCCTGACCAATGCCAAACAGGCATGGTCACGGGCCGATCTCGGCACAGCGATGACCAACAGCCTGATCATGGCGGCTCTGGTGACGCTTGGAAAAGTCGCGCTGTCGGCCATGACCGCCTTTGCCATCGTGTTTTTCCGCACGCCGCTGAAACACGTGTTTTTCTGGGGCGTGTTCATCACCCTGATGCTGCCGCTCGAAGTCCGGGTCGTTCCCACCTATGCGGTGGCAGCTGATCTGTTCCAGCCGATCAAATCCATCCTGTCCACGCTGTTTGGCATCGACATCAAGATCGAGTGGAATCTGCTCAACACCTATGCGGGTCTAACCCTGCCGCTGATTGCCACCGCAACCGGCACCTTTCTCTACCGACAGTTTTTCATGACCATGCCCAATGAATTGGCTGAGGCGGCACGTATGGACGGGTCCGGGCCGATCCGCTTCTTCTTTGAAATGCTGCTGCCGCTCTCGCGCACCAACATGCTGGCGCTGACCACCATCATGTTCGTCTATGGCTGGAACCAGTATCTCTGGCCACTGCTGATGGTGACCGACCCGAACTACAAGACGGTGATGATGTCGCTGCGCTCACTGCTGCCGTCCGATAACGGCATCCCCGATTGGAACGTCACGCTGGCTGGTTCCCTGATGATCATGGCCCCGCCGCTGGTTGTGGTTGCCGTGCTGCAACGCTGGTTCGTGCGCGGTCTTGTCTCCACGGAAAAGTGACGCTGAAAAGCGCCTGCAAGAACAACAAGGTTCAAAAACAATGGCTGATATCGACATCCGCGCAGTGCGCAAAAGCTACGGCAAGACACCAACCCTGCATGGCATAGATCTGCTGTTTGGCTCAGGGGAATTCGTGGTCATTCTCGGTCCCTCCGGCTGTGGAAAATCCACGCTGCTGCGGATGATCGCCGGGCTCGAAGACATTACCTCAGGCGAAATCGCTATCGATGGCCGTGTCGTGAATACATTGGAACCTCGTGAGCGCGGTTGCGCCATGGTGTTTCAGAATTACGCGCTTTACCCGCATATGTCGGTGGCGGGCAATATCGGCTACGCGCTGAAAGTGGCGGGCGTTGCCAAAGCCGAGCGTGACCGGCGCATTACTGAGACCGCAAAAATCGTCGGCTTGCAGGATTATCTTGACCGTCGGCCCGCCGCTCTTTCCGGTGGCCAGCGCCAGCGTGTCGCCATGGCCCGCGCCATCATCCGCGAGCCGAAGGTGTTTCTGTTCGATGAACCACTGTCCAATCTCGACGCCAAGCTGCGCGTCACCATGCGCGCCGAAATCCGCAAACTGCACCAGCGTCTGTCAGCGACATCGGTTTTCGTGACCCATGACCAGGTGGAAGCGATGACACTTGCCGACCGGCTGGTGGTGATGAACCGTGGCCATGTGGAACAGGTTGGCAAACCACTCGACATCTATCATCGCCCGGCCACCACGTTCGTTGCCTCGTTTATCGGCTCCCCGGCCATGAACCTGTTCGACGCCCGCGTCGAAGTGGAAACCTCCACCATTTGCCTCGGTGGTGCATCGGTCGAAATCGATCCGGTCGTCGCCCATACTTTGCGCGGCCGCGATGTGATCGTCGGTATCCGCCCGGAACAATGCCGTCTTGCCAGCCAGGGCCAGGGTGTCCCGGCACTCATCGAATTCGTCGAAGAACTGGGTGTTGGCCGCGTCGTCCATTGCGAATTGGCTGGCCAGCCTTTTGCCATTGCTGTCCCCGAAGAAGCGCAGGTGACAGCCGGTGACACGATCGGGCTGCTTCTCCCGCAGCAGCAATTGCACTTCTTTGACGCCGAGAGCCAGAAGCGGATCGACTTTTCTCCCGTGACGGGCGCGGCAAACAGCCTCGCCAACAGCCAAATACCATCGCATCAACCCTCTGGAGTTCTTTCATGACCGACATCATTTCTGCCATCGGCTTTTGCAATCGCACCGGCAAGGGCGACCTGACGACACTGGACGTCTCACTACGCGAAATCGCCGATTCCGGTGCGACGGCCTGCGAAATCGGCATCTATGGCGAAGAAATCATCTCCGGTGGCCGTATTATCGAAGATCGCACCCAGCGCGTCGCTGACATTGTCAGCCAATACAGCTTCAAGAAATTATCCTTGCACGGCCAGGTCAGCTCCAATTTCATGGACCGTGAGCATCTGCACCTACAAAAGAACGTGGTTCGCGCCATGCTGGAACTGTGCGATCGTCTTGGCGCCGGCATTCTCGTCCATCATTCGGGTGCCGCCCAGCCGGTAGAAGGTGTTGACGGCGCGGATCTCGACAAGATGGAGCGCGAAGCGCTGCTGGAAATGGCAGATATCGCCAAGGGTTATGGTGTGCGCATCGCGCTTGAAAACATCTTCACCACCGAGACCGGCCAGTACCGCCAGACGCCAAGCCAAGTGGCCGAAACGGTCAAGGCCATCGGCCATGACCATGTCGTCGCCCTGATCGATTTCTCCCATGCCTATATCGAATCCACCTTCAAGGGACTGGATTTCCGCGAGCAGCTGCGCGCCATGGCACCAGTGACCGGCCATCTCCACGTTCATGACAGCTTTGGCCTGCCCTATACGATGAAGGAATTCTTCCATAACGCGGAAGCAACTGCGCTCGGCATCGGCGACCTGCATCTGCCGCTCGGCTGGGGCGATATTGCCTGGGACGAGATCTTCGCCGAACTCACCTTCCTGCCCGACACCATGCTGATCATGGAAATCGGCGCCGAACGCTTCCTCGACCAACAGCCCCGCTGCCTGGACCGCGCCCGCGAACTGGCGAAGCTGGTGAACCTGCGCTGATCTGGTGACGACTGATAATGGTGCCGCGCTTGTTTAGGGCGCGGCGCTATCCTCTCAATCCGGCACCGCAATCCGATCCCAGATCCGCACCAGATCGGCAACAGATTTGGCATTGAGTTTGCGCATCAATTGAGCCCGGCGAACCTTGACGGTGATTTCGCTGACACCGAGATCGCCAGCAATCTGTTTGTTGAGACGCCCCTGAACAACCAGTTCCATCACCTCCCGCTCGCCCGGCGTCAGCGTTTGCCATAACTCCCGCAAGCCGGAGGATAGATGATCCTGTCGTCGCTGCGCACGGGCATTTTCGATGCCCTGCTGAATAGCGTCCAGCAGGTCCTGGTCGCGAAACGGCTTGGTCAGGAACTCGATAGCACCGTTTTTCATCGCCTTGACCGACATGGGGATATCACCATGACCGGTAATGAAAATCACCGGCAGCCGTATACCCAGTTTCGTCATCTGCTGGTGAAACTCAAGTCCGCTCTGGCCGGGCATCCGCACATCGAGCACCAGGCAGCCGGGCGCATCGGCAAGCGGCATTGCCATGAATTCCTGGATCGACCCATAGGCACAAACCGCAAGTCCGACGGAGGCAAGCAGATCCTCCAATGCGGCGCGCACCGAGGCGTCATCATCGATCACATAGACAACCGGCTCATGTTCATCCTGTTGAGGTGGGTTGGCCATCATGCCTTATTCTCTTCGCTTAAGGGCAGGCTGAATTGAACGACCGTCCCCATGCGATGCGCAGACGTCACGGAAATACGTCCACCATGCGCCTCGATGATCGAACGGCTGATGGCAAGGCCGATGCCCATGCCGCTTTCCTTGGTGGTCCAGAACGCCTCAAACAGATGATCCAGCGTCGATTGTTTCATGCCGGGACCTGAATCGGCGACGGCAAGCACGATCCTGTCATCGCCATCGAGAAAGGTCGAGATCAAAAGCTCGCGCTTGAAACTGGGAACGGCCGCCATGGCTTCGATGGCATTGAGCAGGAGATTGCCGATTACCTGCTGGATCTGAATGCGATCAGCCAGCACCGGCGGCAGGTCTTCCGCAAGCGCCATCTCCAGCGCAATGTTGTTGCGCTCGAGTTCATGTTCGGCCAGGCCGATGGCCTCGGTGGTCGCCGCATTGAGGTCGAAGCTTTCCCGTTGCGGCGGTTCGCTTCTGGCCAGTCTGCGCACTCGCACAATCACATCGCTGGCGCGTTTCACGTCGCTGGCAATTCGCTCCGCCGCCTGACGGGCACGATCCAGATTGGGCGGCGTATGATCAAGCCAGCGGCGACAGGCATCGGCGCTGGTGGCGACGGCAGCCAGCGGCTGATTGACCTCATGGGCGATAGAAGCCGTCAGTTCACCCAGCCGCGTCAACCGCGCCATGCGGGAAAACTGCGCCTGCGCATCATAAATAGCCGCCTGGGCGGCAACAATTTTCAAGGCGAGATAGGTCGTCACCCCAATGGCGCAGGTGCTGATGCCGCAATTCATGAGCCCGGATTCGAACGATCCGCGCCGGGTGAGAAACAAGCTCAGTACCGTCAGGCCAATGCAGATCATTGCCAGTGCGACGACGCCGCGCATCGACAGGAAGCCGATGGCGATCAGAATGACCGCGATATAGAAGACCGCAAAAGCGATCTCGAAATTGGTGATCGTATCGGCAGCAAAGATACAGACCAGCAAAAACAGGATGAACACCGCCCTCAGTTTTGGCCGGTTCTGGTGCTGCGAAAACAGAATGTGTTTCATCCTTCGGTGGCCATGGCTGTTTCTTTGCGCAAAAGGTAGACGCCCTCTCGCAAAACATCGAGGGCCGGATCGGCCCAATCAAATTACGCAGGAAAGCGTCGCAGCGACAGTCCCGCAGGGCTGAATATACAAAAGTATATCGAGGCTATGCCTAAGCCGTGCCAGCCTTTCCTTAAGCGCGGTGGCGTCGGGTGTCCTGTCATTCTATAGGATTATCAGGCCCTTCGGGGATCTGCGGATCAAACCGTCAAGCCTGAAATTGCCCACCCTACAATTTCAGCGTCATCCTTCATGGATACGCTTTGCGAAATATAGGCCCGTCCCATGATCCATCCAAAATTCGCTCCGCTTGCCATCCGCCGCTCCCATCTTCCGAACCATTGGGACCTGATGGCGCTGCTGCTGATTATCGGCGTCATCGTGCTGTTTGCCTATGGTGAGCGGGTGACGACGGTTCCGCTGTCGGCGCTTGATGCCGCGCCGCTATCGCTCGATCCCACCAATCTGCCGATCTATGCGCTGCGCACTATTCTGCGCATGCTGGCAGCCATCGTGTTTTCGCTGGTCTTCACGCTGATCTACGCCTCGGTTGCCGCCAAAAGCCGGCGTGCCGAAATGGTGATGATCCCGGTCCTCGACATCCTGCAATCGGTGCCGATTCTCGGCTTTCTGACCTTTACCGTCACCTTCTTCCTCAACCTGTTTCCCGGACGGGTGATTGGCGCAGAACTGGCCGCGGTGTTTGCGATCTTCACCAGCCAGGCCTGGAACATGACCTTCAGCCTCTATCAGTCGATGCGCAGCCAGCCCAAGGATCTCGAAGAGGCGACCCGCAGCTTCCAACTGAGCGGCTGGCAGCGCTTCTGGCGGCTTGACGTGCCCTTCGCCATGCCCGGCCTGGTCTGGAATACGATGATGTCGATGTCCGGCGGCTGGTTTTTCGTCGTCGCCTCCGAGGCAATCACCGTGGGCAATACCACGGTTACTCTGCCGGGCATCGGTTCCTATGTTGCGCTGGCCATCAAGCAACAGGACATTCTGGCGGTCTTCTATGCCGTCATCGCCATGCTTGCCGTCATCCTTCTCTATGACCAGTTGATGTTCCGTCCGCTGGTGGCCTGGGCCGACAAGTTCCGCTTCGAGACCACGGCCTCGGGCGTGGCTCCCAGTTCCTGGATGCTGGACCTGTTGCGCAAGGCCCGTGTTACCCGCCTGCTGCTCGCGCCTCTGAACTGGGTGGCCCGTCAACTCTGGACCTTGCGCCTCCCCAAACTGCGGAGCACCGGTTCAAAAACTGCCAGCTCTGCCACCTCGCGTGTCATCGACTGGATCTGGATCGGCATCATTGCGGCTATGGCCGCATGGGCAGCATATATCAGCTTCAATTACCTGCGGGCCAGCATCGGCTGGTCGGAAATCCCGACCGTTATCCTCTATGGTTCCATCACCCTGTTGCGCGTCATTGTGCTGATGGCCATCGCAACCGTGGTCTGGGTGCCGGTCGGCGTGTGGATCGGCCTTCGTCCAAAGCTGTCGGAGAAAGTCCAGCCTCTGGCCCAGTTTCTGGCGGCCTTCCCTGCCAATATCGCCTTTCCGGTCTTCGTGGTGGTGATTGTGCATTTCGGGCTGAATGCCGATATCTGGCTGAGCCCGCTGATGATCCTCGGGACGCAATGGTACATCCTGTTCAATGTGATCGCCGGTGCCAGCGCCTTTCCAAGCGATCTCAAGGAAGCCGCCCGCAGTTTCCACATCACCGGCTGGCGCTGGTGGTTCAAGGTCATCCTGCCCGGCATCTTCCCCTATTACATCACCGGGGCCATCACGGCTTCGGGCGGCTCCTGGAATGCCAGCATCGTTGCGGAAGTGGCAAGCTGGGGCGATACCCAACTGACCACGCCGGGCCTTGGCTCCTACATCGCCAATGCGACGACGGCTGGTGATTTCCCACGGGTCGTGCTCGGCATCATCGTCATGTGTACCTTCGTGACGCTGTTCAACCGGCTGGTCTGGCGCCCGCTCTATGCCTATGGCGAAAGCCGCCTGCGCCTGGGTTAATGCCGTTCACCATCAATCGCGAATGTTTCGGCATTCCCTGACACCACAGACATGATGTCATCCGACAAAAGGATTGTTCCCATGCTTGATCTTATCACCAAGTCCCCGCTGATCGATATCGCCCAGGTCTCCCGTTCCTTTCCCAAGGCCAGCGGCAACGATGTTGTCGTGCTCGAAAACGTCGATCTCGCCATCAAGGAAGGCGAAATCGTCGGCTTGCTCGGCCGCTCCGGCTCAGGCAAATCGACGTTGCTGCGCATCATTGCCGGGTTGCTGACGCCGTCTTCGGGCAGCGCCCGCTATCGCGGCACCGAAATCGATGGGCCGCCGCCCGGCATCTCCATGGTTTTTCAATCCTTTGCCCTGTTTCCCTGGCTGACAGTGCTTCAGAATGTCGAACTCGGCCTGGAAGCCAAAGGCGTAGACCGCACTGAGCGCCGCTCGCTTGCCTTGGCCGCCATCGACCTGATAGGCCTCGACGGGTTTGAAAACGCCTATCCGAAAGAGCTGTCCGGCGGCATGCGCCAGCGTGTCGGCTTTGCCCGCGCCCTGGTTGTCCATCCCGATCTGCTGTTGATGGATGAGCCCTTTTCCGCCCTCGACGTGCTGACCGCCGAAACCCTGCGCACCGACATGATCGACCTGTGGATCGAGGGCCGTCTGCCAATCAAATCCGTGCTGATCGTCACCCACAATATCGAGGAAGCGGTGCTGATGTGCGACCGCATCCTGGTGTTTTCCTCCAATCCGGGCCGGGTGGCGCGCGAATTGAAGGTCGATCTGCCGCATCCGCGCAACCGGCTTGACCCGGTGTTCCGCCAGCTCGTGGACAGCATCTATGCGCTGATGACAGCGCGCGCCGAACCGCGCCTGCCCGCCATGGACGGCATTCCCGGCACCGGCATGGGCATGGTGCTGGAGCCGGTTTCGACCAATATCCTGTCGGGCCTGATCGAAGCGCTCGCAGGCGCACCCTATCATGGCCGCGCCGATCTTCCGGTACTGGCCGGACAGTTGCAACTGGAGGCCGACGAGCTGTTTCATCTCGGTGAAGCGCTCCAGCTTTTGCGCTTTGCCCATCTGAGCGAAGGCGATCTGGTGTTGACCGAGGCCGGAACCCACTTTGCCCATCTGGAAACCGATGCCCGCAAAAAGCTGTTTGCCGAGCATCTGGTCAGCTATGTGCCTTTGATGGGCCTGATCCGCCGGGTTCTGGATGAACGGCCAAGCCATACAGCACCGGCAGCGCGGTTCCGCAACGAGCTGGAGGATTACATGAGCGAATCCTACGCCGACGATACCTTGAAGACCATCGTCTCCTGGGCGCGTTATGCCGAATTGTTCGCCTATGACGAACGCACCGAAATGTTCAGCCTGGAAAACCCGGAATAGGCTGAACAGCCACGATTTGAAATGCTGCGCCCGTGTCTTTTATGACGGCGGGCGCTGCAGGTTGGGCATCGGACGAAATACTCTTAACCCTCCGGGAAAATCGCCACGGCACGGCACCAGCCAGCCGACCCGCCCTTGATCTTCACAGGCAGGCAGGACACGGTGAAGCCTGACCCCGGCAATTCCTCAAGCCTTGTCAGCTTTTCCATATGCAGGAAAATGCCTTCGCGGGAAGCTTTATGGCCTTCCCAGATCAACCCTGCATCCCTGGTTTCCGCAAACCGTTTGGCCGTGACCGGAAAGGGCGCATCCCAGGACCAGGCGTCGGTTCCAGCGATGTGGACGCCTTGCGCCATCAGCCAGTGGGTGGCCTCGCGTCCGATGCCACAGCCACGGCCCAGATAATCCGGTCGCCCATAGGCGGCACCAGCAGCGGTGTTGACCAGCACCACATCGAAAGGCTGGAGTGTATGGCCTGAAACGGCCAAGGCTGACTGAAGATCGGCTGCCGTTGCGATTGAGCCATCCGGCAAATGCCGCAGATCCAGCTTGACGCCGGGACGGATGCACCAGTCGAGCGGCACTTCATCAATGGTCCAGGCGCGCTCGCCATTATTCATCGTAGAAGCGAAATGCCAGGGCGCATCAAGATGCGTACCGGCATGGGCGGTCAGGTTCAGCTGTTCGACTGCCCAGCCCTCCCCACCGGGCACGTCGGCAATGTCGAGACCGGGGAAGAAGCGCAAAACCTCTTCCGAGCCTTCCGCGTGGTTCGTGTAGGTGATTTGGGGACCAAGGCCCGGCGGATCGGCGGGAATATCGTTTTCAATAGCAACGGACAGATCAATAATCTTCATCATGACTCTCCTGAAATTGCAGCTTTAGCAAGCGCATCGAGATCAACATCGGCCTTGAAGCCTGCCGCCAACGCCGTGGCAGCATCAAGCGGCGGCATGGCACCAAACAGGCGGCGGAGCCTGTCGTCCTCGCCCCATTCGACCAATGCGGTTTTGCCCACGTGACGGGCGACCGCAGTGGCCACCTCGCCAGCCGTTGCAAACAGCACCGGCGGCTGCACAACGGTTACGGCGCTATCCTTCAGCTCAGCTGAATGCAGCAGCATATCCACCGCAGCCTGACGCGAGACCCACCAGCAGGTGCTGCTGGCCGGAACCGGACAGGCATAGGCTTCCCCAGCAGCAATCCGATGGAAAAGCAGGCTCATAAAGGCGGAGCCATGCCCGCTGTCGGTCGCAGGCCGTGCGACAATGCCGGGAAACCGCAGACTGATGGCTGAAAGCGCACCGCGTCGCGTCAGGTCGGATAGCAGAATTTCGGTCATCAGCTTATGGGCGCCATAGGTCAGCTGCGGCGCGGCAAGCGTCTGCGCCGTGACGGTTGCCGCTCCAAGCGCACCATAGACGGCGATGGAAGAGGCAAACACCAGCCTCGCGCCGGGCTGGCGAAGTGCGACACCTTGCGCCAAAGCAATCGGCGCAAGCAGGTTTGCACCATGTCCCAGCGCCTGTTCGCGCTCGGCAAGTCCTCCGGGAACACTGGCCAGATGGAAGACCAGATCGAAACCGGGTTCCAGCAATGTGTCCAGAAAACCGGGATCGCCGAGATCACCGACCAACGCCTCGATCCCGTCAGGGACAGGTTGAGCAAAGGCTCGGTCTGTGACAACGATCCGCTTTGCATGGTGAACCGCAAGTGGGAGGCGAGCCACAAGCCCGCGCCCGAGAAAACCATCCGCACCGGTGACAAGAATGCGCATCAGGCCTTCACCACCGCCTGATCAATCACCCCGAAAGGCGTTGTCCCATCCGGCAGCCGCGCCTCCATCCGCACACGATCCCCCCAGGTCAGAAAGGGCGTGCGCGCATTGCCTTCATCCAGAAGTTCGATCACCCGGATTTCGGAAATGCACGACGAACCGGCGGCCCGATCTGCATTGGACACTGTGCCGGAACCCAGAATGGTTCCAGCCGATAAACGCCGACTACGGGCGCAATGAGCGATCAATTCACCGAAGGAGAAATGCATTTCGCTGCCATGGGCATCCCCAACCCGTCGTCCGTTGATCTCCACGTGCAGCGGCAGGCCGACCCGGCCCTTGGACCAATGCCGCCCGATCTCATCCGGCGTGATGGCGACCGGTGCAAAGGCCGTCGATGGTTTGGCTTGGAGAAACCCGAAGCCCGCCCGCATCTCGCGCGGCCCAAGAGCACGCAGCGACCAATCGTTGATCTGCACCAACAGGCGCACGTGATCAATGGCTTTTTCCGGTGTCACACCCATTGGCACATCGGCAAGAATAACGCCGAACTCGCCTTCCATGTCGATCAGCAGCGCGTCGTCGAGAAACTCCACGCCTGCCAGCGGCCCGCGGAAATCGTCGCTTGCCCCCTGATAGATCAAGGGCACTGTCTCGAAATCCGGGTTAACAGGATTATCGAAGGCTTTATCCATCAACCGGCCATGATTGAGGAAAGCCGACGCATCCAACCATTGCGGCGCACGCGGCAAGGGTGCCAGACACCGTTCCGGCTGGAAGCTGGTGGCAAAGGGTTCGTTCCCTGCATTGAGCCGTTCATACAGCTCGAGAAGGCGGGGAGCGACGGCATCCCAATTCTCCAGAGCGGCGAGCAAGGACAAAGCGATGCCGGTGGCCGGAACGGCCCGTTTCAGATCACGCGAAACGATCCAAAGTTGGCCGTCGCGGCTTCCATCGTGATAGGTTGCAAACTTCATGATGACCTCGTTCCTGCTGTTATTAGTGGCACCCGGCTATCATCGTCCGGCAAGACTTGCGGCGATAGCGGGGTCGTAGACCCCTGCGACAAGGATGAAGAGCATCCGGCAGGGTTTTCCGGACCGATTGGCCCAGGCATGATTGGTGCCACGCTGGATGACGACAGACCCCTGCTTCAAAAGCACCTCGCCATCATCAAGCACCAGCGTCATCTCGCCTTCAATGACAATGCCATAATCAACCGATTCCGTGCGATGCATCAGCGGATGCGGGGAATGTTCCTCCACCGTAGAGGCAGCCTTGTCGCCCAGTTGCTCGAAGGCCACGTTCATTCGCTCCGCACCGGTTTTCAAAAAATCCTCGGTATCCGGCGGAATATCGACGAAACGGATGCGCGTGCCACCAGCTGGAGGGGGAAGGATAAGAGGACCGAGTGTTGGATCGGCCCCATTGTCAATCCGCACAGGGCTTTCGCCTGTTGACCACACTTCGTGAAACACAGTGCCAGGAATGGCATCGATTTCAACCACCTTGGGCAAAGGCCCGACTTCGCTGAGGATGGAGCGGCCATCGCTCGCATGGCCGGTAACGATACGGGTAATGTCAGGAAATTGTGTCATGCTGTTTTCGCCTTGGTAAAGAAGCCAATAGAGACCGCGCCGACCGCCACAGCCGTCACGCCCAGCGCCGCGAAGCCAAAATTTTCGCCCAATGCACCGCCGACAATGGGGCCAAGTGCGGCCCCCACCATCAGCATCGCCGGGGTCGCTGCAACGGCACGTCCGGTCGGATCGAGTTTTGCCAGACGACCGAACGCAAAGTTATGCGTGAAGATCTGCACGGAGACGAACAGGGAGGCCGCGACCGCCCAGACCGGAAAAACGGTGACCGAGGTCACGATGATTGCCAGAATGACCTGCACCGCCGGTCCAATCTGGGTGACAGTCGTGGCGGAAACGCGGGTCTGCAAAAAAGCCGCCAGTGGAGACGGCAATATGAAGTTGACGCAGCCCAACGCGATGAGAACGGCCAGCACGCTTTCTGCGGAAAACCCGCGCGATTTACCGATGACCTCAACGAAGGAAAATACCATGGATTGGTTGAAGGTCAGGATGCTGATGCCAAAGATCGTGAACCACATCGCCCGGCTAAAGGGCCTCTTCTCTGGTTCAACGGCATGGACGGGATTGCGAAACAGGAACGTAGAGGTAAGGGCGGCAATCACCATGATACCGGTGAACACATAGAAGAGAACTGAACCGCCATAGACGATCAACAGCTGCGGAATGGCTGCCAGCAGAACAATGGCGAAAAGTCCAAGGGCTATGCCTGCCATGGCAAATAGCCGATGCGGATTGGTCGCCTGGCCGATCGTTCCATGCACCATGGAAAGGGCCGTCCCAACGGCAAAACCGGCAATCAAATGCAGGAGAGCAAGAGGAAGGAAAGCCGTCTCTCTCGATGCGCCCCAAAAAGCGGCAGCGGCAACGGCAAAAGCCGTGGAGGCCCAGAGCCTCTGGTTCATCTGGTTGAAACGAGGCGCGACAATGAGGCTCGCAACAACTGCACCGACCAGGAACAAGGTGACGATCCCGCCGGCCTGTTGCGGGCTGAACCCGAAGCGTTCGACAAGCGCGCCAACCCAGACGGGAAGAGCAATCAAGTCAAGCATGCCCGAGAAGTGACCGATGACGAGGGCAATCGACCCGGCCACTCCAAATTTCTGTCCTGACATTCAATCTCCTCCGGTTCTTTTCATGCGCCGACAAAAGCGTCCGATCTCCCAATCGGAACGCCGTCGAAAATATTCTAATAAAATCAATAATTTAAGTAATTTTAAAATTGAGTATCGACTATCACTTGTAATGAATTCTGGTGTCAGATCGCTTCCGCCAGGGTTTTCATCGAAACTTTCATGATTGAGGCATGCTCATCACGGCTGCCGCCATGGATCTCGATATCGGCCAGACGGCCCGAATTCTCGACCACCATCCGACACCGCTCCCAGCGCCTTGCCTCGAAAGCGGCAAGCGCGCCATCGACATCGCTGCCCTTCACCAGTTCCTCGGCCAGCACCATGGCATCCTCGATGCCGATACAGGCACCGGCGGCCAGATGCGGTGTCGTGGCATGAACGGCGTCGCCGATCAGCACCACCCGTCCCTGAAACCAAGGACGCGGCAGCAACATCTGCTCCAGTGGCCGGTAAATGATCTGGTGCTCCGCCGACAATTGCTTGGCGATTCCTTGGATGATTGGCGAGCTGAAGCGCTCCATCAAGCCGCGCAGGGTATCGACGAAAAGCTCCGGAGCCACGAAGTCATTGGTGGGGCGGTCTTCGGTCAGGAACAGATAGGCTTGGGTTTTGTTGACGCCATTCAAGCCGACCTTGAGTTTCGGACCCATCCACATGGTGATGGTTTCCAGCTGCTCCGGTCTTGGCAGAACAGCGCGCCAGACCGACTGGCCGATGAAACGGGGCTTTGGCGCATGAGGAAACGTCTTGGAACGGACAGCGGAAAACAGCCCGTCCGCCCCGATGACGAGATCGAACCGGTCTGAACTGCCGTCGCTAAAGCTGACCTGTACTCCGTCTTCGTTCTGGACGATGTCGGTAAATGTCACGCCTAGCCGAACCTTGGTCGTGGAAGCCCGCACCGCCTCCGACAGGATTTTGGCAAGCGCCGGGCGCATGATGCCGCCGCCGCCGGGAATATCGTCGCCAGCCACCCGGGGGGTTGGCAGCGTGAAGAGCACGGCATCGTCAGGCCCGCGTAAGTGCACGCCGTCACTGGCATAACCCTCTTCCATGAATCGATCCAGGAGGCCGAGTTGGCGCAGCACCCTGAGCGTCGAGCCGTGCAGGCTGATGCCTGCCCCATAGGAGCGCCATCCTGCATCGATTTCCACGAGATCGACCTCAAACCCCTCTCGCGACAGCTGAAGTGCCGCAGTCATTCCCGAAAAACCACCGCCGATAATCAGGATTTTCTTGATACCCGAATTCATGTTTATTCCTCCTCCGCAGTTACCAAAGCGAAAACCTCGCCTTCCTCACCCACTGCAATATCCACTCGTGTCAATCCTTGCCCCAGGCAAGGGCCAAGCACACATTCTCCCGTCTCCAAATCAAACAAGGCGCCATGGGAATGGCAGGCAAGATGTGTTTTCTCGCCGTTGAAATAGGCATCCGTCTTCCAGGCCATCGGCGTTCCGCTGGAATAATGCGGGCAAGCATCGAGCCAGGCGTGGAGCTTGCCGTCACGTCTGACCACGATGATCTTGCGACGGAAGCCTTCAAGCGGGCCGAAGCCTTTAGCCTCGCCCTCGCCAATGGCATCCTGTCGGCAGAGGAATTGTCGGGATGACATGGTCTCTTTCCATCACGTCAGGACTTTGCACCGGGAGGCGGACCGCCACCGGGCATCCACTTCTCGCGCATCTCGAAGAGGAAGAGCTGAGACGCCTCGGCACTGATTGGTACGTCACGGCCCACCCATGTGTCGTCGTGCTTGTCCATGTCGGCGTCGTATTCGAAGTGACAGCCAAGGGGACTATTGAAATACCAGAACCAGTTCGATCCGAACTTATGACGGCCAGGTCCCCAGAAGCTCTGATAGCCTTTTTTGACGAAGCGCGTTCCCGCAACCATCAATTCCGTCGGCCCACCCATATGGAAGGCGAGATGCTCGCAGCCTTTCATGTAGTCCGGCGTGCGAATGAAGAACAGCGTGTGATGATCATCATTTGCCTTGGGCCGCAGGAACGGACCTGCCCCACTCAAGGTATCCGTGACGACGAAGCCGAGGCGATCACAATAAAACTCGGTTGCGATCTCGATATCGGGAATGAACAACACCACATGGCTGAGTGAGCGCGGCAGTGCCGGCATCTCTTCCCATACGCCGATTTCGTTCGGTTTGCGCTGGGCCGGTGCGCCAGGTGCATTGATCTTTTCCGCTGGCATGTCGAGTTCCCGGCGGATCGATACCTGAAATTTGAGCTCTAACCCATGGCTGTCCTTCACTTCGATCGAACCGTTGGACAGCCGCGTGACGCGACGGTCCTTGGACAGCTCGGCTTCGATCGCATCCAGATCTTCCGCTGCGCGTACACCATAAACCTGCTGGCGCAGCATGTTCGCGGTTGGCAGCGGCGGAGGCAAAGACGGATCGGACGCGTGGCGAACGATTATTCCCGTGCCGTCCAACGCTTCAAACAAGCCACCGGCATCCGTAACATCCACCGGCTTCAGGCCGAAAGCCGTGAGATATTCGCAGCAAGCTGCGACATTATCGACACCAAAGACAAGATAATCGGGTCCGATGATGTTCATGGGACATTCCTTTCCTTCATAACGTCTGGCATTTATTTTGCGAGGTCTAGGTGACCAGCGTGGAGAACATATTCGCGGGCAATGGTCAGGCTAAAGCTGGTATCGCCGGGGCGAAGCCCGTTGATGGCGTCGCGGCAGGCTTTTGTGAAGGCGACGCCAGCACCCTCATTCGGCAGCCAATATTCGTCGATGGCTGCGACCGGGCCGGGAAACAATGGCGTGTTGCGGGAATATCCGAGCAATCCGTGAGAAGCCGTATCGATCACATCCAAAACAGCATGGACGTCTGGCGTTTCGCCAAACCAGGCCAGGAATACTTTCACGGCACCTTCACGCGACTGCACCGGAATGATTATCTCTTCCGAGTAGGGTAAGCCGATCAGAGTGGCGTCATCGACCATTTCCGGCTCATCGGGCTTGAGATATTGCAGATAGAACGGCGTCTCGCGTGACGCCTTCAACCCTGCCAGATCCTGAGCCCAGACCTCGGTGACGAAATCCACGCCAATTGCCAGTGCCTTGACCTGCGGCTCACCGCCAAAATAGACACCATCGAACGCATGGTTCTGAACATAGCGCTTTGGCGCGTTCATTGGATCAAGGGCAATATAATCCAGCACGATCTTGCCGTGATGGTCCTTCATATGCGTGCGGTGCTCGGCAAGCGTCTGACCCAAACGACGACGGCCGCAGATCATGAGTTTGATGGTCATGGTGTTTTCCTAACTGCGATGCGTCCGCCCAGGACCTCTGCTACCCAGTCGGCAATATAGGCACCGGCATTTGCCGAATTATCAAAGCTGGAATGCTGGATGCCTCCAGTACGCTCGTCGAAAATCTTCAGTTCGCGGTTGGGACTATTGACCAGTTGGTCATAGGTGGCATGAGCCCATTGCAGGGGAATCTGGCTATCTTTTTCACCGTGAGTGACAAGGAAAGGCACATGAATTCGATCCAGAATGCCATTGAGATGAACCTTTTCGGCAATCTCCATGAAGTCGTCCATGTCCTTGGCACCCCAGACCCACATGACATGGCTCCAGTAATGAGGAACGGGGAGATTGCCCTCACGGGCGAGGCGCTTTTTCTGAACATCGCGCCAATCGTGATTGGCACCCCAGACAACACCGCAGGCAAAGCGTGGTTCGAAGGCGACAGCACGGGGGCAATAGTAACCGCCAAGTGAAACGCCTTCCATGCCAATCCGCTTGGCATCGATATCCGGCTGACCTTCCAGCCAATCGACCACACGGCTCGCCCAGTGCTCGCTGTCATAACGGGCCGTCAGTCCTTGAAGGCGCAGGGCTTCCCCCGTACCCGGCTGATCGACGATCAGCGAAGCGACGCCGCGCTTGGCAAGCCACACCGGCAACCCAACCAAAAGCTTCATTTCCTTGGTACTGTCGAGACCATTGACCTGGACCAGAAGCGGTGCGGCACCTTCGACACGTTCGGCGGGTACGTAAAGAGCGGACAGATGCTTGCCCTCATAGGGAATCTCAACCCGGCGACAGGACGAGCCGGAAAGCTTCAAACCCTTTTCGAACGCATCCAGAAAGCGCTTGTACAAGGCTACCCGGCCCTCAGAACCATGGGCAAGCAACCGTTCCGCAGTCAGCATGTAATTGGCGGCGCGGATCAGCTTGTCACCCGCAGAAATCAACCTGCCCTTGGCTTCGTCTTCCTCGGCGAGGGACACCAGCTTGTCCGCCATCTTGATCCAGGTCTCGCGGAACGCTTGTGTCCCGGCGGCGTCCGGCGCCTTGGCCGCCTCCTGCAATGGGGCGCACATTTCTTCGATCTCGCCCATCCGGGCACCCATCTCGATCGACAGATCGACAGACAGGTTCCAGACATAATTGGTCGGAAAATACTTAAACATCGGGTCTCCTCGAACTCGCCTCCTCGGGCGATTTAGGCGATGGGAGAACCGCGCTGCCAGCGTTAAGGCCAAGCAACGATATTTCCTCCCTGACCCAAGATGTACTGAAGAAAAACTCGTTTACAAAATTGCATTGATGAATGATTTGTATTTTTAAAATAAATACATGAATCGATTGATCCCCCGATAATTTGGCTGGTTATTCGAGGGATTCCTTGGGAGGGGGACAATCATGCGCTTCAAGAATCTGGACCTTAATCTGCTGGTGGCGCTCGACACGCTGATCAGGGTTCGCAATGTCAGCCGGGCCGCAGACGAAATGTTCATCACCCAATCGGCGATGAGCAACGCACTTGGGCGCTTGCGCGATTATTTCGACGATCCGCTGCTGATTCAGGTCGGGCGATCCATGGAATTGTCGCCGCTCGCCGCCTCATTGGAGCTGCCCTTGCGCGACATTATCGTGCGCATCGAGGCGGCCGTCGTTTCGACGCCGTCCTTCATTCCCCATGAATCGACACGCAGTATCAACCTCATCGTGTCTGACTATACCCTCAATACGATCATGCCGCCGTTTCTTCGGCAGGTGTCGGCGCTGGCCCCGGGTGTGCAAATCCATTTCCAACCACAACAAAACTATCCCCATCTCCTTCTCGAGCGCGGAGAAGCGGATCTATTGGTGGCGCCAAGCGATTTTTGCTCGACCAATCACCCATCGGAACCTTTCCTGGAAGACCAGATCTGTTGCGTGGTGGATGCGGACGGGCCGCTGGCACAAGGGCCTATGACGGAAAATGATTTTCTTGCCGCAGGTCATGTGGTGATGCAGCCGCCCAATGGCGGAGAGACCTTTGCCCAACGCGCCTGCGACAAGCTCGGCCTGAAGATCAAGGTGGAGGCTTCAACCTTTTCCTTTTCATCCCTGCCCTTCCTTATCCGTGGCTCGAAACGCATTGCCATGGTTCAACGCAGCCTGGCGGAATGCATGCTCAATCTGGGCGGTATCCGCATCATGGACCCGCCTTTCCCTCTGCCACCATTACTACAGTGCCTGCAATGGCACAGCTATCGCACCCGCGATCCCGCACTGGTCTGGTTCCGATCCCAGATGCACGAGGCAGCAGCGAGAGTTCGTCAGGAAAAAATGGAGCCCGATCGGCATAAGGAGCATGACATCCTTTCCGGCTGATCGCTGTCGTCGAACCGTAAAAATAGAACATAAACAGCGACGTGCCGCTGCGCCTCAGAAGCGCAACGGCACTTCGTTTGCCTTACTCGGCCGCCATACGCATTGGCCTGTCATTGTCCTGCTCATGGTCATCGTGGTTATGCTGCACCAGCGGACGATTGCCAGCCAGTTTGCGGATCAGCACGTAAAAGACCGGCGTCATGAAAATGCCGAAGACCGTCACGCCAATCATGCCGGAAAACACCGCAATACCCATGGCCGCACGCATTTCGGCCCCAGCACCGGTTGAGGTGACCAGCGGTACGACGCCCATGATGAAGGCCATGGATGTCATCAGGATTGGGCGCAGACGCAAGCGGCTGGCCTCGATAGCCGCCTGAACCGGGGTCCTGCCTTCAAATTCCAGCTCCCGCGCAAATTCGACGATCAGGATGGCGTTTTTGGCTGAGAGCCCGACAAGCACGATCAGGCCGATCTGGGTGAAGATGTTATTGTCTCCTCCGGTCAGCCAGATCCCGGTCAGTGCAGCCAATACGCCCATCGGTACGATCATGATGATCGCCAAAGGCAGAGTCAGGCTTTCGTATTGCGCGGCAAGCACAAGATAGACCAGCAGCAAAGCGAGTGGAAACACCAGGAAGCCCGAGCTTCCCGCCAGGATTTGCTGGTAGGTCAGATCGGTCCATTCATAGCCGATGCCTTTCGGCAGTACATCAGCTGCGATCTTTTCAATTGCCGCCTGTGCTTGACCGGATGAGAATCCGGGTGCCGGCCCCCCATTGATATCAGCAGCCAGAAAGCCGTTATAGCGGTTGGTGCGTTCCGGCCCCGTTGTCGGATCGACCCGCAGCAGCGCAGACAGCGGGATCATCTGGCCCGATGCGGAGCGCACCTTTAACTGACCAATATTGTCGGGCGTGGCCCGAAACTTGGCATCGGCCTGGGCGCGAACGCTGTATGTTCGGCCAAAGGCATTGAAGTCATTGACATAGAGTGAGCCCAGATAGATTTGCAGGGTTTGGAACACATCGGTAACGGAAACACCGAGCTGTTCTGCCTTGGCGCGATCAAGATCGGCATAGAGCTGCGGCACATTGATCTGGAAGCTGGAAAACAGGCCAGTCAGCTCCGGTGTTTGATAGGCCTTGGCCAGAAACGCTTTGGTGGCTTCGTCCAGCGCCTGATAGCCCAATCCAGCCCGGTCTTCCAATTGCAGCTTGAAACCGCCGGTCGTGCCGAGACCCTGGACGGGCGGCGGCGGGAACATAGCGATGAAGGCATCCTGGATGGAGGAAAACTTCTGGTTCAGCTGCATGGCAATCGCCCCACCGGACAGATCAGGCGTCTTGCGCTGGTCGAAATCCTTCAGGGTCACAAACACGATGCCGGCATTGGAGGAATTGGTGAAGCCATTGATCGACAGGCCCGGAAAAGCGATGGCGTGCGCCACGCCCGGCTGGGCAAGCGCAATGTCGCTCATCCGCTTGATCACATCTTCCGTACGGTCAAGGCTGGCGGCATCCGGCAATTGGGCAAAACCGATCAGATATTGCTTGTCCTGTGCCGGCACGAACCCGCCCGGAACAGCATTGAACAGGCCATAGGTGGCGCCAGCCAGGGCCAGATAAACCACCATGACGATGCTTTTGCGTGAGAGAAGACCGCCGACGCTTTTTCCGTAAGCATTGGAGCCAGCGCCAAAGACACGGTTAAAACCTCTGAAAAACCAGCCAAGCATGAAATCCAGGCCGCGCGTCAGCCGGTCCTTCGGTGCGTGGTGTCCCTTCAGAAGCAGAGCGGCAAGCGCCGGTGACAGGGTCAGCGAATTCAGCGCCGAGATCACGGTCGAAATGGCGATGGTCAAGGCGAACTGGCGGTAGAACTGGCCCGACAGACCGGAAATGAAGGCCAGCGGCACGAAGACCGCCACCAGAACCAGGGCGATGGCGATAATCGGCCCCGACACTTCCTTCATGGCACGGTAGGTCGCCTGACGGGGCGACAGGCCGTTTTCGATATTGCGCTCGACATTTTCGACAACGACGATGGCATCATCCACGACGATGCCGATGGCCAGAACCAGTCCGAACAGGCTGAGGGCGTTGATAGAAAAGCCGAAGGCATACATCACGGCAAATGTGCCGATGATCGACACCGGAACCGCGATCAGCGGAATGATCGACGCCCGCCAGGTCTGGAGGAAGAGGATGACGACCAGCACGACCAGCGCCACGGCTTCCAGCAGGGTATCGACTACTTTCTCGATGGAAGACCGGACGAATTTGGTGGTGTCGTAGACGATTTCGTATTTCACGCCTTCTGGCATGGCCAATTGCAGCTCATCCATCGTCCTCACCACTTCATCGGAAATGGTGATGGCATTGGAGCCGGGCGCCTGGAAAACAGGAATGGCGACTGCGGCCTTGCTGTCCAGCAGGGAGCGCAGTGCGTAATCGGAAGCGCCAAGCTCGACGCGGGCGACATCGCGCAATCGGGTGATCTGGCCGTTTGCACCGCTCTTGACGATGATATTGCCAAAATCCTCTGGCGTTTGCAGCCGCCCCTGTGCGTTGACATTCAGCTGTACGTCAACCCCCGGCAGGCTTGGCGACCCACCGATGATACCGGCAGCGGCCTGGACATTCTGCGCGCGGATGGCAGTGGTAATATCGCTGGCCGCCAAGCCATGTTCGGCCGCCTGCTGCGGATCGATCCAGATACGCATGGAATAATCGCCGGAGCCAAAGATTTGAACTTGGCCGACACCCGCAATCCGGGCGAGCCGGTCCTTGATGTTCAGGACGCCGTAATTGCGCAGGTAGGTAATGTCATAGCGATTGTCTGGGGAGATCAGGTTGACGACCATCATCAGATCGGGAGAGCTTTTGACCGTGGTCACGCCGAGGCTCTTAACCTCTTCCGGCATACGCGGTTCGGCCTGCGACACCCGGTTCTGCACCAGTTGCTGGGCCTTATCGGGGTCGGTGCCGAGTTTGAAGGTCACAGTCAGCGTCATCACGCCGTCCGAGGTCGCCTGGCTCGACATGTAAAGCATGCCTTCGACACCATTGATCTGCTCTTCCAGCGGCGTCGCCACAGTTTCGGCAATCACCTTCGGATTGGCGCCGGGATAAGTGGCCCGCACGACAATCGACGGCGGTACGACATCGGGATATTCGGAAATCGGCAGCGACCGCATGCCGATCAACCCGGCCACGACGATCAGCACCGACAGCACCCCGGCAAACACCGGGCGGTCGACAAAAAATCGGGAAATGTTCATTTCAAAGCCCTCTCCGGCGTGAAACAACTCCGCCCTCGGACAAAAGCGATGTTTCGTCCGGCAAACGGTGGATATGGATATGACAGTCCTGCCCGGCGGCCTTGGCTGCCGGGAGGATATTGGACCTGACGAGTGTTCGCAGCTTACGGACGAGGCATCAGGTCGATGCGCAGGCTATGCTTACTTCGACGCCGCGAGCTTTTCTTCCGGCTGCGGTGCAACGACCGCGCCCGGTTTGATGCGTTGCAGACCGTTGACGACGATCGTATCGCCAGCAGCAAGCCCGCTTTCCACCACACGCTGGCCTTCGGCCACGGCGCCCAACTGGATCTGGCGGTAATTCACCTTGTTATCGGCATCGACCACGAAAACGAATTTCTTGTCCTGATCGGTACCAATCGCCCGTTCGCTGACCAGAATCTTGTTTTCCGGCACGGGTTGTCCCATGCGCACCCGCACGAACTGGCCTGGGATAAGCCTGCCGCCCGGATTGTCGAAGACGGCGCGCACGCCAATCGTACCACTGGCAGCATCGACTTGGTTGTTGATCAATTGCAGCTTGCCTTTGATCGGCGTGCCGTCATCGGCCAAAGTACCGATTTCAACGGGAATGCGGTCAATGTCGGCCAAGGCCGCCCCGGTTTGCGGCAGTTGCGAAAGAGCCTTGGCCACCAACTGTTCACTGACATTGAAGCTGGCATAGATCGGATCGACTGACACCAGCGTGGTCAGGACAGAGGACGACGAACCCGAGGCCACCAGATTGCCTGCAGTAACCTCAAGCTTACCGACGCGACCGGAAACCGGGGCGCGCACCTGGGTATAATCCAGCTCCAGTTGAGCCGATTGCAGCTGTGCTCTGGCGGTTCCCATAGCGGCTTGAGCCTGCGTAAAGCTATTGCGGCGCTGGTCCATGTCGCTTTGCGAGATCGTGCTGTTGCCCGATAGTTTCAAGCCGCGATCCAGTTCGATCCTGGCAAGATCGACCTTGGCTTCAGCGGAAGCGAACTGGCCTTCCGCCTGATCGACAGCGGCCTGATACGGGGCGGGATCGATGGTGAACAGCAGATCGCCTGCCTTGACCAGCGCGCCCTCTCGGAAATGGACGGATTGGATGGCTCCGCCGACCCGTGGCCGCACATCGACCCGTTCAACGGCCTCGAGACGGCCGGAAAACAGCTCCCAGCGGGTGAAATTCCGGCTGGAAACCTTGGAAACCGTGACCGGCACGGCAGGAACCGGTGCAGCCGCAGAGGCAGCCGTCGCTGCACCGCTCATCGGCAATTGAAGAACCACGGATACGGCTGAAATGGACACAACAAGGCCCAGGCCGGCGCCCATAAGGGCCCAGCGTTGTTTTCTGGATGACATTGGCAATCTCCTTGCGGCCCCCACAGGCCGCCATTGTTCATTCAGGTTTCACGACATTCTAGCGAATGCTGATCTGTTTAACGAAGTCTTCGAACTGGCTTTCAAGCTCAGGCTCCCATGCCGATGCATGGATATGTTGACCGCCATAGATGGATGACCAGCCCTTTCCGGAAGACAGGATCTGGCTACAGGTTTTAACGCCTGCCTGTTTCAGGCTTTGCGCGAACGCAAGACTTTCATCACGCAGCGGATCATCCTCAGCGCTCAAAACCAAAGCAGGCGCGACGCCAGCGAGACGCGAACAGAGGCAAGGTGCCGCATAAGGATGGCATCCGCCACCGCTCAGATAACGGCTCCAGCCTTCCGCCCAGCGCTCCCGCATGCCGATGGCTTCAGCTTCACGGATGGACGCCGTCCCCATGAATGGATCGAGCAGCGGCGACAGCAGGATCTGGCCGTCAAGTTGGTCAGCGAAATGGTCACGTGCCTTCAGCGCGACGCTGGCTGCAATATTACCACCCGCCTCAACGCCTGCCAGCAACAGCAGTGATTTACGGTCGCCAAGCCCAGCACGCTTGTTGGCGAGATAGGAGAAAATCGAAAAGCCCACCTCAAGCGGACTGGGGAAGACCGGCCCGAGCGGCGCGTTGTAGTCCGGCACCACCACGATAGCGCCGGTCCTCGCCAGACAGGCCGCAACCGAATTGTCCACCACGCCGGATGCCATGAAGGCACCTGCGTGAAAGAACAACACGACCGGCGGCCCCTTGCCATATTCGGCACCCTGATAGACACGCGCCGACACCGGCCCGACGGCCAGCTTGTCCAGCACCATATCTTTCACTTGTACCGGCATTGGCACCGACATTGCTTCGACTTCCTTAAGCCCCCATTTTCGGGACCCCTAATTTTCTCTGGTCCGACCAGCAGTCACCGAGACGAGATATGATATGCACGCTTGCAATTTCATGTAAAATCTATTGTTATTCGCCAATCGGAACAAGCTGACGTTTTCTTACTACACTGTTCGTATTTTCGAATAATAGTGCAACGCACATCAACAAGGCCAACTCCCATGGACCAGCTCTCGGCAATGCGTGCCTTTATTCGCGTGGTGGAAACCGGCAACTTTACGCGTGCGGCTGAACGGCTTGATATGCCGAAGGCAACGGTCACCAATCTTATTCAGGGGTTGGAAGCCCATTTACAAACCAAACTGCTCAACCGCACCACTCGTCGTGTCATGGTGACGACGGACGGGGCCTTGTATTATGAGAGAGCGGTTCAGATCGTTTCGGAACTGACTGAGCTGGACGAAAGTCTTTCCAATGCGCAAAGCACACCCCGCGGACGTTTGCGTGTCGAAATGTCCGGCGCCTTTTCCGACTGGATTGTCGTGCCGTCCCTCTGCGACTTTCATCAGAAATTTCCAGATATGCACATCGATCTCGGCGTCAGCGACCGGATGGTCGATTATCTTGCCGAAAACGTCGATTGCGCCTTGCGGGCCGGGACGCCCTCCGATCAGTCACTGATCGCCAGACGGGTTTGCGACGTAGAAATGATCACCTGCGTCGCACCCCGCTACATCGAAAAATTCGGCATCCCGGCCCATCCGCGCGATCTGGAAAACCACCACTACTGCGTGAACTATTTCAGCAGCAACAATAGCCGGAAAATGCCGTTCACGTTCAAAAAGGACAAGGAAGAGCTGGAGATCAGCGCCCGCTACATCGTGTCGGTCAACGATAGCCGCACATATATGACCTGCGCCCAGAACGGCCTTGGCATCGCGCCGATTCCCCGGTTCATGGCCGCCAGCCTCATCGCATCGGGCGAATTGGTGCAAGTGCTGGCGGATTGGAGGCGTGAGCCGCTTCCTCTCTACATCGTCTATCCGCCAAACCGGCATTTGAGCAACAAGGTCCGGGTTTTCGTTGATTGGCTGGTAAAACTCCTGCTCGAAGCCAGGCTCAATGAGGGCTGAAACAACGACGTCACAGACCCCACAAGCCTTTGAAAAGGAAACTATACAAAATCTATCGATATGATAATATCGTTTATTGCCCACCTGTTTGGCGGGCTGCGGCTCTCGTGAAGCGGGAAGACACGTCACTAGAGCGTTTCTGCCCTACATGTCATCGCAGTAACGCTCTAACTCTTTGTTTTTACGCATTTCCGGACGGAAAACCGGTTTCCACTTTTCCTGGAAATGCTCTTGTCCGGAATTTCGAAATCGAGACAAAAGGGAGATGCCGTCATGGGAACATTCTCGCCCGTTTTCGACCGACTGGCTAGACCAGTTGCCTTCATCAAAGCCGAAGACGAAGCCCTTGGCTGTGCGCATCTCCTGGCCGAAACTGCAGTGTCGGCAGATGACGGGTCCTATGAAAAAACAATCCTCGACCATCTGCTCAGGTCGGGGCTACTCGGCATTTCCGTCTCGACCGATTACGGCGGGATCGACGTTTCGAATGTGTTGTTATCGACCATTTGCTGTGTTTTGGCAAAGGCTTGCCCCACATTGGGGGCTATGCTTGCGGGCCATTATAGTGCATTGGAGCTGTTGCGCAGCCATGGCAGCGAAGCGCAGAAATCCTATTTCTTTGCTGCCGCACTGGCAGGCATGCGTCTGGCACGCGTCAAAGCACCGTCTGCGGCAAGCCTGAAAGACAGGGGCCTGCACCTTTCCTATAACGGACTTGGCTGGTCATTGAATGGCACCGGCATGGCGTCACCGAACGCTACTTCTGCCGATTGGATCATGGTTTCCGTCCATGACCAGGTTGAAGAGCCAGCCCATCTGTTTTTCCCTGGGGGAACGGCGACGATGACGCCGATCGCCAATTCCCTTTCAGACAAAAGCCAGCCGGATCGAGGTGAACCGGTGCTGTTTCGCGACCAGAGAGGAGAAAAGGACGGGCAATTGCAGACCCGCCGTCCGGCACAGGGGCCGGATGTGCCTCAGGCCATGGAGCTGCTTTTGCAGGCAGCGGTGGAACTAGGGAGAGGCAAAGCTGCGTTCAGCCAATTGTTCGGAAGCCCGGTATTGGCCCCCTCTCATCTGCCTGATGACACGTTCGAACCCGATTTTGACCCATCAAAAACCGGCGCCATCGCCGATGCCGCCCTGCGATTGGCAACAGCCGAAGCCGTGATCGAGAAAGCCGCCAGCGCCATCGATGCCGCCCAGATCGGCACACAGGACCGGCATCGACATACCGCCTTCCTGATCGCATCGGCAGCCAATGCAGCCGCCGTAGAAGCCTCGACAATCGCTCAGTCTGTCGCAGCGGACCCACGCTTTGCACATGCAACCACGCCTCTTGGCGGTGTCGAGTTCCAAAGTGCTGAAGCCGCTATCATCGTTTCGCTTTTGCGCAAAGGCACACTTGGCTTGAGCGGTTTTTCAGATGATGATTCCAACGGATAACTTGCCGATGAATGCTGCCAGCAGTTTGCATTAGAGCATTTCCGGACGCAAACCCGCTGCGCACTTTTGCTGAAAATACTCTCGGAAAAGTGGACTCCGGTTTTCGTGAAAAGACAACTGAAGCCAAGAGAAGTGAGAGCCCATCTGGTTCAGTCCAAATCTGATAGGTTCTCCCGTTTATAGCACATTATGTCGGCAGCATGTCGGCCTTGAAAGGTTTACGGGTCAAGGAATGCAAAATACCGCCATTTTTTAGAATTTTCTTCTCATAATTTAATCTATTGAAATTATGGATTACTTTGACAAAAGAGCCGTGAGATTCCATTTTGACCGGCAGGAAAAGACAGCCAATTGGAGATTGCTCATGACGATCCTCACCATGCCGCGCAAGGACGCCAACGCTACGCCCTATCCGCAGCCGTCCGTCGATCCGGGTCTGCTGAAATCGGCCATGCGCCACGTCAGCGGCCAGGTTTCGGTGATCACGGCGGGCCAGGGGCCAGAGCGCACGGGTGCAACAGTCACCTCCGCCACCGCTTTGTCGGTCGATCCTCCAACGGTTATCGTCAACATAAACCGGACCTCTTCCAGCTATCCGGTGATCCAGAAATATGGTCATTTCGGCCTCAACATCCTTGCGAGCCATGACGAGCCTGTCGCCAATCGTTTTGCCGGCGTTGGGGGGCTGAAGGGAGAGGCCCGCTATGACGGGTCAAATTGGATCGTTGGGCCTAGCGGCGCGTCGCTGTTGGTCGGCGCGCTCGCCGCAATCGACTGCGAAGTGGAAGAGATCATCGACCGCCATAGCCACGGCATCATCATTGGCCGGGTCATTTCGATCCAGCTCGGCGAAGGCAACCCACTGGCCTATCAGAACGGCCGTTACGGCAATTTCACACCGATTTTGGGCTGACATTGCGGCCAAAGCAAAAAATCAGCCTGCCGGATTATTCAGATCCGGCAGGCTGATTTCTGTATTCGACGGACATGTTTCATACTAGAGGTCTGCCGTAGCGCTTTACATCTGCTGCATAATTTTAGCCATAAATCCAAGCCGATTTAAGGAATTATGCAGTAGCGCGCTTTTCCTGCTGCTCATCCTGCGTCAGCTCATTCAGGCTTGGCGTAGCGACGAATTGTTCCAGAGTCATATTATCGAGAATAGCCGCGATGGCGTCCCGCACCTGGGTCATCGACCGCCGGACCTGACAGTTGACCGGGTCGGCGCAATCGTCGCAAGCTTCAAAAGCAGTGCGGCTGGCACAACGGATCGGCGCAAGCGGCCCATCCAGCAGGCGAATGGCGTGTCCAATACGGATTTCGCTGGCGGGATGCGACAAGGAGTAACCGCCGCCCGGGCCTTTTTTCGACCGCAGGATGCCACCATTGCGCAATTCGAGCAGAATGGTGTCGAGAAACTTCTTCGGAATGTTGTTTCTGAGCGCAATCTCGCTGATGAACGCTGTTTCACCCGGTCCAAGCTGAGCCAGATCCACCAGCGCTTTCAAACCGTATTTGCCTTTTTTCGTCAGCATGACTGTCTGCTTTCCCAACATTCCGGGCCGACAAATCTCGGCCCCATCCGCATTTCACCATGGCAATAAAGCCAAACTACAGCGTGAACTTTAAAAACATATAAAAATTATGTATTTCATATTCAAGCTTTGCCGCAAGGGATTGTGGCTGGCAAACGTCAGATCGACCGACGTTTCACCGCCGTTCGTTGCATGGAAGCATCAAAAAAGGCAACACCGCCCCGGCTTAATCCGGAGCGGCATGGCGCATGAGCGACAATTAAAGGGTGTCAGGAGCCGGAAACGACCCGGAAACCACCGGAATGGCCTCCGCCGGCAAAGACTTTCGAATCGGCGAAGTCGCTGTGCTTAATGTCGTTTTCATTCGACCTGCCCAGACCAAGCTTCGGAAACAGCAGTTCCGCCACACGGTAGGCTTCCTCCAGATGCGGATAGCCGGAGCCGATCACCGTATCAATGCCGATGGCCTGATATTCCCGCAGGCGCTCCGCCACCGTTTCCGGCGAACCAACCAGGGCCGTACCGGCCCCTGCCCGCACCAGCCCCACCCCGGCCCACAGATTGGGCGAGACTTCGAGTTTGTCGCGGCGGCCATTATGCAATTCGGTCATGCGGCGTTGGCCGACAGAATCGGATTCCTTGGCAAAGCGGGCCTGGGTTTCGCGGATGGTTTCATCCGACAGTTTCGAGATTAGCTTGTCTGCGGCGGCCCAGGCCTCTTCGTCGGTTTCACGGACGATGAAGTGCAGACGGATGCCAAAGGAGACATCCCGCCCGCTGCGGGCAGCGGCAGCGCGCACAGCCTCCACCTTTTCCTTGACCTGCGCTGGCGGCTCGCCCCAGGTCAGGTATTTGTCGACGCGACGGGCGGCAAAGTCGATCCCGGCGTCCGACGAGCCGCCGAAATAGAGCGGCGGACGTGGCGATTGCACCGGCGGGAAGCCTAGGCGCGCACCTTCGGCGCGAATATATTTGCCATTCAGGTCGGCATGGCCCTTGCTCAGAAGATCTTCCCAGACGGTGAAAAACTCGTCGGCATGGGCATAGCGTTCGTCATGGGAGACGAAAATACCGTCACCCGCCAATTCCGAAGGGCTGCCGCCGACAACGATATTCAGCAGCGTGCGGCCGTTCGAGACCCGGTCCAGGGCGACCGCCAACCGCGCGTAATAGGCGGGCGACGCCGTGCCAGGGCGAATGGCGACCAGAAATTTCAGTTTCTGCGTATGGGCGGCCAACGACGCCGCCGTGACGAAGGATTCCTCACAGGCGACCCCGGTTGGCAGCAATACGCCGTAATAGCCGAGCCGGTCGACAGCGCTGGCTATCTCACGCAGATAGCCGTGATCGACCGGGCGGGTCAGATCGTTGGAGCCGAGATAGGTGCCGTCACCCGACGTGGGGATGAACCAGAGAAAATCGATGGGCCGCGCATTTTGCGCATTGGACGTTTTAGACATGGACAAGTCCTTTCATGAAAATGGTTCAGCTGGCCTTCGGGCGCCAGACGATCTCGGCGATCTTCAAAGGCTTCGGCAGAATTTGCAGGGCGTGAAACTCGTCGGCCAAGGCCTGCTGATAGGCGATGGCTTCATCGTTCAGGGTAGAAACGCTACCGAGATCGGCGCCGGGCCGGGTCAGCACGGTCTTTGTCGTGTCGCGCGGCACGCCAGTGATTTCCGAAAGCGCGGTGATCGTCTCATCCAGATGGCTCTGCGCCCAAACGCCGGTCTTGCGCAATTCATCGATCACATCGGTGATCACCTCCGGGTTTTTACTGGTGAAATCACCATTGCCGAAATAAAAGCTCCAGCTGTCGACAATACCGCTGGCGGTCGTCAGCACCCTGGCATTAGGATCGGTCTCGGCCACCGCAAAATAGGGGTCCCAGATTGCCCAGGCATCGACATTTCCGGATTTGAATGCCGCCCCCGCATCGGCAGGCGACAGATCCGCAGCCTTGACATCTGATGGCGTCAATCCGGCCGTTTTCAGCGCCTTGACCACGAAATTGTGGGCGCTCGAGCCGCGCTTGAAGGCAAGCTTCTTTCCCTTGAGATCGGCAATCGACTGGATCGGCGAATCCTTATGGACAAGCAATGCCGTGCCGGAGGGTGCTCCCTTGTACGTGCCGACATAAAGAAGATTGCCGCCCGCCGCCTGAGCAAACAGTGGTGGCACATCGCCTGTCGGACCGAAATCGAGCGCACCGGCACCCAGCGCTTCCAGAAGCGGCGGGCCTGAGGTAAATTCAGCCCAGGTCACAGTGACGCCGCGTGCAGCCAGACGCTTTTCCAGCGCGCCTGTGCGCTTGGCCAGCGCCAGCACTCCATTCTTCTGCCAACCGATCCGCAATGTCGTGGTTGCCGCCTGGGCGGTACGGATTGCCGGCAAGGCGAGAATGGTGCTGGCAGCGCCAAGCAAGCCAAGGGTCTGTCTGCGGTTGATCATCAGCGGTCTCTTTCTTCGGTCTGTCGCATTCGTCAGGCCTATATGATGATTTAGTCTATGGAATTTGTAAGCAATATTTTTCGCTTTATGGACGATTGCGGAAATTTCCTGCCGCCATTTTACCGTCTTCAGGGGTCGGAATTTCGTCTCTTCTGAAGATGCGGAGACTGAAGTCAGCCACGGGGGTCGGTTTTCGCCGGCCCAGGCCCAACCCACATGAGGGCATCATCGCCGAACGCCCCAACCCGGAAAACTGTCGAATGAGGAAAAATGTTTTCGCTGTTCGTGGAATATTGATCGAATTTATCTCCATTATTTCCATAGACAATATACTCTAACCTAAGGCGCGATCGCCCGGAATCGAGTTTTCAAGAGACGTAACATGACAGAATTGACCCGCCGCCTGTTAATGACAGGTGCCCTTGGCTCCCTCGCCTTCTCCCTGACGCTTGGCGCTGCATTTCGCGCTCGGGCCGAAGGACTGGGTACCTTGAAAATCGGCTACCAGAAAACAGGTCTGCCCGTCATCGCACGCCAGCAGGGCGTGATCGAAGCCGCTCTCAAATCGCAGGGGACCTCGGTATCCTGGGTGGAGTTCGCCGCCGGGCCGCCGCTGGTCGAGGCCTTGAATGTCGGCTCCGTCCATGTCGGTTGGACAGGAGATGCGCCGCCAATTTTCGGTCAGGCATCCGGTGCAGCCATTGTCTATGCTGCGGCGCTGCCACCAAATGGCAAGGGCGAAGGCATCGTCGTCAAGGCCAGTTCCGGCATCAAGGATCTGGCCGGTCTCAAAGGCCGCAAGGTCGCGGTCGGAAAAGGCACCAGCGCCCATAACCTCGTCGTGGTTGCCCTGGAAAAGGCCGGGATCGGCTTTGACGAGATCACCCCGGTCTATCTGGGTCCTGCTGATGCGGCGGCAGCCTTTGCCAGCGACAAGGTGGACGCCTGGGCCGTCTGGGACCCGTTCCTGGCGATTGCCGAGACCCGATATGATCTGGTGACGCTCGCCCGCTCCAGCGACGTGCTTGACGTCAAAACCTATTTTCTCGCCAATCGCGACTTTGCAGCAAGCCATCCCGACACATTGGCGACCGTATTGAAGGCGCTCACTGTTGCAGCGGAATGGTCCGCCAACAATCGCAATCAATTGGCCGCCGCCCTGCATGACATTACCGGCGTGCCGCTCAATGCTCAGACTTTGGCTGCCAACCGGGCTGAGTTCGGCATTTTCAAGATTACCGACGAGATCGTCGCGACCCAGCAAGAGACGGCAGACCGTTTCTTCCGGCTCGGCCTGATCCCGAAGAAAATCAACATCAAAGACGCTGTGTGGGTTGCGCCAACCAACTGAAGACCCAGGCAACTGAAGATAATGATCCGGAGTTGAAGCGATGCAGAATTCAAACATCAGACAAGATGCCGGACATGCACCCTCGCTGGGACTTGCATGGTTCGGGGCTGGCCTTTCACGGCTAGCTGGCAACAGCATCGGCTGGGCGTTGCCTTTGCTGATCCTGATTGCCTGGGAAGCATCGTCGCGCGCTGGATTGTTGCAGCAAAACGTGCTGCCAGCACCGTCTGCCGTCGCAGAAGCCTTCTGGCGGCTGACATTATCGGGGGAGTTGCCAAACAATATCGGCGTCAGCACCGTACGGGCGTTGGCCGGTTTTGCCATTGGTGGCGGCATTGGTTTCGCACTCGGTCTGCTCAACGGCCTGTCGGCCCTTAGCCGCGGCATTACCGATACGACCTTGCAGATGGTGCGCAATATTCCCCATCTGGCACTGATCCCGCTGGTCATCCTGTGGTTTGGCATCGATGAGGAGGCCAAGCTCTTTCTTGTCGCGCTTGGCGTGTTTTTCCCGATCTATGTCAACACCTTGCTGGGTATCCAGAGCGTCGATCCGCAACTGGTGGAAATGGGCCGTCTCTACGGCATGAAGCCTTCCCGGCTGTTTCGCAAGGTGATCTTGCCGGGCGCCCTGCCCGCGATCTTTGCCGGACTGCGCTATGGTCTTGGCATCATGTGGCTGACGCTGATCGTCGCGGAAACCATCGCCGCCTCTTCCGGCCTCGGTTACATGGCCATGCAGGCGCGTGAGTTCCTGCTGATCGACGTGGTTGTTCTTTCCATTCTCATCTATGCGCTGCTCGGCAAACTGGCGGATCTGCTTGCCCGTTTCCTGGAGCGCGTGTTCCTGCAATGGCATCCGGCCTACCAGACAGCGAGGTAAGACCCATGACCGCAACAACAGTAACGCGGCTTCGGCCAGTTCAGGAAGCACATCCTGCAACAAGACAGGAACAGGCATCCCAACCGGTGCTAGCCAGCGCCCGCCCGGCGTTTTCCTTCCGCAATGTCCGAAAGAGTTTCGGGACACAGACTGTACTGGATGGCATAAACCTCGATGTCGCAGAAGGAGAGTTTCTGGCGATCATCGGCAAGAGCGGCTGCGGCAAAAGCACCCTGCTGCGGTTGCTGGCTGGGCTGGACAAGCCAAGTGCCGGCGAACTTGTCCATCATGCCGACAAGAGCGATGCTGCCCGGGTTCGAATGATGTTTCAGGAACCGCGTCTTCTTCCCTGGGCAAAGATCGACGACAATGTCGCCGTCGGACTGACCGGAATTGCCAAGGGCAAGGAAGCGCTTTCGGCGGCCCGCGCCCTGTTGGAAGAGGTCGGCCTTGGCGCACGGGCCAGCGAATGGCCCTCCGTTCTCTCAGGCGGCCAGAAACAGCGCGTCGCGCTGGCCCGCGCCTTGGCGGCGCATCCGCATATCCTGGCCCTTGATGAACCACTGGGCGCGCTCGATGCGCTGACCCGGATCGAAATGCAGCAATTGCTGGAACGAATCTGGCAAAAGCAACGGTTCACGGCGGTACTGGTCACCCATGACGTGTCTGAGGCCGTCGCCCTCGCTGATCGGATCGTCGTCATCGACGCCGGACGTATCGCGCTTGATCTCAAGGTTGCATTGCCACGCCCACGGCGGCACGCCACGGCGGAATGCGCAGCAATCGAAGCACAGATATTGGAGAAACTGCTGGGAGACGCGGCCCCCGCATAAAGAGAATACCAGCCCGGCATCGATGCGACCGGGCTGGCAAACCAGAATATTGTTGCGCTCTACAACGCCGTGTACGTTATATGGCGCGCCACAATAAGCGACGCAAACGTTTTGATGCGTGGCTCACCCCCCTCTGCCTTGCCAGGCATCTCCCCCTCGTGGGGGGAGATCGCAAGCAGCAGGCTTCTCGCCCTGTATTTTACCCGCCTTCTATTGATAGTCGGTAGTTTTCTGAAAAAGGCGGTTCAGACGATCTGATCTCCCCCCTTGAGGGGGAGATGTCCGGCAGGACAGAGGGGGGTAAACGGCACACCAAAACGTGGGCGTCGTGTCCTGTAAAGGCGCTCAAAGATTCTCAGTAGCGCTTTCCTCCTCAAATCTACGCTGATTTAAGGAATTATGCAGTAGCGCTGCGGCTAACCAAGACGGCATTGGCGATACGATCTGCCACCAGTTCGGCCTGGCGGGAGACTTCCGGGACGCCCATAAGCTCGCCAAACGTACCGCGTGCCAGCGGGCCTGCGATAAACATATCCGCTTGCGGTCGCCCACCGATAGCAATGGCCCGACCGGTCTCATCACAGGCGATACCGAGCCCATAAGCATCGGCCTGGAGGTGGCCCGTGCTTTCCAGCGTCAACAACATCGACTGCGATTTTAGGACACTGGCATGATCGGGGCCTGTTGCCAGCACCACCCAGTCGAACAATTTCCGCTCCACCAGCCCGGTGGAGGCGACCACGAGATCAATGGCGATGGTCTCGATACCCCGCTCGATCTTGATCATCCGGCCTGAGGCAAGCGTCAGACTGCCTTCAGCCAACCGCTGCTGCCAAATGGCTTGTGTCTGGGGTGGCAGCCGGTAGCGATGCACGTCCCAAAGACGGCGGGCGTGGCGCAACAGCCGTTTTCGTTCCGTCGTATTGAGACGCGCCCAAATGGTCTGGCCCTGTTTGCGCAGGGCATCGGTCACCGCATGCCAGGTGACGCCATGGGCCTGCGCATCGGACACCGCACGCCGCACGGCACGTATCAACGACCTTACCGAGCGACAATCATCCTCGCTGAACGAGCAAGACCAATCCTGGGGCTGAAGAGTATGGCCGCGGGACGACATGCCGCGCCTTGAAAAGGCGGTGATCTCGCCGCGATGGCCGCGAGCGCTTAAACTGGCGACAATATCCGCTGCCGTCAGGCCCATGCCGACCACCAGAATCCGATCCGTCGCACGGACACCGCAAAGGCTCTGGCCCGCGACGGGATTGGTAAGGAAGCGTGGATGACCTTGCAGGGCTGATTGCAATGCCCGCGGTGCCTTTGGAGCCGGGTGGGTAGCCGCCATGACGACGATATCGGCCTCGATCCAGGCACCCAAATTGCCGGTCACCAACCAGCGGCTCCCGATCCGGGTCACGCTTTCCACCGTCTCCCGGATGTGCTGAATCCTACCCTCTTCAAGATAAGGCGCCATCCGCTCCGCCATGAAACGACCGAAGGCTTCACGGCGGGCAAACACCTGCGTGGCATCACTGCCTGTGCATTCGACCTGCGCGTCAGGATCGTCCGCAAGCGCGCCAGATTGCCGTAACCACTCGGCAAAGGCGAGTGGCTCCCTAGCATCGGCTATCATCCGGTTTGCTTCAACATTGAGACGAAGTGCCGGATCTTCCGTATCATAGGCAAGACCAGCCCCCAGCGCGGCTCTCGGCTCAAATACCAGAATTTGCAGATCCTCGTCCTGCCGCTCCGCCAGAAACCGCGCTACCGAAGCGCCGGCAAACCCTCCACCGACAATAACGACTGTCTTGCGGGCAGTCGAAATGCTGCTTTTCGCTTGGTAAGCCCCCAAGTGAGAAACCCCTGAAATAAACTGGAGCATGATGCCCTCCATCAAGCGGCCTTCAGGATAGCCATACAGGCATGCCCTGAGTGCCTGTTGAATTTGCCAGTCCTCGACTCCTGCCACTGCGCATTGACTATAAAATATATAGATTAAATTGAAGGATGTCCACTGGATGTATTTGCATCCAGGACAATACGACCTGTCCTTGTGGAGAAAAGCAGGAACTAAGCGCCTATTTTTGCAGCGCTTTTTCAACAACACAACATCTCAGGAGCCTATTGTGAACGGATGCTCCTGCCATTCAGGCGTCATTATGCGGTCGCCCGTTTGGCCACCCCATCACCCCAAACACGACATGTCACGCACCGAATAGGATTCGTCTGCGATCAGAGACGCGACAGAAGATCGGCCTTTTTGTCTTGATATTCCTTGTCGGTCAGGATGCCGCGGCCATGCAGGGCGGCGAGTTTCTCGATCTTGGCAAAGATCTCATCGTCACTGGCTGCCGGGGGAGCGGCTAGAGGCACGGGAGAAGTCCCTGCCGAAAATGCCTGGATTTCCGACGCCAAAGGCTCACGCGCTGGCTCGGGATCGTCAAAAACAGTGGCGACGGGTGGCATGACTGGCGCGAGGGGCGCAGTCGCGGCCTCGCCGACCACATTCGTAACGGACGCAGTCGCACCGGGAGACACGACTTCAAGCTCTGATATCCGCACCAAACCGTATTGGGAGGTGAAGCTCAGCGTCTGGTCGCCGCCCTGTTGCTGGGAAAATCCGCCGATCTGGTGGTCTCTGGTATCGTAGACTGTCGTGCGCCCGCCAATATCGATCGCCAGTCTGCGGCTTGATGGAAAAAACGCATAACGCAAATTGTTCTGAGCACCGGTCGAGGCCGGAAAGCCGAGATCGGCTGGCCACCAATTTGCGGCTGAAAGACTGCCGGGGACGAAGAGACTGACACCACTCGAAAAACTACCGAACCCGCCATTTCCCTGCGACTGTGATTGCGACGATGATGCATAGCCGGATGCAGGGCGGTGCAGATCGCTGGTTTGCAGCAGCGTGGCGATATCCGAGCAAAGATTATCAACCCGGGCCTTCAGCCCATTGTTGAACATGTCGCCAACCATGGTCATGCCACCTTGCGACCATTGCCCCATGCCACCGAGATCCGGGTGGTTGAACTGGGCCTGATAGCCGTTGCCAGCCATCAGCGCCATCAGCAAATGTTCGACCGCCCCGAAGCTGACCCCATGGCGGGTGGCAATGTCGCTCAGACGCGCTTGGCCCTCGTCACTCAGTGTCGGCATAACGGCGTCCCTCGCGGTTGGCAGCGATCCGTGATTGTCAAGCTGCTGAGTTTGCCTAGCACGTGCCAGCCGGTGATCACAGGGGTGTTGAAAAGGGATATCATCTTTTTAAAAAAGCGCAAAAGCCCGGCCTGGCATTCAAGCCAGACCGGACCCATACCACCCCCGGTAACCTGTTATCCCAGGGTAACGCTGAGGCTGATCGGCACGGCAGCCAGAGCCTTGGAAACCGGGCATCCAGCCTTGGCCTGATTGGCAATTTCCGTAAACCGGGCTTCATCGGCACCGGGGACTTTACCCTTCAGGACAAGCTCGATGGCCGTGATGGCAAAACCGGCCTCCTGCTTTTCCAGGGTCACATTGGCCTTGGTTTCTAGGCTTTCGGCGGTTAGTCCAGCCTCGCCCAGCATCATCGACAAGGCCATGGTGAAGCAGGCCGCGTGGGCAGCTCCGATCAGTTCTTCCGGGTTGCTGCCGGTGACGCCTTCAAAGCGGGTGTTGAAGCCGTAAGGATAGGCATCCAAGGCGCCGCTCTGCGTCGAAACCTTGCCTTTGCCGTCTTTCAAACCACCTGACCACTGGGCCGAACCGTATTTTTCGATCTTCATGGCAATCTCCTTTTATGCATAGTGGCCCAAATCTGGGACCCTGCCTCTCCGTTCATAAGCGGGTCATGGGCTGGGATGTTGGGTTAACACCCCGGCACACGATCGGTTCCGCTTACCCCTGAATGTTGAGTGCAGTGAGTGAAGACGTCACCAGCAGGGCGATATCGTCACCTTCGAGCAATTTCGAAACCAGCATCTGGTCACGATTGAACGACCGGCCTGACAGAATATCGTGCAACGGCCCCTGTACGCCCTCAGGGCAAACAATCATGGTATCCGCCCAGAACGCTGCGGCAACCCGTACCGTCTCAGGATCGATCCGGCCAAACACCAATCTTGGCGCGATGGTCAACGCGATATCATTGCCCCGTACCCGAGCGAAAGCGATGACGTTATCCCGGGCATGACCAGTGACCTCCAACGGCACGTAATCACCATCATTGAACAGGCTGGCATGGCGGCTGCGAAGGGCAAGCACCTCTCGGATCAGCCTTTGCTTGCGCTGAATGAAAGAGACGGGGCGCTCATTTACGAGCGCACGCATCTCGGCTGCCAGCGCCTGATAATCGATGATGCGACGATTGTCCGGATCGACCAGACTGTCGTCTTTGCCCTCGGTTCCCTGGTAAATATCCGGCACACCCGGCGCGGTGAGCTTGATCAGCGTCTGGGAAAGGCTATTGACCTCGCCCGCCGCCATGAAGGGCTGAAGCGT
Source organism: Agrobacterium vitis (assembly GCF_014926405.1). Taxonomy (NCBI): domain Bacteria; kingdom Pseudomonadati; phylum Pseudomonadota; class Alphaproteobacteria; order Hyphomicrobiales; family Rhizobiaceae; genus Gillisella; species Gillisella vitis. The sequence goes on from NZ_JACXXJ020000003.1 coordinate 820,431, forward strand.
ATCGCTGAAATCCGTCAGGAAGCTTTGGTTTTTTGGCGACACCAGTTGTTCGGCATAGGTCCGAACCGCCTGTTCGAAAGCCTCGTTTGGCTCGGCCCAGTCCGTTCGCACCTTGGCCTCCCGAAGCGCTTTTTCAGTATAGGCCAGAAAACGGTCGGCCAGCGCGGCAGGATCGGTAGCTTCGGTCGGCTCAAGCCAGATCCCCGCCAAAGCCTGGTACAGCATCCACTCCACATTCGGATCGGGCGCGGGACCATCTGGTAGAGAGGTGAGATTGCCGCGATGCATCTGGCGCCAGCGGCTCACACCGTCGATCCAGGCATCCGCCCCTTCCGACAGGGTGTAGAGACGGGCGCGCGCATCCTCGCCACGCTTGGTATCATGGGTCGAGCTTGCAGTGAGACCATGCGGCTGGGTCTGCAAGCGCTCGATCATCGCTGCGTGGAAGGCGCGGACACCACCCGGCGGATGGGCTGGTTCACCACCAACCTCGTTTGCGGCAACCAGGCGGTTGTAGCGGTAGAAGAGCGTATCTTCCAAGGCCTTAGCCATGACAGGACCGCTCAACTGCTGGAAACGGGTGCGGAACTCATCTGCCGCCTCCGCCTCGAACCCGCCGAGCAACAGGCGCTCAATAACGCCAAGCGCACCCTCGTCCACGCCCCAGAGCCGAGCCTGCGCAACGACCTGTTCCAGGACGATTTTGTCCTGCGTATCGAGACCGCCGCGATAGCCATAGGTCCGGTAAACAGGAAAAGCGATCAGCAATTCCTGTATCGCCTTGCGCAACTCGTCCTCGCCGTGGCTGGTGCCAATCGATTGCGACAGCGCCACCAATCGGGTGACTTCGCCCTTGAAATTGCGTTGAACCATCCGGGTCTTGGCGTCCCGCAGGCCTTTGACATAGTCCGCAGCGCCGGCGTCGGTGTCGTTATAGGCCTGCTGAAGGCGCTCCAGCCCCTCGCCATCGATGTAGAGGTGCGACAGAGCAGTAATGAATTCGTACCCAGTCGTGCCGGACACCGGCCAGCTCGGCGCAATCACCTCGCCTGCCCCCAGAATTTTCTCGACGGTGATATAAGTCTGCGGTCCCGCCGCCTCGCGCAGGCGGTCGAGATATCCCGCCGGGTCAGCCAGCCCGTCGACGTGATCGATCCGCAATCCCTGAACCTGCCCCGAGCGCACCAGATCGAGGATCAGCCGGTGGCTGTCTTCAAACACCTGCGGTTTTTCCACGCAGACACCCACCAGGCCGGTGACTTCGAAAAAGCGGCGATAGCTCAGGCTTTCGGCAGCCTGTTTCCAATGTTGAAGCTGCCAATGCTGGGCATCAAGTAAAGCCCTGATTTTTTCAGGCGACGCGAGCACCTCGGCCAAGGTCGCCCGGTCGCTGTTTTCAGAGACAAGCGCCTGCGCAATGCTTTCATCGCTCAAGGGAATATGCGTCTCGAAATAGGCAAGGCTAAACCGGTCAGCGTTGTCATCCCGTATGACAGTCAACTCACCATCGCCAAGGGCCTCCTCAAGGGTCTTGCCAAGCACCGGCAAGGTCAGCTTCCGGCTCCAGTCAATATCGAAATGCCCGGCATAGGCGCTGCGGCTGCCATTGCGCAGCACATCGTACCACCAGGCATTTTCGACTGAGGCCGCCATATGGTTGGGAACGATATCGAGGATCAGGCCAATATCCGCCTTTGCAAGCGCCGCGCACATCCGCTCGAAACCGGCTTTCCCACCGATGGCCGGGTCAATCTCGTTGGCGTCCACTACATCATAACCGTGGGTGGAGCCACGGGTGGCCGTGAAGATCGGCGATGCATAGAGATGGCTGATGCTCATCGATTTCAAATGCGCAATAAGGTCGATCGCATGATCGAATGTTATGCCGTTTCGAAATTGCAGGCGGTAGGTCGCTGTTGGGATGGTCATGCTGCCCTCTTGATAGTGTCTGCCAGTAACACGGCTGGCCGCCATCGGTTCCACGCAGTCCCGGGCAATAATTGCATGAGAATGCCGATACAGGCGGGCATCAAATACCGGGAAAGACGGAACACCGGAGCGCTTTGAAAGTTAACGCCTCGGTTTGCCCGATCAGCCCCCGATCACCCATAAAAATGCGCAGGAGACACGATGCAGGATATGACATTTGGCCCGGTTCTTACCGACAATGGCACGATTTTCAGCTTCTGGGCGCCGCTCCAGGAAAAGGTCCTGTTGAAGATCGAGGGACAAGAGCCCCGTGCCATGACAGCCGGTGAAAATGGCTGGCACAGCATCGAAGTGCCGGAGGTCGGGGCCGGATGCCGTTATAATTTCATCCTGGAAGATGGTCTTGCTGTTCCAGATCCTGCCTCACGCTTCCAGCCTGACGATGTGCATGGGCCAAGCGAAGTCATAGACCCAGCCTATGCCTGGCAGCAGACCCAATGGCAAGGGCTGCCCTGGGAAGAGATCGTCATCTACGAACTGCACGTGGGAAGCTTCACGCCCGCCGGTACGTTTTCAGCCATCATCGAGCGGCTGGACCATTTGAAAAACCTTGGCGTCACCGCCCTACAACTCATGCCGATCAATGATTTTCCGGGCCGGTGGAACTGGGGTTATGACGGCGTATTGCCCTACGCACCCGATAGTAGCTACGGCCGACCGGAAGAACTGAAGCGGCTGGTGGACGAAGCCCATGCACGCGGCATCTGCATCTTTCTCGATGTGGTCTATAATCACTTTGGCCCGGACGGAAATTATCTTCCCGCCTATGCGCCGATCTTTACCGACAAGCACATCACGCCCTGGGGGCCGGGTGTCAATTACGATGGCGACCAGTCGGAAGCCGTGCGTGAATTCGTCGTGCGCAATGCCATGTACTGGGTGGACGAGTTTCGGGTTGACGGACTGCGCTTCGACGCCGTTCATGCCATAGAAGACGAGCGCAAGCCCCATATCCTTCATGATATCGCCATGCGGACACGCGCTTGCGCACCCGGACGGGCCGTGCATCTGATCGTCGAGAATGAAGACAACAATGCCGACCTGCTCGAACGTAATGAAAATGGTGCGCCCATCCATTTCACCGCGCAGTGGAATGACGACATTCACCATGTCCTGCACATCACGGCCACCGGTGAAAATTTTGGCTATTATCAGGATTACGCAGACGACATGTCTAAGCTCGGTCGGGCGCTGGCAGAGGGCTTTGTCTACCAAGGCGAGCACATGCCCTATAGCGGGAAGGAAAGGGGCATGCCGAGCACCCACCTGCCACCGACCGCATTCATTTCCTTTATCCAGAACCATGACCAGATCGGCAATCGCGCCATGGGCGACAGGATGGCCGCATCGCAACCATCAGAGGCGTTGAAGGCACTGGCGGCGGTTTATCTGCTGGCCCCGCAGATCCCCATGCTGTTCATGGGAGAGGAATGGGGCGCAAAGACCCCCTTTCCGTTTTTCTGCGATTTCAATGAAGAGCTGAATGAAGCGGTAAGGCAGGGACGACGCAAGGAACTGTCGAGGCTGCCCGGCTTCGATGCCGAGGATGCATCCGACCCAACAGCACAGACAACGTTCAACAGCGCCAAACTATCATGGGAGTCAGACCAGCAAGACGGTGAAATTCTGCAATTTTACCGCGAATTACTGGCACTGCGTAAAGAGAAAATCGTTCCTCTGCTGCAAGATGCCCACGGGCATGCGGGCAACTATAGCAACCTGGGGTCAGTGACAATTGTGCGCTGGACGCTCGGTTCACACAATCTGACCCTCACCGCCAATCTGACTGCCGAGACTGTGGGGAACCCAATATATACCAGCGGCGAATGCCTGTTCACGTTCGGCACACAGCCAGGAAACAATCTCGGTCCCTGGGCCGTTGTCTGGCGCATTGAGCCTTGTTGAGGCAAAGCGTTTGTATCCCAATCAGCATAACCGGGCACAAACTTGCCCCACGCCCCTTTCCAGACGCCCCTACATGAGCGGCTGGCGAGGATCTCGCACTCCTGTATCGATGAGACAATGTGCACAAGCGTGATCGAACCATAAAATTATGTAGACGCCCATTAAAATTACCCGGAAATTCATTTTTTGATAATTTCAAGCATATTACGCAACAAAAATAATCAACATATCATCAAATCAGAAATTATCTCGCATTCCGAAGCATCTCTTCATCTCAAAATATTCATCAAATCAATACATTCTATTCCCAATTGGAATTTTACATTCGTCAAACCCTTCTCTACCAGAAACAGGAGGAGAATAGGGAGAAAATCATTGCTAGTCAGACGTTACGATTGAAAAGCAATGATTAAAAATTTCTGGGACGTATATCCAATCAATAACGGTATCAATACTGCACATCAACGATGCGCGGTATTTAAACATATCTTTATTTCGGATTGAAAAATCGAAATGAATTAAAAATAAATTCAAATATCATCGCATTGTGCGATTAATCCCCTGTGATGATATTTTTATTTTTCTCAAGAGGAGGAGAGGAGAATGAAAAAAACACGGACGTTACTGGGGGCAGCACTTTTCCTCACGGGCTGTTTTACAGCGGCAAACGCCGCAGAAAACAGCAATACGCAATATGCACCGGGCGCATCACAATTTTACGCGGGCGCCATTCCTCCATTTGAGGGATTTTATTTTCTTTCGCAGACAAGTTACTTTAGCGCCAACAGAGTCAATGACGGCAAAGGTCGTGAAATACCCATAGACTTCAAGGTGAAAGCCACCGTTGAAACTCTCCGCTTCATGTATGTATCAGATATCCGTATCGGCGACGCCCAACTCTGGGGACAGCTCGTCCTTCCCCTTATTCACCTCGATATTTCCAACACATTTGCAAGAGACTCTGGCTTTAACCTGGGAGACGCAACCGCAACTGTTGGGTTATCATGGCACCCAGATCAGAATCAGACATTCATCACCGGGATAGACATCGGCATACCGACCGGCGCTTACGATGAGAACGCCCTTGCCAATGCGGGCCTTAATCACTGGTCCGTGCAGCCAACGGTTGCCTATCATTATTCCGACCCACAAGGACTTGAATTCGCAACCGCCGCGAGGGTCATCTTCAACTCCGAAAACACAGCAACCGACTACAAAACCGGGAATGAGTTCGTCCTTGATTACGCAGTCGGCTGGAATTTCGGCAAGATAAGAGTCGGAGCAACAGGATATTACATCAAGCAGTTCACCGATGACAAAGGACCCGGCGTCGCCTCCGACGGCCATCGCGGCGAAGGTCTGGCGATTGGTCCATCATTGACCTACAACTTCAATCCGGGCCTGGGCATAAGCGCGTCATGGCAACATGACGTGGTGGCTAAAAACCGAACCGAAGGCAACACTCTCTGGGTGAATCTCGCGACGAAATTCTAGAGTTATCCGATGACAGCTTGATTTTCTAGACGAACGTTCCAAGGCAGGCGATCCGTCAGATATTCAAACGCCGGCCCCGTAAATTTCTCCGTATACGAAAGCCCGAAGATGCCAACACATCTTCGGGCTTTCGTATAATATCAAGGCTCGAAAATGCTCACGCATTCTTGCCTTGAAGGCGTTGCAAAAGGAATACGAAAAGTCATCTTCAATGGCTCTTCGTATAAGATGAGCATCTATATTATTTGGCGCGTCCGAGGCATGGGATCTGTCGCCTCTCCTCCCATTTCCCCATTCTATCTGCACTCGCTGCATCGAACTGGCAGAACCGGGTCGGCCCGAGTTCAATTCAGTTTGAATAAAGCGAGGAGGCAGACATCAAATGTTGCAATCGCCTTACCTCGGCTAGAGCACCTGAAATTCAGGCAATCCACATCAATTGATCTTACGCAAATCATATTGCCTAAGTATGAACTAACTGGTACAAACATATTAACGTCGGAGGTTGGGCGCGAGGAGAGAGCGCCACGACCCGCGGAAAATAAAGGGAACGTGCGAGCCTTATCGGCTTGCATGGGGAGCTTTAAAGCCTTGTCAGCCAGGGCTTAGACAATGCCTGGGAGGGAAAATGGGTTACACTCTCGACTTTTCGGTTGTGATCGAGCGATTGCCGGAATTGATCCTGGCATGCCTGGCAACCATTGGTCTTGCCATCGCAGGCATGTCCATTGCCACCGTCATTGGCATTTTCGGGGTTGTTGCGCGCCGGTCACCCTCCCGCATCTTGAGAAGCGCCACAATCGGCTTTGTTGAGTTGATCCGCAATACGCCCTTCCTTGTCCAGATCTTCTTCATTTTCTTCGCTCTTCCGCAAATCGGTCTTCGGCTCAACCCGACCGTCACGGCAATCGTTGCACTCGGCCTGAACGGCGGGGCCTATGCCATTGAGATCATTCGCGGTGGAGTGGATTCCATCGGCAAGGGGCAGGTGGAGGCGGGTCTTGCGCTCGGCCTGCACCGGGCGCAAATCCTGCGCCACATCATTCTCAAGCCAGCTTTGCGGGCCGTCTACCCGTCGCTCACCAGCCAGTTCATCATGCTGACGCTGACAACGTCGGTCTGTACGTCAATTGCGGCTTACGAATTAACGTCCGTTGCCCAGAAAATCGAGGCGGATACGTTCCGGTCCTTCGAAGTCTATTTCTCGATCACCCTGCTTTACCTGGTGATTTCCTCGCTGATGATGGGGGCTTTTGCGCTCATTTCCCGCATTTTCTTCAGTTACCCGGTAAAGTGAGGCAAAGACGATGGCTTCTATCGGACCCAATGAACTGTTTTTCCTGCTGCAAGGCTTGAAATGGACGCTGGCATTGACCGTCATCGGCTTTGTCGGCGGGGGCTTCTTTGGCCTTTGCGTCGCTTTGGCGCGGGTGGCCGACAGTGCACCTCTGCGCAAGGCGACCGCAGGCTATATCGCCGTCTTCCAAGGCACGCCGCTGCTGATGCAACTGTTCGTCGTCTATTACGGCGTTGCGTTGCTCGGTCTGGACGTGGATGCCTGGATCGCCGTCGCCATTGCCTTCACCCTGCATGCCAGCGCCTTCCTGGGCGACATCTGGCGCGGCGGAATTCAGGCTGTTCCCAAAGGACAGACGGAAGCCGCCAAAGCGCTCGGCCTGCATTACGGATCGATCATGAAGGACGTGGTGCTGCCGCAGGCGTTCAAAGTCTCCCTGCCTGCGACCATCGGGTTTCTAGTGCAATTGATCAAAGGAACCTCACTCGCGGCCATTGTCGGCTTCGTGGAACTGTCGCGGGCGGGGCAGATCGTCTCCAACCAGACATTCCGACCGCTGACGGTCTTTGCCATCGTCGGCATCATCTATTTCCTGATTTGCTGGCCGCTTTCACTCTGGGGCGCCAGAAAAGAGAAACGGCTGCAAGCCGCCGCCCGGTAAAGTTTGCCAGACGACGTGTAGAACCCGGCTTTCCTCAATACAAAACGAAAACAAGGAAAGCACAACAAAAGACGACATCAGGTTTGGTGCCAAGCACCACTCTCATCAGCTTTGTAAGGAGGAGCAAATGATGAAATCCAAGACAATGAAAATGACAATCAAGCGCCGCGCGGCGCTCGCCCTCATCGCGGCGGCGGCGACCATGCCGCTCGTCGCTCCCGCCACGGCCTTCGCCGGTACGCTGGAACAGGCCAAGACCAAGGGCAAGGTCGTGATCGGCATCCAGGGTGACAATTCGCCGTGGGGCTTTGTCAATTCCAGCGGCGTGCAGGACGGTCTGGATGCCGATATCGGCAAGGCCTATGCGGACTATCTCGGCGTCAAAGCCGAATTCGTGCCGCTGGCTGTGGCCAACCGTATTCCAGCGCTGATGACCGGCAAGGTCGACATCCTGTTTGCAACAATGGGTATGACTGCCGACCGCGCCAAGACCATCCAGTTCTCCAAGCCCTATGCTGGCAACGTCTTGTCGGTCTACGGACCGAAGGACAAGAAGATTGGCAGCTATGACGATCTCACCGGCGTGTCCGTCGGCGTGCCGAAATCCAGCGCCATGGATACCGCCATCACCGCTGGCGCAGGCACCAAGGCCAGCATCCTGCGTTTCGATGACGACGCGGCAAATATCCAGGCTCTGATTTCAGGTCAGGTCGAGGCCGTTGGCGGCAACCAGTTCTATGGCGACCGCCTGAACGCTGCTGCCGCAGGCAAGTATGAAACGAAGTTCGACCTTGTCACGCTCTATAACGGCGCCGGGATGCGTCCGGGCGAGAAGGACTGGAACGAAAGCATCAACAGCTTCATCGACAAGATCAAGGCCGATGGCCAACTGGCAAAGATCTACGCCAAATGGATGAAGCGCGACGTTCCGGCCTTCCCGGATTCGCTTCCGGACATCCCGTTCACCGCGAAGTAATGGAGAGGCTTCCATGCAACAATCCACCGCACAGGTTCCACTGATCGCACTTGAAGGCGTTGGAAAGTGGTATGGAGCCTACCACGCGCTGAAAGACATCAACCTGACAGTCCGCAAAGGCGAAAAAATCGTCCTTTGCGGGCCATCCGGTTCCGGAAAATCGACATTGATCCGCTGCATAAATCATCTGGAGGACATCCAGGAAGGCAAGATCACCGTCGAAGGCACCACGCTCACCAGCGCGAGCCGCACCATCGACGCCGTGCGCCGCGAGGTTGGCATGGTGTTCCAGAGCTTCAACCTGTTTCCGCACATGACCATCCTGGAAAACTGCACCCTTGCGCCGATGCGGGTGAAGGGGCTTCCGAAGCCACAGGCCGAAGAGGTCGCCCGCAAATATCTGGATCGTGTTCACATTCTGGACCAGGCGGACAAATATCCCGCCCAGCTTTCTGGCGGTCAGCAGCAACGCGTCGCTATTGCGCGCGCGCTTTGCATGGAACCGAAGGCGATGCTGTTCGATGAGCCAACCTCGGCTCTTGACCCCGAAATGGTCAAGGAAGTGCTGGATACGATGATCGGTCTTGCCCGCGACGGCATGACGATGATCTGCGTCACCCATGAAATGGGCTTTGCCCGCCAGGTTGCAGATCGTGTCGTGTTCATGGCCTCCGCGCAGATCATCGAGGAAGGACCACCGGAGGAATTCTTCCGCAATCCTCAGCATCAGCGCACCCGCGCCTTCCTGGGCGAAATTCTCGCCCATCACTGAGCGGAATTGCCGCCGCGACAACGCAACAGGCAGGTAAGAGCCTTCACCACGCCGACCAAGTGGACGCATTCATGACAGAGAAACCCATTCTTCACGTCGGGCTGATCGGTACCGATATCCAGCTCTCCAAATCTCCCGCTTTGCATATGCACGAAGGGGCGGCGCACGGGCTGGATTATCGCTACGAATTGCTCGATATCCATGTGCGCAATCTGCCGGAAAGCGCGCTGCCTGACCTGCTGGACGAGTGCCAGACACGCGGATTTGCCGGCACCAATATCACTCACCCGTTCAAGCAGGCAGTCATCCCCTTTCTTGATGATCTCTCCGAAGATGCCCGGATGCTGGGTGCCGTGAATACCGTCGTCTTTAGGGATGGCAAGCGGATCGGCCATAATACTGACTGGTCAGGCTTCTACGAAAGCTTCCGGCGCGGCCTGCCGGATGTACGATTGAAGCGGGCATTGCTGATCGGCGCAGGCGGTGCGGGGGTGGCCGTTGCCCATGCCGCGCTGAAATTGGGAATCGAACAGTTGGACATTTTCGACCAGGACCGGACAAGAGCCGAAGGGCTGGCAGCGGCACTCAATGACAGATTCAACGCGGGACGCGCCAATGCTGTCACCGATCCAAGCCAGTCCTTAGCCGAGGCCGATGGCCTTATTCATGCCACCCCGGTCGGCATGCCGGCTCATCCGGGACTGCCGGTCGCCGCGGATCTGATCGAGCCGCGCCATTGGGTTGCCGACATCGTCTATATGCCGCTCGTCACCGAACTGATCGCAACAGCGCGCGACAAGGGCTGCCAAACACTGCCCGGCGGCGGGATGGCCGTGTTTCAGGCAGTCGGCGCTTTCCGTCTGTTCTGCGGCTACGAGCCAGATGCCGAGCGCATGAGCGCCCATTTCACTGAACTTTGTGTTTCGGAGGCAGCCGCATGAGCCTGTTTTTCATCCTAAACGGTCCAAACCTCAACCTTCTCGGCCAACGTCAGCCTGAGATTTACGGTCGTGAAACCCTTGTCGATGTCGAGGACAATTGCCGCGCGATTGCCGAAACGGCAGGACATTCGATCTTTTTCGCGCAAAGCAACCGGGAATATGAGATCATCGACTGGGTCCACGAGGCGCGCGGCAAGGCAGCTGGAATCGTCATCAATCCCGGCGCCTTCACTCATACATCGGTGGCCATCCTCGATGCCCTCAACACCTTTGAGGCGCCGGTCATCGAAGTGCATATTTCCAACATCCACAAGCGGGAGGTGTTCCGGCATCACTCCTACGTTTCAACGCGGGCGGAGGGCGTCATCGCGGGACTGGGCATCGAGGGCTATGAAATGGCATTGCGCCATCTTATCGGCCGCGTTGCTCGATCGGGCTGATATGCTCGGCACGCAGCACATAGCGCAGGACCATGTCGGCGACGTGGCGCGACAGGGTCTCCTGGCCGTCTGCCGTAAACAGCGCATTACCGAAAATCACCGAAAAACTGGCGGCGTTCGACACATTGAAAAACGACAGCGCGCTGATCTGCCAGTGCAATTCAAGCGGGTCGATGCCCTGCCGGAACAGTCCCTGCTCCTGCCCGCGAAGCAAAACGCCGTGCAGCGCCTCGATTGCTGGCTGGTTGAGACCCCTGATCGTCTCGGACAATTGCATATGGCGGCCGTGATGAATATTCTCGATGATCACCATGCGGATGAAGGCAGGGTTGCGGCGGTGATGGTCGAAGGTGAAGCGACAGAGCTTGTCGAGGGCGGCGATAGGGTCAAGCCCTTCCAGCTCCAGGTCCATTTCTCCGCCGCGCACCTTGCCATAGGCTTCCTCCAGCACGCGCTGGTAAAGTCCTTCCTTGTCTCCGAAATAATAATAGATCATCCGCTTGGACGTGCGGGTTCTCGCGGCAATCTCGTCAATGCGCGCGCCAGACAGGCCGTTTTGCGAAAACTCTTCCATCGCCACCGACAGAATGTCGCGGCGCACGCCTTCGGGGTCCCGTTTGGCCGGGTCCCGTTTGCCAGACTCCCCTTTGGCCGGGCGAGCCTCTTTACCGTCTCGCGTGGTTGCGTCCCGTTTCATCATCCATCCGCCGCCAGGCCGCAGCGCCAGGCTCTACTTCTTAACCAAGCAGTACATAAAGCCGGAAAGGAAGCAATATGGCAAGCCCAGACAAAAGCGACCGGACGAGCACCCATGCCAGCACCCATTCAAGCCCCGGGACAGTAACCATGCGGACATCGATTGCAACCGTATCGATCAGTGGGGAATTTCCGGAAAAGCTGGCGGCCATTGCCAAGGCTGGCTTCAGCGGTGTCGAAATTTTCGAGAACGACTTCCTGACCTATGACGCCTCCCCCCGGGATGTAGCGAAAATGGTCGCCGACCATGGTCTCGACATCACCCTGTTCCAACCCTTCCGCGATTTCGAGGGCATGCCGGAACTGCACCGCGCCCGCGCTTTTGAGCGGGCCGAGCGCAAATTCGAGATCATGGATGAGCTTGGCACAGACCTGATGCTGATCTGCTCAAATGTCTCTCCAATCTCGCTGGGCGGCATCGACCGGGCCGCCGCCGATTTCCAGGAACTGGGCGAACGCGCCGCAAAGCATGGCGTTCGCGTCGGCTACGAGGCGCTCGCCTGGGGCCGTCATGTCAACGACCACAGGGATGCCTGGGAAGTCGTCCGCCGGGCAAACCATGCCAATGTCGGCCTGATCCTTGACAGTTTTCACACCCTGTCGCGCAAGATCGATCCAAACTCGATCCGTTCCATTCCCGGCGACAAGATCTTCATCGTCCAGCTCGCCGATGCGCCGCTGTTTGACATGGATCTGCTCTACTGGAGCCGCCATTTCCGCAACATGCCCTGCGAAGGCGATCTGCCGGTGGTCGATTTCATGCGCGCCGTCGCAGCCACAGGCTATACCGGGCCGCTATCCCTGGAGATTTTCAACGACCAGTTCCGAGGAGGATCACCCCGGGCCATTGCCGAGGACGGCCACCGCTCGCTGGTCTACCTCATGGACCAAGTCCAACGCCTCGAACCCGATATCCGGCTCAGCGCCCCGGCCATGCCAGCGCCTGTCGAAACCCAGGGTGTCGAATTCGTGGAATTTGCGACGTCGGTCGAGGAAAAACAGGATCTGGCGGCATTCTTAGCGACGCTCGGCTTCTCGAAAACTGCCACCCATCGCAACAGGGATCTTGACCTCTACACCCAGGGCGACATCCGCATTCTCATCAACACCGATACGACGAACAACAGTTTTGCCGGCGCGTCCTACGCAATCCACGGCACAAGTGCCTACGCCTTCGGCATGAAGGTGGGGCACGCCGAGGACGCCTTGAAGCGCGCCACGGCGCTGGGGGCAACGAGCTTCTCCGAGCCCCGAAAACCGGGCGAAGTACCCGTGCCCGCCATTCAAGGCGTGAGCAATGGCGTCATTTATTTCCTTGATGACACGCCTGCCCTGTCCGGCATCTGGAAACAGGAATTCAAAGACGTCGACGCTGACAAGGCTCCGGCCAACACCGGCCTGACCCGTATCGACCATCTCGCCCAGACAACCCGCTATGACGAGATGCTGACATGCCTGCTGTTTTACGGCTCGATCTTCGCCACGCGGCGCACCCCCATGGTCGATGTGGTCGATCCAGGCGGCCTGGTGCGCAGCCAGGCCATCGAAAGCAAGCCAGATCCTCGTTTCAGGGTGACGTTGAACGGCGCCGATAACCGGAAAACCGTCGCCGGAAAGTTTCTCGAAGAAGGCTTCGGCACCAGCATCCAGCATATCGCCCTGGCGACCGACGATATCTTCGCGACGGCACAGGCGCTATCGGCCTGCGGTTTCCAGGCGTTGACTATCTCACGCAACTATTATGACGATTTGGAGGCCCGCTTCGGTCTGGAACCGGATTTTGCCGATGCCCTTCGCTCGGCCAGCATCCTTTACGACCGCGACGACAATGGCGAGTATTTCCAGATCTATAGCCGTACCTTCGGTGAGGGCTTTTTCTTCGAAATCGTCGAGAGGCGCGGCGCCTATGGTGGTTATGGTGCGATGAACGCCCCGTTCCGTATAGCCGCACAAAGACGGCAACTGCGCCCGGATGGCGTTCCCAGATAACAATGACTGCCGTCATCGCAGACGATCTGCCCGGCTCAATCCGAACCGGGCAGATACGTGCTTTTCTTGTTTTTGTTTGCGCATCGGATTTATCCGAAAACCGGTTCTTAACTTTCGGTCCGATGCTCTAATGCGTCACGGCCAGCATATCCTCGATCTCGGTCCAATCCTGGAGCAAGCTTTCACGCGAACCGCTGACGCGGACCTGGCCGCGTTCGATAACCATGCCCTGTTCGGCGATTTCAAGCGCCAGTTTCGCATGCTGTTCAACGATGATCATCGACATTTCGCTTTCCTTGCGAAGCTTGATCAGCGCTTCAAGCAGCATATCGACGATAACAGGAGCCAGGCCTTCGAAAGGCTCATCCAGCAGGAGGCAAGTCGGCTGGCTCATCAGCGCACGGCCTATCGCCAGCATCTGCTGCTCTCCACCGGAAAGCTGGTTGCCACCATTTTTCCGCCGTTCGGCAAGGCGGGGAAAGAGCTCGTAGACACGCTCCATCGTCCATCCTCGGCGAAGATCGGCGATGCGCAGGTTTTCCTCGACGCTCAACGTGGCAAAAATCTGCCGCTCCTGCGGCACGAAGCCTATGCCAAGCCGGCAGCGTTGGCTGGGAGAAAGCCCGCCGATTTCCCCAGAGTTAAAACGAATGCTGCCTTCCTTGAGCGCCAAGCGCCCGGCAATGGTGCAGAGCAGCGTGGTTTTGCCAGCACCATTGCGCCCAAGCAGCGCCAGCCCGCCGCCCATGGGGAGGGTCAGGTCAATGCCATTGATAATGCGGGTCGGGCCGTAACCGCTGACGACATTTCGGATTTCGAGCAGGTCTGCGGTCATGAACGGTTCCCCAGATAAGCGGCACGGACATTGGCGTCATGGCGAATTTCCTCTGGCGTGCCACGCGCGATGATGGTTCCCTCGGCCAAGACCGTGATCTCCCGTGCAAAGCGGAAAACCAGCGGCATATCGTGCTCGATCAGCAAGACGGCAACATCGGCTGGCAATTCATCGAGAATAGTGAGGATCACCTCATGATCCGCCGCAGGCAGTCCAGCAGCAGGCTCATCCAGCAACAGCACTTTCGGGCGCAGGGCCATGGCGACCGCCAGTTCCACGAGGCGTTGCTGGCCATAGGCCAGATCGCGCACCGGAACATGCGGGACATTGGCAAGGCGCATACGGCTGGCAATCTCTTCTGCTTCCGCGACCACTTTTGCCGGGAAGCCATGATGCCCTGCCATCGAAAACCCAAAGCCTTCACGTTCGCCAATTGCAAGCGCGATATTTTCAAGGGCTGTGAATGAGGTAAACAGATTGGTGACCTGGAAATTGCGCACCAATCCCAGCCCAACGCGCTTGTGCTGCGCCATGCCCTTGAGGTCGATACCATCGAGAAATATCGCCCCCTTGCGTGGGGACAGCCTGCCGGTAATGAGATTGATCAGCGTCGTCTTGCCAGCACCGTTTGGCCCGATCAATGCGTGGCGTGCGCCCTTCTCAAGCACGAGCGACACATTATTGGTGACCACCAGTCCACCGAATTGCAAGGTAAGGTTTTCAAGCTGCAAAGCGCTCATCGACCGATCCTTCCGCGCAGTTGAGCCAAAATCCGCGTAATGCCCCCTGGTGCGAACAGAACGAGCACCACGAGGATGATCCCCAGCCAGAGCTGCCACATGACAGGATTGTCTTTCGACAAGATGTCCTGGGCAACGAGATAGACAGCAGGTCCAATAATCGCGCCGTAAAGCCGCCCTGAGCCACCAAGCGCCAACATGACAAGAATAGTTGCCGACAGTTCGAAACTCATATCCTTCAGGCCAACGAACTGATTGACCTCGGCTTGCAGAGCACCGGCAAGCCCGGCCAGCAAGCAGGAAATGACGAAGATCAGCAAGGTGCGTGGCCGGACCGCGATGCCGATGGCAGCGGCGCGACCGGGATTGTCGCGGATCGCCATGATGGACTGTCCGAATGGCGAATGGACCAGTCGGCGCACCCCAAGCCAGACAAGCAGAAAGACCAGGGCCGAGAACCAATAACCGACCTGACCGAGCAGATCGAATTCGTAAAGACCCAAAACCGGCCAGGTCTCCATGCCAACCAAGCCATCGACGCCTCCGGTCAACCAGGTCGCCTTGTTGGCGATCTCGCCAAACAGAAACACCGTACAAAGCGTCAGCATCAGCAAGGTGAACCGTGCCGTGCGTAAAACAATGGCTCCAACCACCGCGCCTACCAGCCCGGCTGCCATGGCACCGATCAACAGGCCGCTCAATGGCTCGCCCCAGCCGTATTTTGAGGCAATGCCGGTTGCATAGGCGCCAACCCCGAAAAACGCGGCGTGGCCCAGCGTGACAATCCCGGCATAGCCGACCAGGAGATCGAGGGACACGGCGAAGATAACGGTGATCAGGATTTGCGAACCGAGCGCGTAATAATCGTCGCCGAGCAGCGGCACCAGCGCCAACGCAAGGACGATCAAGCCATCAGCCGGATTAAAACCATGCTTGCGGCGCAGGAAGCCGGTAAACGTGGACGGTGGAGAGACTAGAGTGGAGCGATCTGACATTTTCAATCTTCATACCCTTCCAAACAGCCCGCGCGGCCTGACCAGCAGCAGGATGAAGACGAGGAGAAACAACATGACGGTGCCAAAAGCCGGCACATAATAGGCCGAGACGGTTTGGACCGTGCCGACCAGAAGTGCTGCGACGAAAGAGCCCCGCAACGTGCCAAGCCCCGCCACAGCCACGACGATTTGAACATAAACAAGGATATCAAAGGCATAGGACGGATTGAGCCCGAAGACATCAGCTCCCAGCATGCCGCCCAGGGCCGCGAGCGCGCCCCCGAAGGCGAAGGTCGCCATGAACACATGTTTGGTGCGAATGCCGATCGATTCTGCCATACCCCGGTTTTCAACGGAGGCCCGGATGATGGCGCCGATCCGGCTGCGTTCAAGCACAAACAGAATGAATGCGGCAGTCAGGATACCGATACCGATCACAACCAGCTTGTAGAAATAGAATGAGAAAGGCCCCACCGTCAGATTTTGCGCCAGAAACGCGGGAATGACGACGGGGCGCATCAGCGGCCCGAAAAACAACCGCGCCAGCGCACCGACGATGAAGATCAATCCGATGCAGAAGAGAACCTGATCCAGCTCAGACCGACCGTAAAGTCGTGCATAGAGCAGCTTTTCCGCCACCGCCGCCAGAAGCGCAACAGCAAGGGGCGCGCAGATCACCATGAGCGGCCAGGGCAGGCCCCAGGCGCTGATGGCGGTAGCCGCTATATAGCCACCGGCCATGGCAAAAACGCCGTGCGCCAGATTGACGAAACCCATCAGACCGAGGGTTACCGACAGGCCGACGGATATGAGGTAAAGCACGCTTGCATAGGCAAGCGACTGGAACGCAACTTCCACCAGTGTCATGACAAGCCTCCTCCCTGTCATCCGGCAATATTGCGGGATGACTCCGAGAGTCCGTCAGGTTCAAATCGAACCACACAGACTCTCGCCTCCATTGTTTTCGTTCGTCTTTTCGGGAAAACGGGTTCCACTTCCCCACACAAACGCTAGCCGGACGTTCTGAGCGACCAGAGATCAGAGAGGATGCTCAACCTTCCAGGGGTCTTTGACGGCTGGAATGGTTTCGAGTTCCACATTGGCAAGCTCGCCGTTCTTCTCGCGCACTTCACGGATGTAGATATTCTGGACAATGTCGCGCGTCTCGGGGTCAATCGAAATTGGCCCACGCGGGCTTTGCTCAGCCTTGAAGGTCTTCATAGCGGCCATGGCACCTGCGGCATCCACGGCACCCTTGGTGGCGGCAATGGCTGAGCAGATCAGATGCATGCCATCATAGGCGCCAACGGCCATATAATTGGGCCGGACGGGCATGAACGTATAGGCCTTCTTCCAGGCCTCGACAAAAGCAGCATTGGCGGGGCGATCACCGGCCATGCTATATTGGCCAGCGGTGAGGACGCCGAGTGCTGCTGCGCCGATATTTGGCAATTCCTCGTCGCTTGTCAGGTCTCCCGGACCAATCAACTGGATGCCAGCGCCGCGCAAATCCGCTTCCTGATAGGCCCGCATGAATGCGGAGGCTTGCACACCGCCGGGATGGAATGCAAAGACCACATCCGGCTTCTCCTGCTTGGCTGCGAGCAGAAAGGGGACGAAATTTGTGCTCTGGATCGGCATTTTCACCGAGGCGACAATGGTTCCCCCTTTGGATGTGAAGCCTTTCGTAAAAGCTTCTTCTGCATCGTGGCCAGGGGCAAAATCCGTGGTCAGCAGGTAGGCTCGCTTGAAACCGCGCTTGGCAGCCGCCCATTGGCCCAACGGCTGGTTCACCTGCCAATGGGTAAAGGCCGTGCGCACATACCAGGGCGCAAGCTGGGTGGTATTGGCGCCTGCCGCATTGAACAAGACGCAGGGCATCTTGGCCTTCATCAACAATGGCGCCACAGCATTGGCATTGGGCGTCCATTGGAAGCCGCCAAGATATTGTACCTTGTCACGCGTCACCAGTTCTTGAACCAGTCGTTTGGCCACATCCGGATTGGCACCGCCGTCGTCGCGGATGACGAGTTCGACTGGAATATCCCCCAGCACGGCCTTGCCCTCGGTCTCCAGGTAGAGTTTCGCCGCATTGGCCATGATTTGCCCACTCGATGCGAACGGGCCGGACATGGTCAATACCAGCCCGATTTTGATCGGCTGGCTGGCGGCTCGTCCCTGCCCGGCCCAACCGGCCAATGGCGCAGCAGCCAGCAACCCAAGGGCACCTCGGCGTGTAAACTTCAGTTCGGTCATCATAGTGCTCCTCCACCAATGATCGTCAATTGTGCCTCCCCCTTTGGCTAGCCCTCGAAAAGGGAAAGCGCAAAAGGCACGGCGCTGCCGACAAATCCGGAAAACAGACCCGATCGAAGGCAAAATTGTTCAATGAACTGATGATGCTAGATCGCGAGCCCTGCGCTGATAGCGGCGCGGCATGTCCTGCAGATTTGAGCGTAGTCTTTCTTGTCGCCGCGAACTTCTTCTGACGTGTCTGACGACATTTCCCGATGTCCCAGGCTCTCCACGACGACAAGAACGATTATTATCAATTCCTGCGCTTTATCAAGTTTATTATCATAAAATCTAATAAAATTTCATGTTTAAAATTTTAATTATCATTTTATGATATTTTATAACTAACTGCGGAGATATGAAGAGCAGTATTCTTATTGCCTGAATTGGCGAACTTCTGCGGCAAACACCATGCTCTCCACACGAGCGCTCAACAATGGGCTGATGCGCCGGTATCTTGCAGATTGGCTCTCCGATAAACGCTAGGATGCCGCAGCCAAAGAGTTTTTCACTTCTGCCCGGATCACCGGGCGTGAACCAAGCATCCCCAACTTTTCCACCAGATGCAGGGCTTCAGCGATAGACGTGGCTGCCGCGATATATCGGTCACGGCGCAGCAAGAAGACATGCCCAAGATAGGATTTCATCGGGCCGGAGCTGAACAGCCGCCCGACATCCCGGTGAACCGGGAAAATGCCGTCAATAGGGTTCATCCATTCAGGGGTCAAACCGACCACAGTTGCACCCGCCGCCTCCAGAGCCCTGATGACATCAACGGACAAAGCACGGTCAGGGAACTCATCAAAGACCAGAGCAACAGGTCCATCCGGCAAGACGCGGTCAAGCAATACGCGGTGCCGGTGGCTGTCTTCCACCACGGGCTGCGGCACCAGGCGTCCCACCATGGTTTCCTTCTCCGGTCTGGAGTCGGGCCATAGAAGTCCCTGGCGAAAGCGTGGCTTTGGCTTGTAGCGCATTTGGGCGAAATAATCACGGACAGGCGGATAGAGCCCAAGGATACGGAAAGCTGCCCTGGTCAAAAGGGCCTTAATGCCATTTTCCGGCATCATCACCTGCCCCATGCGCAGCGCCAATGCAATCATTTCCCAGGCATGCGGCCGCCGCTCAATCTCGTAGCTATCCAGGAAATCGGACGGCATATCGCCACGCAATGCTTCCGCCAGTTTCCAGGCCAGATTATGCGCATCACGCAGGCCGCTATTCATTCCCTGCCCGGCAAAGGGAGGCGTCAAATGCGCGGCATCACCGGCGAGAAAGATATTGCCGTCCCGCCAGCGATCAGCCAGACGGGCATGGAATGTATAGACCCGCACGCGGCGAAATTCACAATCCCGGTCAGGTCCAACACGCTCCAGAAGGCCACGGACAAAGGCCTCCTCAGTCGCGCCCTTCTCGTCCTCATTGGTATGCAGCATGAATTCGTAACGACGGATATTGTCCGGACCGGGCAGCGATATGCACGGGCGAGCAGGATCGCAATGGACCTGCGTATGACGAAAACGATTTTCCGTCCGGACCAGATCGACAATCAGCCACCGCTCCACAAAGGTGGAGCCGACAAGATGGACGCCGAGTTTTCCACGTGTCGGGGAACGTCCTCCGTCACTGGCGACCATATAGCGGGCCCGGATGACGCGAGTTCCTTTCGCCGCATGGGCGATTTCCACGGTAACGGAATCCGCAGTCTGGGAAAATGTTTGCATATCCCAGCCAAAAAACTGGATCACATTGGGATAACGGGCAAGCCCCTCGCGCAAAAGCGCTTCCAATTCCGGCTGTTGAAATGCATTGCGCTTGTCGAAACCATAATCGCGCGACGTCGGCTCCACGGTCAGAAACAACTCGCCAGCCGGCGAAAGATAACGCGAGCCATAGCCGCGCACCACGATTTTCTCTACCGCGTCCTCCAACCCGATAGCTTGCATGGTTCGCATCGACTCGTCGTCGATGGATACGGCACGCGGCTCCTGAACCGTGGTCAGGTTGCGCTCGACAAGCGCCACCGACACACCCATGCCGCCCAGAAGATTAGCCAGGGTCAGTCCGGTTGGACCCGCCCCGACAATGACGACCTCGACTTCGGTCTCAAGTTCCTCGGCGTTCATCAGGCCCTCCTCTCCACGCTGAACGTTACAGCGCCCGCATCGTGTTCTGTCTATTAAACTTCACTGCAACACCCTACAAATACAGTAGATTTCGCCCCTGGGTCCGAATGAACCCAGGGAGCTTGCTGTAGATGGGTGGCGCAGTCCTCCCGCCCCGCGCCGCAGGGCTGCGCTGTTCAGGGCTCCGTGCCGACAGCGTTGACCAGCAAACCAACGCCGGGAATATCCACTTCGAAAACATCCCCCGCCTTCATGAACAGGGGCGGCTCCCGGCGATCTCCAACACCACCTGGCGTACCCGTGAGGATCACGTCGCCGGGCTGCAACGGCGTGAAGTGCGAGCAATAGGAAATCAGCGTGGCGATGGGGAAGATCAGATCGGCCAGTGTTGCATCCTGCATCACCTGACCATTGAGACGGCCAGTGATTTTCAGCTTCGTGTAATCGCCAACTTCATCGGGGGTTACGAGCTGCGGTCCAAATGCGCCGGTTGCCGGGAAATTCTTGCCCGGCGTGAATTGGAACGTATGCCGCTGCCAATCACGGATGGTCGCATCGTTATAGCAGGTATATCCCGCCACGTGATCGAGAGCATTTTCCTCGGCGATATAGCGTCCGCCGCGGCCGATGACGACAGCAAGCTCGGCTTCATAATCCAGATGATCCGACACCCGGGGCTTCAGGATTGGCTGGCGATGAGCGATCTGAGTGTCAGCGAAACGGGTGAAGATCGTCGGATATTTGGCATCTGGCCGCTTGGTTTCCGCACGGTGGGTTTCATAGTTCAACCCGACGCAGAGGATTTTGCCAGCATCCGGCACAACCGGCAGAAGCGCAATATCAGCCTCGGTGAACTCAGCTCGCCGCCCGGAGATATAATCCTGAGCGCTCTCGAGCAGACCGGCTTCGATAGCCTGTTTCAGCGTCACGACATCGGCGGCAAGCTTGCCGGTCAGATCAACGATACCGTTGTCGACGCGAACGCCGAAACCTGCCCGGCCAAGCCGGGTGTAACTTAAAAATTGCATGTCACTAATTCCTAGAATTGGTCTTGGAAGTGAGATCTGACAACCGGATCAGGAGCGAAGAATCGCCTCGCCCCATTTGTTGAGCGTGCGCGGATGCTGCGGCCAATCCATCGTGTCACGATCGTAGATAACTTCCAGTTCAGCCGAGATCTCGATCCAATTGCCATCCGGATCCGTGATGAAAATGAAGAGATTGTTGCCAGGACCATGGCGACCGGGACCCCAGCTGAGCTGGATATCATGAATTGCCAGATGATCGCACCAATCACGGATATAGTTCCATTCCCCAGCCTCATAGGAATGATGATCGACGCCAACGCGGCCCGGCGTATAGAAGCAGGCGATGGTGTGATGCTCGTGATTGGAGGTCGTGAAGGCGGTGGCAAGCCGGCCATCTTCATGCAGCACGCGGTCTGTCAGCTGGAAACCCAGCTTGCCGACGTAAAAGTCAACAAATGCAGCCACATCCTCGGATGCATAGGTCAGATGCTGCGTTGGCCCCTGGATACCCTTGGCGCCCGGCTTGTCTGGCTTGGCCACACCGAAGCACACCATACGTCCGTCGGGATCGCGAACCGCGAATGCACCATCTTCAAAATAGGGCGAAGGGCTGGCCAGCACCGCAATGCCTTCGGCATCGACCCGGGCCCGCAGAAGCGCAAGCCCTTCGGCATTGCGGCAAGCAAGTCCGGAATAAGCCAGCTTCTTGTCAGCTCCAGCAACGGCGATGAAGCGGCGCTTTGGCCCTTCACAAATCCACTCGTCTCCAACCTTTTCGAGCTTCATGTCCATGGCATCGGCATAGAACCGCGCCAGACGCTCAGGATTGGAGCTTTCGAATGCAACGTGATGCAGGTACGCACCTGCTTGAACGGCTGTGAATGCCATTTGATCCTCCCTGATGATGTTTTTACAAATTATCGTTTTTTGATAATTATTCAATACAAAAAATTGATAAAATAAAAAATTTGATAAATACACACCGTATGGCGCATGAGCGCCATTCCTGCCGGAATTGACGGAACGCAACCATGCACAGCTATTGGAAGACATCAAAGGAAACGTGCGGACGGCAGAGGCGTGATATTTTCTGTCCCAAAACGTCAATATCGCCATTGATCAATGGGCACCTCAGCTGTTGGCCACAGGCGCCTCATCCATGCCCCTGCAAAGAGAGGTATGCGGGTCTTCCGCAAAGCCGGCTCTACTTTTCCTAAGGCAAATTCTGGGCTTTCAGAGGCCACGCACCAGGCTATCGAGGGAAATTTCGGCGATAGAACGCGCGCCGGTCAGCGTCATGGCAACCCGCATTTCCTTGGCGAAGAGATCGAGCAGATTTTCCACGCCTGCCTGCCCGGCGGCGGCCAATGCATAGACGAAAGCGCGTCCGATCAACACGCCATCGGCTCCCTGCGCTATCATCCGCACGACATCAAGACCCGAGCGAATGCCGGAATCGGCAAGGATCGTCAGGTCACCTTTGACCGCAGCGGCAATGGCTGGCAAGGCGCGGGCGGAAGACAGGACGCCGTCCAGCTGGCGTCCACCATGGTTCGAGACGATAATGCCATTAGCGCCGAAGCGCACGGCATCTTTCGCATCCTCCGGGTCGAGAATGCCCTTGATGATCATCGGTCCCTTCCAGAAATCCCGGATCCATTCGAGATCCTTCCAGCCAATCGAGGGGTCGAAATTTTCGCCGAGCCAGCCGACATAGTCGGCCAGATTGGTTTTTTGCTGGCGATAGGCCGAAACATTGCCAAGATCATGCGGCTTTCCCAACAGGCCGACATCGATAGCCCATGTGGGGTGCATGACGGCCTGGATAAGGCGACGCGCAGAAGCATTCGGGCCGGACATGCCGGAATGGGCATCACGATAGCGAGCGCCGGGTACGGGCATGTCAACGGTGAACACTAGCTTGCGGATACCTGCCGCCCAGGCCCGCTCCAGCGCATTTTTCATGAAGCCGCGATCGCGCAGCACATAGAGCTGGAACCAGATCGGACGGTTGATGGCCGCCTGCACCTCCTCGATCGGGCAGACGGACACTGTCGAAAGCGTCAGCGGAATACCCTTTTTTTCCGCTGCGCGCGCGGCCTGCACTTCGCCGCGCCGCGCATACATGCCCGTCAATCCTACGGGCGCGAGAATGACCGGCATAGCCAGCTCTTCATCGAAAAGCGTCGTGGAAATATCAACAGTACCCACGCTTTTCAGCACTCGCTGACGCAGTGCCAGATCGGTAAGATCATCGATATTGCGGCGCATCGTGTGCTCGCTATAGGCCCCACCATCGATGTAATGGAACAGAAAGGGCGGCAGGCGGCGGCGGGCCGCCTCGCGGTAATCGGTCGAGGACGAAATGATCATGATAAATTTTCCCCCTGAAATTCCGGTCTTTGCAAAGCCTCTGAGGCTCGCAGCTCCCGCGCGCGGTTGTCCTCGATGACACGAAGGTTTTCCTCCACGAAGGCGAGGTGATCTGCCGCCGCCTTGCGGGCTTCATCCGGCTGCCCGGCCAGGATAGCGCCCAGAATCAGGCCATGCTGGCGCTCTAACGCTGGCGCAAGATCCAGTTGGCGATAGAACTGCATCAGGCTTTGCGCGATGCTCTGCTGGAGAAGTTCGGATAGTCCGGCAACAATCTGGCGCAACACGACATTATGCGATGCCTCGGCAATCGCCATATGAAAAGCTGCATCAGCCCGCGCCTGGCTCTGCGGATTGCCACCTTCCGCAGCACTCATCGCTGCAAAGGCCACTGTCATCCGCTCTTTGTCCAGGTCAGTAGCCCGCAAGGCCGCGTAATAGGCAGCATCCGTATCGAGCGATTTTCGAATTTCCATCACATCGCGCCAATACCCCGCCTCGCCCTGAACCATCGGCAAAAGCGGCTCCAGCGCCCGTTCCAGCGATCGAGCGGCCTCCTCAATGGCGACGAAAGTGCCCCCACCCCGACGGCTGACGACGATTCCACGGCTGATCAACTGCTGGATTGCCTCCCGAAGCCGCGACCGTGAGACGTCAAGCTCCGCCGCCAGGCTGCGCTCCGGCGGCAGACGGTCACCTGGACTTAGCTTGCGCTCAGCAATCATGGCTTCGATGCGCCCGGTCAGCGACATTGGTAGAACCCTTTTGTTTTATTGGTCGTACCAAAACTCTACGAATTAAGCAATATTCGGATTAATGCTCAAATATCACGATTTTTTCACCAATTTATCAAAAATTGGTGGGACCAATTTTATGAGCAATCTCTTTAGAGGTCACGAATGCCAAATAAAAAGCCCCTACAGCATCTGATCAGACGCTGTAGGGGCTTTGGCATGACTAGCTTGAAGCCTGCGTTTAAAGGCCTTCGGCAATCTCGAAAGCAGCTGTGGTCTTGGCCTGGACATCGGCCACGGTGACCTCAGGCGCCAGCTCCACCAGCCGGAACGTGCCAGCGCGATCAGACCGCACGAATACGCAGAGATCGGTAATGATCATGTCCACCACATTCAGCCCGGTCAGCGGCAGCGTGCATTCGGGAATGAACTTGGACTCGCCTGCTTTGGAGCAATGCTCCATGACAACGATGACCTTCTTGACACCGGCCACGAGATCCATCGCGCCGCCCATGCCCTTGACCATCTTGCCGGGGACCATCCAATTGGCAATATCGCCATTGGCCGAGACCTCCATCGCGCCCAGCACCGTAAGGTCGATGTGGCCACCACGGATCATCGCAAAACTGTCGGCGGACGAAAAATAGCTGGATGATGGCAATTCGCTGATCGTCTGCTTGCCGGCATTGATCAGGTCGGCATCCTCTTCACCCTCAAAGGGAAACGGCCCGATCCCCAGCATTCCGTTTTCGGATTGCAGCGTCACTTCAACCCCAGGCGGAATGTGATTTGCCACCAGCGTCGGAATGCCGATGCCAAGGTTGACATAGAAGCCGTCCTCGAGCTCTTTTGCGGCGCGTGCCGCCATCTCATCTCTGCTCCAGGACATCAGGCTGCTCCTCTTACTGTAACGGTACGGAATTCGATCTTCTTGTCATAAGGCGAACCGTCGATCATGCGCCTGACATAAATGCCGGGAAGATGGATGGCATCAGGGTCAAGACTTCCGACCGGCACGATCTCCTCGACCTCCGCCACGCAGATCTTGCCGGATGTTGCCGCAGGCGCGTTGAAATTGCGCGCTGTCTTGCGGAACATCAGATTGCCAGCCTCATCGGCGCGCCATCCCTTGATGATCGACAGATCGGCCCGGATGCCGCGCTCCAGCAGATAGACTTCGCCATCGAAAATATGCGTTTCCTTGCCCTCGGCCACCTGAGTGCCGACGCCGGTTCGTGTGTAGAAGCCGGGAATACCGGCACCGCCAGCCCGCATGCGCTCGGCCAGCGTTCCCTGCGGGCAGAATTCAACTTCCAGTTCGCCGCTCAGAAATTGCCGCTCGAATTCCTTGTTTTCACCGACATAGGAGGAAATCATCTTCTTCACCTGGCGGGTGCGCAGAAGTTTTCCAAGCCCATGCCCATCGATGCCCGCATTGTTGGAGGCAATCGTCAAATCCTTGACCCCGGACGCGACAATCGCATCAATCAGGCGTTCGGGAATGCCGCAAAGCCCGAAACCACCGGCGCAAATCGTCATGCCATCGAACAACAATCCGTCCAAGGCCGCACTTGCGTCACCATATATTTTCTTCATCTGTATCTCCCGCCTGAATAATCAGTCCTGAAACCTGTTTGAGCTGGCGCCTCCAGATCAACTTTAAACTTCATCGTAATGCGTCCGGCAAGCGCAAAGCGGCGCACGGAGGAAAGAAACCGTGATCAACATCAATCTTAAATTAGAAAAACTCTCGGCGTTAAATTAGCGCACAGACGGTTTTGGTTTCCAGGTAGTTTTCCAGGCCCGGCGCGCCATTCTCATAGCCCCAGCCGGATTGACGATGACCACCCTTCGGCAGTTCTGGGGAAAAATAGGAATGGCAATTGATCCATATCGTCCCGGCCTTGACCTGCGCCGCCAATCGGTGGGCCTGGGAAAGATCCCGGGTCCAGACACTGCCCGCCAATCCGTAAGGACTGTCATTGGCATAGAGGATCGCCTCTTCCACCTCGTCGAAGGGCGTCACCGCCACGATAGGACCGAAGATCTCCTCACGCATCAACCGCATGTCGGGCCGCACTCCCGTCACCACGGTCGGCGCATAAAACGTGCCTGTTTCACCTGAAAGGCTGCCACCCGCCGTGATTTCAGCGCCCTCTGCCCTCCCCTCCGCCACATAGGCCGCAACACGGTCGGCCTGGCGGCGATTGACCAACGGCCCCAGATCAACGGCGGGATCGAGCCCATGACCGAGACGCAATGTGGAAGCCGCCTTTGACAGCCCTTCGACCACCTGTTCACAAATCGACCGATGGGCGTAGACACGTGAGGCCGCAACGCAGACCTGACCGGAATTGCTAAAGATGCCGCGCGCAATGCCCTCGACAGTCAGGGCCATGTCGGCATCCGGCAGAACGATGGCAGGCGACTTGCCGCCCAGTTCCAACGTCAGCTTTTTCAGATTTCCAGCAGCAGCAGTCACAATCAGCTTGCCGACCTCGGTCGATCCGGTGAAAGCCACCTTGTCAACATCGGGATGGGTGCACAGAGCCGCCCCCACCGTTTCGCCAAAGCCGGTGACGATATTGACGACGCCGTCAGGCAGACCCACCTCCAGCATCAACTCGCCCAGCCGCAGCGCCGTCAGCGAGGTTTCTTCCGCCGGTTTCAGCACCACGGTGCAACCGGCAGCCAGCGCTGGCGCAAGCTTCATGGCCGCCATCAGCAGGGGCGAATTCCAGGGCGTGATCGCCGCGACCACGCCGACAGGCTCACGGGTGGTATAGGCAAAGATCTGCTTGCCCTGCGGCTGATAGCCGATAGAGGTCGGAATGGTGGTGCCGAGGATCTTGGTGCAGAAACCCGCGAAATAGCGAAACTGTTCGGCACTGGCCGGAATTTCCGCAAACCGGCTGGTCCTGAAGCTCTTGCCCTGATCAAGCGTTTCGAGTTCCGCCAGTTCCTCCGCATGGGCATCGATCAACTCGGCGATTTTCCACAACAGCCTGCCGCGCTGCGAGGGTGTCAGCCCTTTCCATGCCGGAGAGGTGAGAGCGGCACGGGCGCTGGCCACGGCCTCGTCCACATCGGCAACCGTTCCTTCGGCAAGCTCGGCCAGAACCTCGCCAGAGGCCGGGTCAGCCGTCTCAAACCATTGCCGGGAACCGGCATCACGCCAGAACCCGCCGATCAAGATCTGCTTACGGCGGCGGGCCAGAAAGGCTTTGGCGCCCTCGTTTTTCGGGCCGATAGGGTCGAGTGCCAGGGTCATGTCAGTCTCCGGAAATGGCGTGTGCGGCGCGAATGCGGCAAGCGGCATTCAACGCCCCTCTGATGATCGAATGATAGCCGGTGCAGCGACAGAGATTGCCCTCCAGACCGGCGCGAATGTCCTTTTCCGCAGCCTGCGGGTTGTCGGCAAACAAGGCCACCAGCGCCAGCGAAAATCCCGGCGCGCAATAGCCGCACTGAAAAGCGTTTTCCTCTGCCAGCCCTTCACGCACCGCCTCTCCCAGTGGATGGGAGGCCAGCCCTTCCGCCGTCAGAATGTCGGCACCTTCAATCTGCCAGGCCATCAGCAGACAGGCATTGGCAAGCCTGCCATTCAACAGCACGCTACAGGCACCGCAGCGGCCAATGGCGCAGGCAAGCTTGGTGGCGGTCAGATACAGCTTGTCACGCAAGATCTCCGTGAGCCGCGTCTCCGGCTGGCAATCCACAGTGACCCTCTCGCCATTCAGTGTGAAGCCCAGGTTCATGCTAACACCGAGAGATGCGTGAGAAGCGTTTCCGGCCCGACAGGCATGACCGGTGGCCAATAGCCGGTGGCAGCCGCTATGGCATTGGCGATCGCCGGTGTGACCGCACCGATACCGAGTTCGCCGACCCCGCGCGGACCAAGCGCGTCGCCGGGATCGAGATCGTCAAGCGCAAAGACATGCAGACCGAGCGGGGCATCCTGAATGCCGGGTAGCATATAAGTGTCGAAATTGCCGGTCAGATAGGCGGCATCCTGCATCGGGCAATCCTCCGTTAGCGTGAAGCCCAGCCCTTGCACCGAGCCACCCTCCAATTGACCGAGATAGGCGGCAAGATCGATGATCGGTCCGGCGGCGGAATGCTGGTGAAGATCAAGCACCCGCACTTCTCCCGTCACCCGGCTGACCGCAACACGCGCCAGCGAAGCGCCGAAGGCAAAGATATAGCGGGCATTGGCATCCGTATAATCGGTCTTTGGAAAATCAAACGTCACCGTCACGCTTGGCAAATCCTTCTCCGGCAAGGCGGCGGCGAGATCAGCATAGGGCAGCAAAATTGTGCCGCTATGGGTGCCGTATTCCGCAAATCCGCCGGGTGCCAGAACCAGTTGTTCAGGCTCGCAGCCAAGCAATCCCGCCGCCGCACGGCACATTTGTCTGCGAAATTCAGGAGCGGCCAGCCGCACCGAGGCCCAAACGACATGGCTTCCACGCGAGGCGGTGGTGGAACCGGAATCCGGTGCCAGCAATGTATCTCCGACAAGCGGGAGCACATCTTGACGCGCGCAACCTAATTCGGCGGAAATGGCCGCGCAGATTGCCGGTAAAAGCCCCTGCCCCATTTCGTCCAACCCGAATGCACCTTCGATCAAACCCTGCTTCGTCAGCGCAAGCCTCCCCGCCGCTGGATCGGGAATGACCGATCCAAGACCATTGCCCTGATAATTCAGCGCCATGCCGGTGCCGATTATCCACTCCTGATCAGCACCAATCCCCTGCGGTTTGCGCCAAAGCACAGAGGCCGTGGCGGCCGCCAGCATTTCTTCCAGTCGTTCGCTGGTCGACACGACCTGCCCTAAATAGCCGGGAGAGCCTGGCTGTCGCAGATTGCGCCTGCGGATCTCCAGAGGCGAGAGGCCGCACAGTGCTGCCAGCCTGTCCATCTGGCACTCCACCGCAAATGTCATCTGGTTGGCGCCGAAACCGCGAAAAGCGCCGCAAAGTCCGTTATTGGTATAGGCGAGACGGCCCCGCGTGGTGATATTGCCCACCACATAAGGGCCGATGGCATGTTCCAGCGCCGTTTCCAGAACGCTCGGGCCAAGCGAAGCGTAAGCCCCCGCATCCGCCACCAGATCGACCTGCTGGGCCAGCAAAACACCTTGCGCGTCGCAGGCAGTTTTCATGCGGATCTTCATCGGGTGGCGCTTTTGACCGGCGAGCATGGACTCCGCCCGCGACAAATGTAGCCTGACAGGCCGCCTTGCCTTCAGCGCCAGAAGCGCCAGCACCGGCTGAACAGAAAGCTCATCCTTGCCGCCAAAAGCACCGCCGGTCGGCGACGTCACCACCCTGATATCGTCTTCGGCCAAAGCAAGGATACGCGACAATTGCAGCCGGTCACGCCCGCCATGCTGGCCGCCAGCGCACATGTTCAGCCGCCTATCCGGCCCGACAAACGCATAGCCACCCTCCGTCTCCATGAAGCCATGCATCTGGCGGGGCGTGACATAGGTTTCTTCGATGACATGGGCGGCCTTGGCAAAGCCTTCGACAATATCGCCACGGGTGAAGAGAATTTCCCGCTGGAGATTGCCGCTTTCGTGCACCCGTTCTGCCTGCGGCTCCAGCGCCGCTTCCATATCATCCACGACAGGCAGCGGCGCGTAGCGGACCTCGATCAGCGACAACGCCTTTTGCGCCGTCTCTTCATCGATTGCCGCGACCGCCGCGACCGGATCGCCACGATGGCGCACCTTGTCGAAGCATAGTGCCGGTTGGTCCTGGACCACGATACCAAAAGCATTCAGCCCCGGCACGTCGCGATGCGTGACAACAGCGACAACGCCCGGCAACGCTTCTGCCGCCACTGTGTCGATGGACAGGATACGCGCATGGGCGACCCCGGCGCGCAGGATGCGGCCGACCAGCATGCCCTCCTCCCGATAATCGGTCAGATAGGCCAATTCGCCCCGGATCTTCTGCTCCACATCCGGGCGAATATGCCAGCGGTCTGGCATCCGTAGGCGCTCAAGCGCCAGTTCGCCTTCCGGTGGGCGGGCAAACTCGATAGGTAAGGCGACAGGACAGTCCGGGATGCGTCCGGGCAGAAAGCCACCGAGTCCGAAGGTCAGGGCATTCGCCGCAACGTGGCGACGATAGGCAGCAGAGCGAAATGCGTCGCCCAGCACGTGCATTGTCTCAATCAAGCAGGGATGAACCTGCGCCCAATCGATCCCGTCCTCGGCAGCACCAGCCGCTAGCACTTCAGCCTCATGCATACGAGCGGGCAGCACAATGCCGCCGCCCACGGCAAACCGCACCGCAGCGGCACCGCTCCGACCCGCTATGAGGCGACCTGCCACATTGATGACACTGGGGCTGAAGGCTGTTCTCAAACCGATCTTGCGGAATGTGAAGCACTCCTGCGGTTCCTGGGGCGCGATCAAAATAGCCGTCAGGATCGCGGCAGGCTGCGCTGCGTCGGCCAGCCAGTCTTCCAGCGATACGCTGAAGCCTTGAGGATAGGCGGCAAATTCCAGAACAGCATCCAGCGCCAGCAGTGCGGGCAAAAGGCAACCGGCCCGCCCGGCTATATTGCCGCCAAGCGTGGCGAGAGTGCGCACAGCGGGGCTTGCCACCCATTTGACGGCGGCATGCAGCAGGGGCAAAGCCATAGCAAGATCACGCGATGCCAGAAGATTGGCAAGCGTCGTCATCGCACCGATGCGAACGAGCCCATCGGCCTCCACAATACCCGATAGCGAAGCGGAAAGCCCGCTGAGGCTGATCATACGCTCCGGCTTCGTCAGCCCCTTCGCCCATTCCAGTTGCAACGCCGTCGCTCCGGCGACGATGCGCGCGCCCGGCTGCTGCGCCTCAGCGATTGCCAGGTCCAGCGTTTTCGGGGCCAGCACCTCCATCATCCGGCTCCTGCGGTCGTGCCGAAACGGAGGCCTTTTTCCTTCAGCCAGCGACGATAGGCAATGGAGGAAGAATCGGCCCTTGTCGGGATTTCAGCGCGCGGCTCAAGCGGCAGCAGCAAGGGGCGCTGGTTTTCAACGATGATCCGATCCTGAAGGAAAATCACCTGCTCGAAATTGAGGAGTGCCGTGTGCGGCGAGACGGTATCGACCAGATACATCACCGGCTGGGCGCGGCAGAGCCCGTCCTCCATCGGCTGGATGAACAGGGCAATCGCATCGAGCCGGTCCGGCGATGTGGGACAGACCCGGTAGAGCATCACCACGAAGGGCGATGGCACCCGGTAGGTCAGGTGCACAAAATCGCCGTCGCTTTCGGTCGCGGCAATGCGCGGCTGGAAAAACGTGCAATTGGTCGCCCAGACCTCATCCACATCACGGCGGATTTCAGACAGATAGTGCGGCACTTCAGTATACGGCTCAGACCCGAGAATATCGGTATGCACGAAGGGAAAATGCGCCATATCGAGGAAATTCTCGACGACGCGCAGACCCGATGCCCGCATCGTCACCCAACCGCACAGCACGAACCGGCGATCCGCCTCTTCCGCTTCCACGATATCGACAATGTCCTTTCCCGGTGTGCCAAGCGTGGTAAACAGGCAGCCGTATTTGACCTGGAAGGGCAAGGCCGGTCCATAGCAGCCGTCCAGGCCCGCCTCGCGCACCAGCGGCGCACCATCCGTGTTCAGCCGATATTCGATCTGCTGGCCCAGTAGCTTTGTTTTCACCGGCTGGGGCGTGAGATCTCCGGCAGTGGCGATCGCATACCAATCGTCAAGCGCGACCCGGTCGGTCGTCTTCATTTGACACCCTCCGCTTCGCTGATCCATTGCTTGGTGCCGCCGCCGTTTTCGGCAAGCCATGCGGCGCGGCGGGCAAAATGTGCAGGCGCCATGCCATGGATATTGGCAATGATCGCCTTGATGTCACCGGTCTTCAGCACGCCATCCTCCACGATCACCTGACCATCCACCATGGTCATGGCGACATCGCCGCCGCGCACCGCATGGACGAGATTGTGCTGCACATTAAAATAGGGACCGTCGGCAAACAGTGGCGTCATGCGCGGCGTATCGGTGCGCACGGCAATGATATCAGCACGCTTTCCGACTTCGATAGAGCCGATTTCATCCTCAAGACCGATAGCTCTTGCGCCGAGAATGGTCGCCATGCGCAGGCATTGCCAACTATCCATGGCGGCGGCATCGCGGTGGCGCAGTTTGCCGAGCAGGGATGCGGTCTTCATCTCCTCGAACATGTCGAAATTGTTGTTTTCCTTTTCGCCATCCGTGCCAAGGCCGACCGGAATGCCAGCGGCCAGCATATCGGCAATCGGTGCAATGCCGGAGGCGAGCTTCATGTTCGACACCGGATTATGAGCGACCGAGACATTGTATCTGGCAATCAGCTCGATTTCCGCCTCATCCAGCCAGACGGCATGGGCCAGCATGGTGCGCGGCGTCTCGAAGAAGCCGAGATCCTCCAGAACATGCATGGGGCGCTTGCCATAGGTGTCGATAAAACCGCCAACCTCGACTTCCGCTTCCGAACAATGGGTGTGAAAGCCGGTGTTATGCTGCTTGGCCATGGCGATGGCCCGCTGTTGGCCAGCCGCATCGGCATAAAACAGATGTTCCAGCCCGACCCAGACATTGATGCGGCCCCCCGCCTTGCGATGCCAGGTCTCAATCATCTCCTCATTGTTGTCGAGCGTTTCGAAATAATTGTAATCGGGATGCTCACCAACATACGGAACAGCAACAAGGCGCGTGCCGATGGACTGTGCGGCCCGGGCGCTGCCATCCATATAGCGCCACATATCGACAACAGTCGTCGTGCCAGACAGCGCGGATTCGGCATAGCACAGAAAGGACGCCGTCTCCGCTTCATGCGGCAGAAGCACGCGGTGCATCGGGTTGATATGGATGGTCAGCCAGTCCCAGACCGGCAAATGTTCCGCCGTGCCGCGCAGGAAGCCGGAATGGGCATGGGCGTTGATCAGCCCCGGCATCAGCAGGGCATTGTCGATTTTCTTGACCGGCAGAGCCGGATGGCTGGCCTTCACTGTCTCCAGCGAACCGACCGCCAGGATACGACCGTCCTCAATGGCAACCGCACCACCTGGGATGACGCTGTTTTTGGCATCCATGGTCAACAGAGTGTCGGCGGTGACGATCATTGCGCTCGAAGTCATGCTCATCTCCAGGATCTTCCTTCTGCCCTTCTGGGCATGCAAATTTCACGCCGCCTGCATCAGGAACGCGGCGGCGCGCTCACCAATCATCGTCACCGGCGCATGGGTGTTGCAGGTCGGAATAATGGGGATGACCGAAGCATCGGCAATCGTCAGCCCGGCAAGGCCATGCACCCGCAACCGGCTATCCACCACCGCCATCTCGTCGCTGCCCATCTTGGCCGTGCCGACGGGATGAAAGAAAGTGGAACAGCCGTTGCGAATAAAATCCCGAAGGCCTTCCCTCGACAGTTTTGTGTCTGGCGCGGCAAACCCATCAAACAGCGCAGCGAAAGCCGGTGTCTGCGCCAGAGCCATCACTGTCTCAATGGCCAGAAGCGTCGCATCCAAATCAGCAGGGTCTGCAAAGTAATTCGGCTGGATCTCCAGCGGGCCAAAAGGATCGGCAGACAGCAAGCGCAGATATCCGATGCTTGTCGAGCGCATCAGGCCCGCCCCCATCGAAAACACCGGACCGGACATGTCGTAAAGAGCGCGCAGCGCAGGCGTAGCGCTATTGCCCTGCACCGGAAAGGCATGAACATCCGGTTGGCCGAGATGGGCAGATGATTTCCAATTCATCATCGTGCCACCGCCATTATCGAGCACATCGCCCAGCGGCATTTTCGACCGGCAGACCACGGCCTGCACCAGCGGATGATCCTGAAGATTGCGCCCGACGCCGGGAAGGGCATGATTGAGCGGAATGCCCAGCCGTTTCAACGCCTCGGGATCGCCAATGCCTGAAAGCATCAACAGACGCGGCGTATCGAAAACACCAGCCGCCAGCACCACCTGGCTTTGGGCAAGGGTCTCAACTGTCTTGCCGTCCACCAGATGGCGAATGCCCGTGCAACGACCCTTTTCGACCATCAGGCCGATAACCTGCGAGCCGGTCAGCACGGTCAGGCGCGGATGATCGAGGATCGGATAGAGATAGCCCTCAGCCGAACTCCAGCGCTTGCCATCGACAATATTGAAATTCGAGGGGCAGGCACCCTCATTGCTTGGTCCGTTCGGATCATCGATTACGGGAATGCCGAGATCGGCAGCGCCCTCCATCATCGCCCGGGCCACCGGATGGAGTGTCTTGCTGGTCGTGATCTTCAGCGGACCGCCAGCACCACGCCAGCGGCTTTCGCCCCCTTGCCAATCCTCGGCCTTCTTGAAGAATGGCAACACATCCTCAAAGGACCAGCCCTCGCAGCCAGCGGCCTGCCAGGCGTTATAGTCATTTGAATGGCCGCGATACCACATCATCGCATTGATCGCCGAAGAGCCGCCCAACACTTTACCCCGCGGAATGCCAATCCTATGGCCATTGACGCGAGAGGTGGGCGCATAATCATAGCCCCAGTCCCAGCGTCCGCGCCCCAGCGGCACCCATTGGCGGGGATCGTCAATCTCGGCCATGCCGATCCCCGGTTCGCCTGCCTCGACCAGCAACACGGTCGCATCCGTGCCATCGATCAGGCGACGCACCACCGGCAAGCCACCGGAGCCAGCGCCGACGACGATATAGTCATAGGCTTTTTGCAGCGGGCGTTGTGGCAAGAGGGGCCGTGCTTCAGTCATCGTATTGGACATGGGGACATCGGCCTCAATTGTGCTCGCTCGGTCCCATGATGACGATGCCCTCGCTGGCCTCGACATGGCGCACGAAGATATATTTGTCCTCGCGCCCATCCGAATGCTTGCGCTTGATATCCGGCTGCACGGTGCCTGCCACCTTGGCAACCACCACATAGGGAACATCCGCCTTCAGTCCCGCCTCGCAATGGGCCTCGAACTCTTCCAGCGTGCGGGCGGTAAAGGCATTGTCGATCCCGGCACCGCGAGCAATGGCGGCAATATCCACCCGCCCGAAAGCCGTGTGGGTCGGCGGACCGCCAATCGACTGGTAGCACTCATTGTCCCAGACGACGATGAACAGGTTTTTCGGCTGTTCATTGCCAAGGGTGGCGAGAATGCCGAGGTTGAACATCATGCCGCCATCGGTATCGAGCGAAATGATCCGGCGATGCGGAAGCCCTGCCGCCAACCCGAAGGCCTGCGGCGTGACGCAGCCAAGCTGCTGCTGGAACAGGCTGGCTTGGCGCATATGCGGGGCGGCGTTATACCATTCATCAACGGAGGCCCCGAGCGACAGGATGACAAGCTCGTTTTCCAGCCGCGCGGCCAGCAGCTTCATGCAATCATATCGCTTCATCGGACGATGCTCCCGCCAAGGGCGATGGCCGAGTGGTAGTAGGCATTGTAGGACCAATTATAGGCATCCACGATCGATTGCTCGATTTCGTCTTCCTCGCGCACCACCCGGTAGGGAATGCGCAACGCATTCAGCACCGGCTCCATGGTGATGCCGTGGGGAATGGCCCACCAGTTGTTTTCACCCAGTTCGCCGCGATAGCTCATCAGCATGACGACCGGAATACCAGCCCCCAGCCCCATGCGGGCCAGCGGTTCGACGGAAGCCCGCAGACCGGAATTTTCCATGACCAGCGCCGCCCGCTTGCCAGAGAGAAACACGCCCCCGCAGATTGCCGCCCCCTCGCCCTCATTGGTGACACGGATGGTGCGGATCTCAGGATCGGCATCCAGCGCCGGATACAATTCCTTAAACAGGGAGTCGGGCAGGTAGCAAACGACACTGACCCCGGCTTTCTTGAGGCCGCGGATAACGGCATCGACGGATGATGGTTTCATGGTGATCCCTCGTTTCCGCGTGAGGTTCGCAAACCGAAAGTGTTTCGAATAGACGGCATTTTTCGACGCAAGTGATGCGCAAAAGGCAACATGTTACGATAGGTCTCGCGGCACATGTCCTGCCGCCTGGGCAAGCTGTTCGACCGATTGCTCCAGCAGCCGCCCCAGCGCCGAGGCCGCATCCGACATCTCCTTGGCCGAGCGCGACAGCAACAGCAGCTTGCGGTTCGGCAAGCGGCTGTCGGAGAGCGGCACGAAGACCAGCGACCCCTCCGCCAGTTCCTGTTCCACGCCGACCCGGGTCTGCAAGACAAGGCCGAGATTGCGCCTCGCCAATTCCACCATCAGGCCGATGGAATTGGTCCGTGAGCGGTGCGAGAGATCCACCAGCGACCGGTTCAACGCTTCCTCTACCGAAGCGCCCAGCGTCAGGCTGGCATCCGAGAGGATCACCCGCAGATTGGCGAGATCAAACAGCTTGATTTCCGTGCGCTTGGCCATGTCACTGTCCGGCAGGGCCAGAACACCGATTGGCAGCGAGACGCTGGCAATGCGGCGCACAGTGCGCGGCACGCGCACGTCGAAAATGACCGCGAGATCGCATTCGCCCTCGGCCACGGCATTGGCCGCCTGCTGCGAGGCCATGACCTTGATATCGACGGTAATCGCCGGATGCCGGCTCCAGAATGCCTCCAGCGCCGCTGGCAACAGGCCTCTCGCCACGCTTTCCACCACAGCCACAGAAACAGTGCCTCGGTGCAGCCCGTGCAGATCGTTGATTTCGGCGCAGGCGCGGCTGAGTTCCGACAGCGACGCTTTGGCGTGATACAGCAGCAATTCACCGGCGCTGGTCAGTTTCAGGCGCTGGCGCACCCGGTCAAACAGCGGCGTGCCGATTTCCTCTTCCAATTGGCGCAGAATGCGGCTGACGGAAGAGGGTGCGACATTGAGGGCAAGGGCAGCCTGGCGGATCGAGCCCAGCCGCGCCACCAGCTGGAAATAATGGATGCGCGTTGCAACCAGGCCCAGCCGGTAGGCATCCATCACGCTGCCTCAAAGGGTGGCACGATCACCATTTGCGGCACCGTCACCAGGCCCTTGTCGGTGATGCGGATTTCGGGGATCACCGACAGCGGGATCAGGTTGAACCCCATATAGGGAATGGTGCAGCCAGCCTTTTCCCACTCCACTTTCAAGGCCTGGACTTCGGCTGCCACTTCATGCACCCGCTTGTCGGACATCAGGCCCGCCACCGGCAGCGGCACCATGGCCGTCACCGTGCCGTCCTGCACCACACACACCCCGCCCTGATGGGATTCAATGGCGCGCAAAGCCACCTGCATATCGGCCTCATTGGTACCGGCGATGATGATATTGTGGCTGTCATGACCGACAGAAGAGGCAACGGCACCGCTTTTCAGCGCGAAATTGGAAAGAAGCGCATGCGCCACATTGCCCGGCGATTTGCCGTGCCGCTCAATCACCGTCACGAAGCACAGGCCGTGGCGGGCAAAATGCGTTTCCCAGTCATTGGCCGGTTCCAGCTCGATCTTCTCGTGTCCGAGGATGATGCCGGGCAATTCGGTGCGGATCGTGTTGGCGATAACTTTACCACTCGGCAGATCCGGGGTCAGCTTCACCACGTCAGGCAGTTTGACTGTGTGATAAGCGGCATCGGGATAGCGCCAGCGGCTGGAAAGGGCGGCATCGAGAACCGGAGTAATCTTTTTATGGTCAACGACCAGTTCGCCGCCATACCAGGTGCTGACCGGTTCAAGGTCGTCATTCAAAAGCACCAGATCGGCCCGGCGACCGCCGCCCAACCCGCCGATCTCCCCGTCCATGCCAAACCGTGTCGCGCCATGCAGCGAGCCCATGGCCCAGGCTTGCTCCCGGCTCATGCCCGCGCGCCGTGCCTCGCGCACCACCCAGTCGAGACCGAAGGCCAGCAGGTCCTCTGCATCGCGGTCATCGGTGCAGACGGCGATGCGCTTATGCGAAGCGCCAAGCTCGGTCACCGTGCGGATCGCCTCCGGTAGCGAATGCCAGGGCGTGGTTGGCGGGCCGCCGCGCAGAAACAGCCAGATCCCCGCCTCCAGCATGTCATCGGCTATATCGCGGTCGATGGCTTCATGCGTGTCAGTGACGCCGGATGCGGCATAGGCCGAGACGAATTCACGGCCATAGACATGCCCGGAAACCGGCCTGCCCCGGGAAAGCGCTGCGGCCAGAATAGCATGGGCGCGCTCATCACCCATGGTGACGGGGACGAAATCCATCTTCTCGCCCAGCGCCACCGCTTCCGGCCATGTGTCGAACAGGGCGGCGATCTTTTCCGCTGTCAGATCCCCACCTGCCGTTTCCAGCTCCGGTGAGGTGGCAGGCACGGTTGAGGGAACGGTGAGGAAAATCGATAGCGGCGCATGACGGGCGTCTTCCAGCATCGCCTCGACACCGGCCACATCCATGACATTGCCGATTTCGTGGCTATCGCAGAAAATCGTCGTCGTACCGTTGAGAAGGGCGGCCTCGGCATAGGCGCAGGCCGTGACCATGCTGGATTCAATATGGATATGCGGATCGACCAGACCCGGCGCGATTATGCCGCCCTGCGCATCATAGCGCGGCACGCCCAAGGCTTTCGAGCTGCCAGCCGGTTTGACGGCGGCGATCCGTCCGCCAGCCAGCCAGATTTCCCTATCCGGCAAAATACGCTCAGAATAGGTGGAGAGAACGCGGGCTCCGGTGATCACCAGATCCGGCGCGGCGCGGCCGGACGCCACATCGGCCAAGTGCCGCGTCATGCCTGCGAGTGGGGCAACGGAAAATCGGGTTAAGGCCATTGGCATGAACTCCTCTGATGGACAGAATGGTGAGATCCGGCGTGCGTCCTGCCGTCACAGTCTGTTCAAGAATTGCTGCTGGCCTGGCGAAAATGGTAATTTCGAGAACCGGAACGGAGCGTACTTAACGTACGTGAGTACCGGAAGCGGAGAAATTGCCATTTGCAGACGGCCAGCGGCGACTATTGGATAGACTGTCAGTGGTAATCAGGTATGCCCGGCATAGTCCGGAAACCGGGGATGCTGCGAAACCGCCTTATCCACCGCCGCAACGCTGGAAATTCATCATGATCGATGCCGTAGTCGCGGCTGAGGGCAAAGCTTGGAAACAGGGCGAGATCGGCAATGGTCGGGCCTGCCCCGGCAAACCATTCGCAGCCATCGAATTGGCGCAGCGTCATGTGGTCGTCCATGACCCGGAAGGCGGCGCGGGATGACGCTTTTAACGCCTCAACATCGCCCGGACCGCCAAACAGCGCCACCCGCCGGGCCGTGACAGCACAGCCAAGCGGCGATGCTGAAAACAACGTCCATTGCATGACGCCTGAAAAGATCGCTGGATCGAGTGGCAGCCATGTGCCGGAGGGGTCATAAGCCCTGGCCAGATGGGCAAGAATGGCCTGGGTGCCGTAAAGCACCTGCTCGCCATCTTTCAGTACCGGAAGCTCCCCCAGCGGATTGAGCGCCAGCATCGCCGGGGTCTGTTCCTCCCGGCCCGGCACCATGTCGATGGCAAGGGTTTGATAGGCCAGACCAAGACAGGACAGCAGCAGCCGCACCCGGTAGCAGTTTTCGTCCAGATCGTAATTGTAAAGCGTGATCGCAGACATCAGGCCACCTGCGCCAAGGCGGAGGGTGCCTCAAGTGTCAGGCGCAGGGCCTCTGCCCAACGGGCAAGCATCGGCCTCAATGCCGCCGATCCTGTGTCGGTCACAAGATGGAGGGCAAGCTTTCCGGCGGAGACCGCCTGAACCGCTGCGGCGACACGCAGATCGCCAGCCTCAAGCCGCCAGGCATTGGCGGTAAGAATCTCGAAACTTGCAGGCAGAATTCCTTCTTTGGTGGGGAGTTGCGTTTCCTTCAGCACATTCATGGCCTGCTGAATGGTACAATCGGCATAAAGGCTGCGCACACTCAAGCCCATTCCAAGATCCGGAATGCTGGCCACATCGGCATGATCGGCAAGCGCTGCCCAGATCACGCCATGGCGCTCCTCGGCGGCATAGGTCGTCACCCGGATGGTCTTTGGCACCTCCAGATCGGGATGGGCCGGGATATGGGTGCATTGCCCCGCCGTATCGTAGGACCATCCGTGGTAGAGACAGGCAATATGGTCGCCCCGCACGAAGCCAAAGCTCATCCGCATACCGCGATGCGGACAGCGGTCTTCCCAGACATGCGCGGCCCCCTTGGCATCGCGCCAGACGACGATCTCCGCACCATCAACCACGGCACCAGCCGAGGTTCCCGGCTCGATAGACGAAGACAGCGCCACCGGCACCCATGCTGTTTCAATGCTCATGACCCCTTCACCTTTCAAAAACTGCCTGTCTCGCACTCTCAAACCTGTGCCATCATGAAAGCCGCCGGACATCCCGCACGATGCAGTCGGTCGGGCCAAGGCTACAGGCCATTTCAAACATATCGACCAAGGCCTCCTGCCCGATGACGCAAACCGCAACCCGGCTTTCGCTGCAAGCCTCGACATCAATGCCAATGTCGAGCCTGCCAGCGCGATGGCGGGCAAAACTCAGGAAACTGTGGCAGTTAAAATCTCCCTCGAACACCAGATTAACCGTCAGGCTCATCACGGTTCCACCATTGCTGGCGCTTCATTTTTCGGCTCAACCTCAGGCTCAATCCTGCGCACTATTTCGTCTCCGATTGACCGTTTCAAACGCATAAGATTAAATCTTGTGCATGCCTTATTTTTATTCAGTCTAACGTCAGGAGAAGCAGGCTTACAAGCATTTTCTTCAGCCAAGCTGTTGCCTTTCACGCATCATCTTGATCAATTTTTTTCGACTATGCGGAACACCGGCGATTTGAAAAGGTCAAAGCCGATTGGAATGGGGTGAACATCAGCGCGGTGAACAACCCAGCGTGTACGACCTCGTCCTACCAAGACCGATGCTGAGGTGGATGCCGAAGCATCGATAGTCGGACTTCGCCATCTGGCACGGTTGTTGCGTCAGAAAGGGCGGCAGGTGGATGCGGATCGCCGCTTTCCAACCGGTAGAGTTCGACAAAACCAGTTCAACAAAAACATATGGGGGTTCCAATGATCGACCTGCGCAGCCTTTCCCGTCGCGGCTTTCTCAACATGGCGGCAGCCGGCAGCGCCTCACTGGCGCTTCCCGGCATGGTGCGCTCTGCCTCAGCCGCCAATACCCTGGCGGCCATAAAGGAAGAGGACGCCGTGATTGGCTTCGGCCATGTCGGCCCGGTGACGGATGAAGGCTGGACCTGGTCGCACCATCAGGGTGTTCTCGCCGTCAAGGAAAAATTCCCCAAGCTGAAGAAGATCCTCGAGGTCGAGAACGTGCCCTATTCAGCGGATGCCACCCGCACCTATCGACAATTCGTGTCGGAAGGCGCGAACATGATTTTCGATACGTCGTCTACCGGCGACTTCCTGCATGACGTGGTGCGCCGTGCCAAGGACACCGCCTTCATGGAATGCAATGGCCATGTGACGATGGATAATCTGGGCTGGTATTATATGGCGCATTGGTATCCGACCTATGTGGTGGGTGTCGCCGCCGGGCATCTGTCGAAAACCGGCAAGCTTGGCTACGTCGCCTCCTTCCCGGTGTCCTCAGTCTATGCCTCGACCAATGCCTTCCTGATGGGGGCGCGCACCGTCAACCCCAATGCCACCTGCCAGACAATCACCATCAATTCCTGGTTTGATCCGCAGGCCGCCGCCCAGGCTGGCACCGCGCTGATCGACAATGGCTGTGACTTCCTGTTCGGCATCATGGACGAGGCCGCCTATCTCCAGGTTGCTGAAAAACGCGGCGTCTGGGCTGCAATGTGGAACACCGACATCCGCCGCTATGGCCCGAATTCCTATGTGTCCTCGATTATTATTGACTTCAAGGAGTTCTATATCGATCAGGTGCGCAAGCGGCTTGCAGGCGAATGGTCGCCTTCAGAAAGCATCTTCGCCATGGGCGCAGGCGTTGACCGTGATACCTGGGGCGCCAAGGTTCCCGCCGAAGTCGGCAAGGCGGCAGATGATATACGCACGAAAATGCTGGGCGGCTGGTCGCCGTTTGTCGGCGAATTGAAGGACGCCAAGGGTGCCGTGCGGGTGGCCAAGGGCCAGAAGATGACCGAACTCGAGCTTTATAATTGGGATTGGTCCGTGGAAGGCGTCACGGGGCTTTAAAGCACCCGACGAAACATAGAGGCCGGGCGATGATGCCCGGCCCTTCGCAGTCTCTCATGCCGGTGTGCCGAGAATGAATGAACATCCTGCGAAATATACAGTGCCGACGGGGGCAGCTCCCCTCGTCCAGTTGAAAGGCATTGCCAAATATTTCCCCGGCGTTATCGCCAATCGCGATGTCGATCTTGAAGTCATGCCCGGTGAGATCCATGCGCTGCTGGGGGAAAATGGCGCGGGCAAATCGACGCTGATGAATATCCTGACCGGCATTTACCAGCCGGATGCGGGCGAGATCATCATCGACGGCTATGCAAGGCAATTTACCGGACCGCAACAGGCGATTGCCGCA
Source organism: Agrobacterium vitis (assembly GCF_014926405.1). NCBI lineage: Bacteria > Pseudomonadati > Pseudomonadota > Alphaproteobacteria > Hyphomicrobiales > Rhizobiaceae > Gillisella > Gillisella vitis. The sequence continues at coordinate 863,266 of NZ_JACXXJ020000003.1, forward strand.
GGCATCGGCATGATCCATCAGCATTTCAAGCTGGTGAATGCCTTCACCGTGGCGGAAAACATTCATCTCGGCTGGAGCGAGACGCCGCGCCGCGCCTCTGCCCCGGTTCTGGAGGAGCGCACCGCAGAGCTTGCGGCCAGGTTCAACCTCCAGGTCAAGCCTTCGGCGCGGATAACAGAGCTTTCGACCGGTGAACAGCAGCGGGTCGAAATCCTGCGGGTTCTCGCCCGCAAGGCTCGCGTGCTGATCCTTGATGAGCCAACCGCCGTCCTCACACCGCTTGAAGCACGCGAGCTGTTCAAGGCCTTGCGCGATTTCGCCTCCACCGGCAATGCGGTGATCTTCATCTCCCATAAGCTGGATGAAGTGCTGGAAATTTCCGACCGGGTGACGATCCTGCGCGGCGGGCAAAAGGTCGGCACCGAGCTTTCCGCCGATTGCAGCCCGGCCAAGCTGGCGCGACTGATGGTCGGGCGCGATATCGTGCTAGCCGACATGCGGGGTCGCCCGCAAGGTGCCATGCCGATGTCTGCGACCCCGGTCATGCGGGTCCATTCGATCACGGCGCTGGACGATAGCGAACGGCAAGCCTTGCACGATATTTCCCTTGATCTGCGTGCAGGCGAAATCCTCGGGATTGCCGGGGTAGCAGGCAATGGTCAGCGGGAACTTTCGCAGGTCCTGACCGGCACGCGGCCCATCGCCTCCGGCACCATCGAGATCGACGGCGAAGCGGTTGGCGACGCGAATGCCGCCGATTTTGTGCGGCGCGGCATCGGCCACATCCCGGAAGACCGGCTCCAAAGCGGCTTGGCACCGGGGCTGTCAATCACCGTCAATGCCGTGATGCGCGAATATGGCAAACCGCCGGTCACTGTTGGCGGGCTGTTTCGTCCCTCCGCCGCCAAGGCGCTGGCCCGCAGCATCGCCAGCGTCGCAGAGGTCGCCATCCCGGATTTCGCCATGCCAATCCGCAATCTGTCCGGTGGCAACCAGCAGAGGCTGGTGGCGCGGCGTGAAATGCGGATCGCCACGAAAATCCTGGTCGCCGCCTATCCGAGCCGGGGGCTGGATGTCGGGGCGATCAATACCATGCTGCGCTATATCGTCGATCTGCGCAATGCAGGCGCCGGTATCCTGCTGATCTCGGAGGAGCTTGAAGAATTGCTGAACCTCTCCGACCGCATCGCCGTGCTTTACGAAGGGCGGATCATGGGTATCGTCGAGAATGACAGCACCGATATCGAGCAGATCGGCCTGATGATGGGCGGGCGACAGCTTCAGCCGGGTCAGTTGGCAGGAGGCGCGCAGCATGGCTAGTCTTCGCCTGCAACGCTTCCCTTCAGCGACGCCCACTGCTGCCCTTGGCGCACGCGTGGCGGCCATCGCGCTGGCGCTGCTGATCGCGGGCGTCATTCTGGCCATTGCGGGGAAAAGCCCTGTTAACCTTGGCATTCAGGTGGTTTCGTCCTCGCTCGGTTCCAGTTTCGGCCTGGAAGATCTCGGTCTTCTGGTCATCCCACTGATCCTGACCGGCCTTTCCGTCACGGTCGCGCAACAGATCGGCGCCTGGAATATCGGGGCGGAGGGGCAATTTTACGCAGGTGCCTTCGCCGCAAGCGCCGTAGGCCTTTTTGTGCCGCTGCCGGAAGGCTGGAGCCTGGTGGCGATGTTTTTCGCCGGAGCGGTGGGCGGAAGCGTCTGGATCGTCATTCCGGCCCTTGCCCGTGCCTATGCCAATGTCAACGAGCTGATCACCACGCTGCTGCTGAATTTCGTCGCTATCCTGATGGTCTATTACGTCTCGACGGATGCCTGGCGCGAACGGGGCGGCGTCGCCAATTCCGCCACGCCGCGCATCAAGGCCGAAATGCCGGAATTCTGGGGCCTCGTGCATTGGGGCCTGCCAATTGCCGTGCTTCTCGCGCTGGCCATGGCGGCGCTGCTGGCCTTTACCCGCTGGGGTTATGAGGTGCGGCTGATCGGCTCCAATCCGCACGCCGGAAACTATGCGGGCATCGCCGCCCGCCGTCATCTGATCACCGTCATGCTGCTATCGGGGGCCATCGCCGGTCTGGCGGGCATGCTGGAAGTCACTGGAACGGTGCATCGTCTTCAAGGCGGCATTTCCAACAATTACGGCTATCTCGGTATCATGGTCGCCGTGTTGGCGCGGGGTTCGTGTATCGGGGTTATCCTTGCGGGCGCGCTGATGGCTTTCATTCTCAATTCGGGCATCATTCTGCAAACGCAGGGATTGACAACTTCGACCGTACTGGCAATCACCGGCCTCATCCTCTTCCTGACGGCCATCGGCGACGAGATTTCCCATTACCGCATCGTCCGCGACAAGACCTGAAAGGACCCGCGATGGAACTGTTGACCGGACTTCTGACCACCGCCTTCCTGGCTGGCGGCGTCTTGGCGCTGGCGGCCATGGGCGAAGTGCTGGCGGAGCGGGTCGGCGTCGTCAATCTCGGCGTCGAAGGGCTGATCGCCATGGGAGCGATCACCGCTGTTGCCACCGTCACCGCCTTTCCATCGCCCATCCTCGGCTTTTTGGCGGCGCTTGCCGTCGGCGCCTTGTTCGGCGTGGTGTTTGCCGTGGCGACCGTGACGATCAGGGCCAATCAGGTGCTTTGCGGGCTGGCATTGACCTTGATCGGCACCGGCCTTGCCCAGACGATTGGTAAATCCTATTCCGGCATGCCGGTCCCGGCAACATTCCACGGCGTCAAGATGCCGATGCTCTCGGAGATCCCCATCCTCGGACCGGCCTTTTTCAGCCAGAATATTCTCGTCTACCTGATCTACATCATCCTGCCGGTGGGCCTGTCCTTTCTGATGTTTCGCACCCGCCACGGGCTCAACATGCGCGCCGTTGGCGAAAATCCGGCGGCGGCCGATGCGGCGGGCATTCCGGTCCACCGCATCCGCTTTGCCTATGTCTGCGCGGGCGCGGCACTTGCCTCAGGCGCAGGCGCCTATCTGGTTCTGGCCTTCGTGCCGTCCTGGTCGGATGGTGTGGTGGCCGGGCGCGGCTGGATCGCGGTGGCGCTGGTGATCTTTGCGGGCTACCGGCCCATTCCAGCCGCTCTGTCCGGCCTGCTGTTCGGCTTTATCACAGCGCTCGGCTTCGTTGGACAGGCGCGCGGCTGGCCGATTGCTCCGGCCTTTTTGTCGATGCTTCCCTATGCCGGAACCATCGCCTTCATTATCGTGCCTGTGATCGCCTGGCAGCGCATGCGCCGGTTGATGGCGGCACCCGCCGCCCTTGGCCTGCCCTATTACCGCAGCCTTCGTTGACCAAGGATGCAGGGAGAAACCCAATGATGGCAATCGACAAAACAAGCCTCGATCAATGGTATCCCATCGATACCGAAGCGCTCATTCCCTATGGTACATCCGCAAACCGGCTGCTGGGCATCGACCTCGTCGTAACCCGCACCGAGGACGGTGACGTGACCGTGAAAGCGCAGGAAAACAATCTGCCAATCCGGCGGCGCTACGGCTATATCTGGACGACGCTCGGCAGCCCGGACAAGGAGATTTTCCCCATTGAGGAAGCCGATGAGCCGGATCGCCGCATCGTGCCTTGCGGTGCGGTCACCGTGAAGGCATCGGGCCTGCGGATCGTCGAAAACTTTCTCGACATGGCGCATTTTCCCTTCGTCCATACCGATATTCTCGGCTCAGAACCGCATACGGAAGTCGAGCATTATAATGTGGAAATCCGCCGCGATGTCGATGAGGTCTGGGCGACCAATTGCCAATTCTTCCAGCCACAGGCAGCCCTTTCCGCCACGGACGGGTTGATGACCCACTATATCTACCGGGTGATGACGCCGTTCACGACGCTACTCTACAAGACCTGTCCGAATTCCGACAGCCGCTGGGATGTGATCTGCCTGTTCGTGCAACCCCTTGACCCAGATCGCTGCCGCGCCCATCCGATCATGTATCTGCTCGACGATCAATCGACCACAGCCTCGCTGATCCAGTTCCAGCAGCTGATTTTCCTACAAGACCGGATCATCCTTGAAAACCAGCGCCCGGTTCTCCTGCCAATGGAGCCACGCTCGGAAATCCCCACCCGGGCTGACGCCACCTCCATCGCCTATCGCCGCTGGCTGAAGGAAAAGGGTGTGACCTATGGAACGTCGCTGAAGGCCGTTGCATGACCAACGCTACGCAACGGCCATGAGCGATTTCAGAAACCGGGTGCTGATCGCCAATGGCTTCCACGCCCCGGTCGCCGGCGAAATCGATGTGCTGACTGATTGCCTGATCGCTATTGATGCGGAGGGCATGATCCTCTCCGTGCAGCGTCCCGGCGATGACGGATATGCATTGGCGAAAGCCGAAGCCGACCGCCACGGGCGGCTATCACGCCTGCCAGCGGGTTGCCTGCTCCTGCCGGGCCTGGTGGATTGCCATGTGCATGCGCCGCAATATCCGCAGCTTGGCACAGCGCTGGATGTGCCGCTCGAAACCTGGCTGCATGCCCATACCTTCCCGCTGGAAGCCCGCTATGCGGACTTAGCCTATGCAAAGCGAGTCTATGGCCTGCTGGTTGATGATCTGCTGGCCAATGGGACAACGACGGCGCTGTATTTCGCAACCATTCACCAGGATGCGACCCGCGTGCTGGTCGATACCTGCCTTGAAAAAGGCCAGCGCGCCCTGATCGGCAAGGTCGCCATGGACAATGCCGAGCAATGCCCGGACTATTACCGGGACGCCTCACCCGATGCTGCTTTGCAGGGAACACAAGCGCTGATCGATTATGTCAGCACTCATCCCGACAACACGGCCTCTCGCGTCTGGCCGGTGGTGACGCCACGGTTCATTCCGGCCTGCACGGATGCGACGCTGGAAGGCTTGGGTGCGCTGGCGCGGGACTGCGGCTGCCATGTGCAGACCCATTGCTCGGAAAGCGATTGGGAACATGCCTATGTGCTATCGCGCCACGGCATGACGGATGCGATGAGCCTTGATCGCTTCGGCCTTCTCACCCGCCGCAGCATGCTGGCCCATGCCAACCTGCTGACTGCTGATGATATGGACCTGATCAAGCTGCGACAGACGGCGGTGGCGCATTGCCCGCTCTCCAACGCCTATTTCGCCGGAGCGGTCTTTCCCCTGCACGCCGCTCTGGAAAAGGGCCTGCATGTCGGGTTGGGCAGCGATATTTCCGGCGGACCAAGCGCCTCGCTTATCGACAATATGCGCGCCGCCATTCTCGTCTCCCGCATGGTGGAAACTGGCGTCGATCCCGGCCTCCCGCCAGACAAGCGCGCAAGCGGCGCCAAGGCCCGCATCGACTTTCGCCACGCCTTCCACATCGCCACCGCTGGCGGCGGCAAGGCATTGGATCTGCCTATCGGCCAATTTGCCCCGGGTTATCGCTTCGATGCCATCGTTATTGATCCGCAGGCCGCCCAAGGCACGTTGCGGTTCTACGAGAGTGATGAAATGACTGAGACCCTGCTCCAGAAAATCGTCTTTACTGCATCGCGTGCCAATATCTCTGCCGTGTTTATCGACGGATGCAAGGTGGCCTGATCAGCACGGAAAAGCGGCGACATAGCTGCCGCTGGAACCGAATGGGTTCTCGATAGTTTAGCCTGCCGTGCGAGCGTCCACCCCTATTCAATCAGGGATGATGAGAGAGCACGCTCGCCAGTTTTATCCCGGAAAGACAAGAATGCCTGATATCGCCGAACAGGAAGCCGCCCAGGAGGCGCAGCCGTCCAACGCCATGTCGGAGGAAGACAAGCAGGATATCGGCGAACGAGGGTCCGGGTCGGCCAAGGTGGTCCATGAAGTCGTTCGTCTGCAAGGCGACGAGGAACTGGGCCGCCCGCTTCAGTCCCTGCTTTTTTCAGGCTTCGCTGCCGGTGTGGCAATCTGTACATCGCTGCTGGCGGAGGCCTTCCTGCAAGTGCGGCTACCCGACACGCCGTGGCGGGAGTTGATCGTTTCCCTTGGCTATACCGTCGGCTTCGTGATCGTCATTCTGGGCAATCTGCAACTGTTTACCGAAACGACCGTTACCGCCGTACTTCCTATCGCCGCCCACCCGACACGTCGCAACTTTTATCGGCTTCTTCGCCTATGGGTGACGGTCCTCGCGGCCAATCTGCTCGGAACATTTTTCATCGCGGTGCTGATGGAGAACCAGCTCATCATCGGCGCGGAACAACGCGAGGCGGTCCTGGATATCTCCAGAGCAATCCTCGGGCATGATTTTGCAACGACATTGCTGCTTGCCGCCCCGGCAGGCTTTCTGATTGCCTCAATCGCCTGGATTCTCCCCAATGCCAAAGGCAATGAGTTCTGGGTCATCGTGATGATTACCTATACGGTCGCGCTCGGCGGGTTCAGCCATGTCGTCGCCGGGTCCGGGGAGGCCTGGCTGCTGATGCTGGCGGGCGAAACAAGCGTCTGGGGCGCTGTTGGCGGCTTTATCCTACCGACCCTGATCGGCAATATCATCGGCGGCACCGGACTGTTCGCCGTTGTTGCCCATTGCCAGGTCCGCGATGAACTCAAGCCGGACTGATGTGGAACGCAGTTTTTCAGGCAGGCAGGCGCATTTCGCTTGGAAGATCCTGGGGGGAAAACAGCGCATTGTGAAGCTGGTTGAGCGCGATGGCCACCGCGCCAACCAGCGTGGCGCGGGACGCAAGCGTGCTGGCCTCAAGCGAAATGCTACTGCGGGTCGAGGTTGCCAGCGCCTCCTTGACCATGCGCACCATCAACAGATTGCGACCGACATTGCCGCCAAGAATGATCTTGCCCGGATCGAGCATGGCATGAACCGAAACCACCAGCAAAGCCGCCAGCCGGGCGGTTTCCTGCACGGTTGCCAGCGCCTTTGCGTCGCCCTTTTCAGCCGCTTCAAGAATATCGCGAACCGTCATACCGCCGTCTCCAGGGTTGCCATAACGCTCCAGAATGCCACGGGCGCCAATGGCGCATTCGAGCGCGCCGCGCTCCAGACTTTCCGAGTTGTAGGGATCGGCTCCGAACGGCAGATAGCCGATTTCGCCTGCCGCTCCTTTAGCCCCGCGCATCAACTTGCCGTTGAAAAGGACGCCAAGGCCAATACCGGTTCCCAGCGACACGAACGCAACCGAATCGAGACCGATGCCGCTGCCTTTCCAGCTTTCGCCAATCACCGCCGCATTGACATCGTTTTCGATGATGACATCGCAGCGGAAAATGCCCTGCAAGGCCTTGATCACATCGAGACTGCCAATTTCTGACAGGTTCGGCGCAAGCGAAAGCCGACCGGTTTCAGGATCGATGACGCCAGGCATGGCCACAGCGGCCAACAGAACCTTGCTGCGGGAAACCCTCGCCTTTTTAAGCGACGCTTCGACAACGCCGCTGACATGCGCCAGAAGGGCCTCCCCACCATGCTCTCCGGCCGACTTTTCGACTTCATGGACAATCGTTCCGGCAATATCGGCAATCGCCACCCGAATGGTCGTTGCACCGATATCCATACCGATGACAAAACCCGCATCCGGGGCGACTTCATAGGTCACGGCACTGCGCCCGACCTTGCCGGACACGATTCCCTTGACTCGAACCCAGCCTGCCGTCTCAAGCGTGCGTATGACCTCGGACATGGTCTGTTTCGATAGGCCAGTCTTTTTTGCCAGATCCGCCCGCGAGGTCGGGCCTTGGTGCAGAAGGATGTCCATAGCGGCGCGAACGGAGATCTGGCGTAACATCGGCGGTGTGCTCGTCCAGAGATTCATCCGCAATCACCTCATCCTATCGACAACAGGCATATGAAAATCGTAACGACGAACATCGCACGAACGAGACGCGGATACAAATAGTTCGTCTCCATGACGAATTATCCTGTCTCGCCACAATTATCCCTTGAGGCGTTGATACGCGAGAATAATGCCGCGATCAATGGCATCGCAAATTGCTCGCAGAAAATGCATTCCGTAAAGGTGGAGGAACCGTCTTTGCCGCCATTGAGCACCCTTGCACTCCAGGCTTCTTTTGCGCGCAAAAAAATCGATAACACTTTATAGATGCTGGATATTTTTGCCATTATCCGATTCCGGTTTCGCCGATTATAGGATAAGAGACACCGGTATCATTCGGTTAGACAGACGTCCGGGAGGGACATGTGACGATCCAAACTTTGCCTGCTAAAGCACATCTCGATTGGCTTTCCGATCCCAAGGTCTTTGCCGTCGGGCGGCTGCCTGCCCATTCCGACCATATCGTCTATCCCGATGAAGCCTCCGCCAAGGCGGGTTCTGCCTCGCCGCTTCGCCAGAGCCTTGATGGCACCTGGAAGTTCCTCTCCGCCATATCAGCCGCTGAGCGCCCGGAAGGTTTCCACCATCACGATTTCGACCGCAGCGGCTTCGGCGACATCACCGTACCCGGTGCCATGCAATTGCAAGGCCATGGCCGCCCGCAATATGTCAATACCCAATATCCCTGGGACGGCCATGAGGCGCTGGCGCTTGGGCAAGCCGCCGAGGCCAACCGAGTCGGCTGCTATGCGAGGACTTTCCAGCTTGACCCCGCCCTTGCCGGACAGCGGATCATCCTCACTTTCGACGGTGTCGAGACCGCCTTCTATGTCTGGCTGAATGGCCGTTTTATCGGCTATGCCGAAGACAGTTTCACGCCCTCACGCTTCGATATTACCGACGCGCTGATTGACGGCGATAACCTGCTGGCCGTTGAAGTCTATCATCGGTCTTCCGGTGCCTGGCTTGAGGATCAGGATTTCTGGCGTCTGTCGGGCATCACGCGGCCTGTCCGGTTGGAGGCCTGGCCGAAATTGCATATCCGCGATCTATTCGTCACCACCGATCTTGCCGATGATTTCAACAGTGGCTCCCTGCGCTTGCGGCTGGCCCTCGACTTGGCGGAAGAGAGCGCTGGCAGTCTTGCCGTGACGCTCTACGATCCCAAGGGTGAAACCGTCCTAACAACGTCCTTCGATGCCGCAGCCGAAATGGATATTGCCCTGCCCGTCACCGCCCCGCTGCTGTGGAACGCTGAGGCGCCGCATCTCTATCGCCTGCTGCTGGTCGTAAAGGACAGCAAGGGCGCGACGATCGAGGCCGTGCCGCAGCCGGTCGGCTTCCGTCGGTTTGAAATGCGCGATGGGGTGATGCGTCTCAATGGCCAGCGCATCGTTTTCCGTGGCATCAACAGGCATGATTTCCATCCACGCCGGGGACGCGCCCTGACAGTTGAGGACATGCTCTGGGATGTGCTGTTCTTCAAGCGCAACAATATCAATGCGGTGCGCACCAGCCATTACCCAAACCGCAGCGAGTTCTACGCGCTCTGCGACCAGCACGGCCTCTATGTCATCGACGAGGCCAATCTGGAAACTCACGGCACATGGTCGGTCGAGACGCTGGACCCGGACAAAGTCCTGCCCGGCGACCGCGACGAATGGCGACCCGCCGTGCTCGACCGTGCCGCCAATATGCTGGAACGCGACAAAAACCATCCTTGCGTGCTGATCTGGTCTTGCGGCAATGAGAGCTATGGCGGCAGCGTGATTGCCGATATGGCCGATTGGTTTAGGGACCGCGATCCCTCCCGCCTCGTTCATTACGAAGGCGTGTTCCACGACCGCCGCTTCGATGCACGCTCCAGCGACATGGAAAGCCGGATGTATGCGCGCCCGCAGGACATCGAGGACTATCTGCGCAGCAACCCATCCAAGCCTTTTGTATCCTGCGAATATACCCATGCGATGGGCAATTCCTGCGGCGGCATGCATCTCTATACCGACCTTACCTATCGTTATGATCAGTGCCAGGGCGGCTTTATCTGGGAATATATCGAACAGGCTCTCTACGGCACCCGCCCGGATGGCAGCGAAGGCCTGCTGTTTGGCGGTGATTTTGGCGACAGGCCGACCGATTACAGCTTCTGCTGCGACGGCATTATCACCGCTGACCGGCAATTGACCCCGAAAGTCCAGGAAATCAAGGCGCTTTACCAGCCTGTCCGGCTGATACCGGACGCGCACGGCGTTAAAGTCATCAATGACAACCTGTTCTTGAACCTCGACGCTTTCTATCTGTCATATCACCTGCTGAAGGATGGTGTCGCGGTGGCCGAAGGGCAGGCCGATATTGCGCTTGCAGCCCAGGAACAGACCTATCTGCGTCTGTCCGTGCCTGTCACGCAGCAGCCGGGCGAATATGCCCTGCAATGCTCCCTGCGTGAACGTCATGAGCGCGCCTGGGCGCCGGCTGACCACGAAGTGGCGTTTGGCGAACATGTCTGGACCGTGGCAGGCGAAAAACCGAGCCCTGCTTCCCGCCCCCTCACCCGCGCCGAAGGCAGCTATAATCTCGGCATTTCCGATGGCCATAGCCGGACCTTGTTCTGCCGGCGCTTTGGCGGGCCGGTGTCGCTGATCAATATGGCGGGCGTGGAATTCCTGGAACGGCCACCCCTGCCGATCTTCTGGCGCGCACCGACCGACAATGACCGGGGTGCAGGCTTCGGCTTCAAATTCGGCAGCTGGCGTCGGGCAAGCCTCGACCAGAAGCAGGCTTCCTATGCCTATCGCGATGCCGGGGCCGACTATCGCTTTGCCCTGCCTGACAGCAGCATGCAGGCCACGGTTTCCTACCGCTATGAAGAAGACGGAGCCATTGCCGTCACCGCCCATTGGCCGGGCGATACCAGCCTGCCGTCGCTACCGCTGTTTGGCCTGACGATCCCAATGCCCGTAAGCTTCGACCGCTTCCGTTATTATGGACTTGGGCCGGAGGAAAATCATATCGACCGCGTGCATGGCGCACGGCTGGGCATTTACGAGCGCGCGGTGGCTGACAATGTCACCCCCTATGTCATCCCGCAGGAATCCGGCAACCGAACCGGCGTGCGCTGGGCCGATCTGTTCGACGCTGAGGGCAACACATTGCGCTTCGAGGCGGTGGATATGCCGTTCGAGCTGGGCGTTTCGCCTTACACGGCTTTCCAGCTGGAAGCCGCAGCCCGGCCCTACGACCTGCCGCCAGCCAACCGCACCATCGTCACGCTGATGGCCCGGCAGATGGGCGTCGGTGGCGACGATAGCTGGGGCGCGCTGCCGCATCCTCAATACATGATCGAGCCGGGCGAGCCTTTGACGCTCACATTCCGGATGAGAGTGATGGGGTGAGAAAGGGCAATTCGATCTCCCGATAGGATGGCAGCACCGCCTCGCTTAACCTGCCTGCCCGCACGATCACCCGGTCGGTTTGCGGGCGGGCAATGACCTGGTCCATGCTCCAGGCCTCGAAGATCATCAGATCCGCCGGACGCCCGCTACCGATGGTTCCAGCGGAAAAGCCGGTCATCGCGGCGGGTTGGGTGGTCGCCAGTGCCACGGCATCGTCATAGGGGTGGTCGAGATGCAGAATGCGCACCGATTGGCGCCAAGTATCCACCATATCATGATCGCCATAGGCAAAAAACGGATCGCGGCAATTGTCACCAGCGACCGCGACGCGGATACCGGCGGCGCGCAGCTCCTTGACAGGCGTAACACCTCGCCAGCGCGGGGTTATACCCTGCGCCCGGCCCTGCAAATACATATTGACGGTCGGAAGCGTGACGATAGACAGTCCGGCATCGGCCAGAAGCGCGATCCGCTCGCGGATTTCCGCCTCACTGAACAAAGCCAGCGAACAGCAATGGCCGCAGGTGACGCGGCCCTCATAGCCGTGACGGATGGCGGCGCGGGCCACATGCGGCAGGGCGTCGGCCTTTTCGGCTTCGTCCACATGCAGGTCGATATCGAGATCACGCTCGCGGGCCAGCAAAAACAGGCTGTCGAGCAAAGCATCGATGTCATCAAGCCCGGTGCCATTTTTCCCGATACCATGAGTGCCGCCCGAGGCGCGGGTCACGCCGCCCAACAGCCCGCCCTGACGCGCAACCAAGTCGGCAAGCTGCTTCCCATGGTCGGTGCGATAGGCATCCAGCGGCACGAGGCCGACCGCCTGCAACGCAATGCGCCCCGACCAACGGGCCTGCACCTCATCAAATGCCGCCCAGGTGGTTTCCGCCTGCCCCGCATGGCTATCGAGATGGGTGCGGAGCGCGGCAACGCCGTGCGCATCCGCGCAGGCAAGACCGAATTCCATCCGCCGGACCAGATCGTCGTGACGCCAATGGGCCTGCCGGTCGGCTGTCGTTGCTGCGCGGGCGCTGGGATGCGTGCCATCGGAGGCTGGTGCCCGGCTGATCGTATGGCCCTTGTCGAGATGGACATGCATGTCGATCATCAACGGCCAAAGATGGCGGCCTTCCAGATCAATACCACTACCGGTCACGCCGCTTGCCGCTGGCAGCACGGCGGCGACACGTCCGTTGTCCAGCAGAATATCGACCAAAGCACAACCATCGCGGTCGAGAGCACTGCCTGGCGGCACACCGTCGGCAAGACAGGCCGTTGGCACGCGGGTCTGACGGATAGCGATGCGGCCATGGCCGGTAAAGCTGGAACGCGCCAGTGCGCGCACGGAATTGTCAATCATGATCGATCTCGATAGGGCATAAGCCGAATTTCAAGGTGTGGGGGACGGCAACGTCATCGAACACCGCCGTCAGCGCGCGTCCTCCACCATGCGCAGCCGTTCCTGGGCGTAGTGCATGAAATGGCTGGCAGCGGGCGAGAGCGAACCGCGCGCCCGGTGAAGAATGTTTAGCCTTTGCAGTCCCGCAGACCCGGTCAGCGGAAGAAAGACCAGTTCTCCGCTTTGCAGTTCGCGGTCGACATCGACGCGATTGAGAAAAGTGACATGCGGTGCGCCATGCACCAGCCGCTTCATCAGTTCCATGGAATTGGTCTCGACAACAGGCATCAATTGGGCCTGGGCTGGCGTCAGGTTTTCAACGACCTCCCGCAAAGACAGGCTTTTATCGGCCAAAACCAGCGGATAGATCAGGCAATCGGCGATCCGCACCGTCTTGCGCGTCGCCAACGGATGGTCGGGCGCAACCACCGCACCGAGCGGATGCATGAATTCAGCGGCGCGCTGCAAGCGATTATCCTCGGGCAGATTATAGGCCAGGGCCAGATCGGCGGCCCCTGAAGCGACCATGTCGCAAACCGCTGAGCGATCCCCGACCTTGATGCGCAGGCTGACCTGCGGAATATCGGCACGGTAGGCAGCAATAATGTCGGCAAGCCTGCCCGCCGCCAGCGTCGCCATGGTGGCGATCACCACCTCGCCTCGGCTGAGGCCACGCAGGGCCTTGATCTGCACCCGCATCGTATCATGCGCTTTTAGCGTCTCACGGATATGGGCAATGAGGATTTCGCCGGAACTGGTCAGCTTCAACCCGCGCGACAACCGCTCGAAAATCGGCGCATCCAACTCCTGTTCCAGGTCGAGGATATAGCGATTGATGGCGGAGGCAGCGACATTCAGTGTCTTTGCCGCCTTGCGGATCGAGCCCTGCCGGGCGACTTCGTCGATATAGCGCAAAGCGCGGCCATGAAGCATCAGCGTTCCCGTCGCGCGACAGGGGCGTTTGCCCCTGTCCGCTGTCTGTCTGGCCACGATGGCATCATGGCTCGCCGGGTTCAACATCATTTCCGGGCGAAGTTGGCGTTGATGCGCTGCGTCAGGTAATCACCGGCGGTGATCGCCTCATATTTGCCAAGCGGACCCTGCATGACCGCATCGCGATTGGCCTGGCAGAAGAAGGGAAGCGACAGACGCCGACCCAAATATTCGCCTGGACGCGGCATCCGCACGCGGTGAAGCGTCGATTGCAACTGATCGTCAGACCAGCGCATCAGCATATCGCCGATATTGCAGGTGATATAGCCGTTTTTCGGCGGCACATCCGTCCACTCGCCGGACGCGGCATCCTTGCCGGGGCAGACCTGCAAGCCGCCCTCGCCTTCCTTCTGGTGCAGGATGGTCAGGCAATCGAAATCGGAATGGGCACCAGCCCGCCAGAACTCGAAATCCTCGGGCTTGGCATGTTCCATCGACATGTAATGGATCAGCCGCTGCGTCGATTGGTATTCACCCGAGGCCGGATCATGCGCCTTGGTGAAGAAGTCCTCGGCAAAACCCATCTTCAGGGCAAAGCAGGACAGTATCCTCATACCGAGTTCCCAATTCTGCCGCTCAAAACGCAGCATCTTCTCCTTGAAATCAGGCAGTTCTTCTTCACTCGGCCACAGTCCACCCATCATCGGGCGGGTAATCTGGTAGCTTTCCTTGTTGTCAGGCGTGCCGGTGGAAGGGCGCACCTGCGCCTTGAATTCCCATCCGGCATTGGTTCCCTTTGGCATCGGATACTGGGCCTTGATGTCCGCTGGCAATTCGAAGAAGGACCAGGCGGTCTCGAACGCCGCGTCGATATCCTGCTGCGGAATGCCGTGGTTATAGACCTGGAAAAACCCGATACCAACCGAGGCCTCCCACAATTGATCGGCGATCTCGGCCTTGCGATTGTCGAAATCGGCGAGATCAATGACAGGCACATCGCGCTCGACGGTCTTGCCGACGCCGCCAATGGTGGTTTCCTTGTTCAATTCGGCAAGGCTGTAGCTTTGCATGGTCATGGCAGTCTCCTTGAGGTTGGGCCGGATACCGGCCGGTGAGGAGCAATGTCCGGGCATGCCCGACTGCTTCTACTCCGAAAAGAACGGGGGATTTTCAGCCCCCGGCAAAAGGCTTCAGCTGTTCTTCGGCAGGCTCCACGGAAACAGCAATTTCTGCACGAGCAACACCGCCTGAAACAGGATGAGCGACAAGGCTGCCAGCACGAACAACCCGGCCCAGGCCTGGGGCAGTTTGAACAGCGATGTCGAAAATTGGATGAAATAGCCCACCCCCGCTTCGGACGCGCAGAATTCCGCAACCACCGCGCCAATCACCGCCAGCGTGATCGAGATTTTCAGCGCCGAAAAGATGTACGGAACGGCAAAGGGCAGCCTGATCTGGGTGATCTCCCGAAAGGCGGGCGCCCGCAGGCTTCTGGACAGTTCGATCAATTCCGGCGGCGTTGCCGCAAGCCCGGTCGCCGTCGAGACGACCAGCGGAAAGAAGGTGATGAGACAGGTGATCACCACCCGTGGCGCATCGCCCGCCCCCAGCACGACGATGATGATCGGCGCCACCGCGACGACCGGCGTTGACTGAATGACGACCAGCAGCGGATAGAGCGTCTTTGACAAAAGCGGCGAGCGCATCATGACGATGGCCAGCGGAATTGCGATGGCAATCGACAAGACATAGCCGATCATCGCCACCCGCAGGGTCGCCCAGAGATGCAGGCTCCAGCGATCAAACCCAATGGACGAAAACGCATTGAAGATTGAGGACGGCGACGGCAGGAGATAGGAGGGAACAGCAAATAGCCGCACAGCCAATTCCCAAAACAGGATAACACCTGCCAGCGAAACAAGGGCTGCAAGGCCCGGCAAGCCCATGAGCTTGGAGACCATATTGCGCAACGGCAGGTGCTGGCGAGTTTCAGCCACCGGCTCAGGCCGCCTGTCGCTTGAGGAGGAGGTCGCGGAGATAAGCGGTAAGGTCATGAATGGCTCTCTCGTTGGCTGTTTCGGGACCACGCGGACGGCCGACTGGCACGGCAATATCGGTCAGCACCGTGCCGGGACGGCCGGTCATCACCAGCACGCGATCGGCCAGCAGCGCCGCCTCGTTGACGGAATGGGTGATGAACACCACCGTCTTCGGGCGGTCGGTAAAAATCCGCAGCAGATCAAAGCCCATCACCTCGCGGGTCAGCGCATCAAGCGCCGAAAAAGGCTCGTCCATCAAAAGGATATCCGGGTCCATCAGCAAGGCCCGTGCAATGCCGACCCGCTGCTGCATGCCGCCGGACAATTCATCGGGAAGCCGGGAGGCGAACCCCTCCAGGCCCACCATCCGCAACAACTCGCCTGCCCGCTGCCGCTCCTCTGCACTCACCCTGCCGCGCTTGTGGCGGGCCGGAAACAGCACATTGTCCTCGACTGTCGCCCAGGGCAGCAGTGTCGGCTTCTGGAAAACGATGCCAATATCGTCGCGTGGTTCGGTCACCGGATGGCCGAACACCTGGAGCGAACCACTACTGGGCGCCAGAAGCCCGGCAATCATCCGCAGCAAAGTGGACTTGCCGCAACCAGACGGGCCAAGAATGGCTAGGAATTCGTGCCGCGCCACCTCAAAACTGACGTCGCGCAGCGCTTCCGTTTGTCCTGAGCGGGTCGAAAAGACCTGACCAAGCCGGTCAAAGCGGATTGCGGGTATCGTCATGCTCTTCACTCCGTTGGAATGAAGCTGCGGTTGACCACGGTTTCCGGGTCAAGCTTGGCCGGATCGATGGCTTGAGCGGCGGCAACCCGACGCCAGGTCTCGGTCAAACGCTTAGGCTCGAACACGCCCAACCCATCCTTATCCGTGACCTCGTTGAAGATCAGCGGCAGCGTGTCATTGATCGATCCCTTGACGTCTTCAGAACCCAGTTCCGGCACGACACTGGTGACGGAGGTGACGGCGGCATCGGGATTGGCGCGGGTGAATTGCACCGACTTCTTGTAGGCGTCGATGAAACGTTTGGCGACATCCGGCCGCTTGGCCAGGAAATCCTCACTGGCAATCAAAGAGGCCGAATAAAGCTCAAGCCCGGCAGCCGACCACGGCAGCGCGACGATTTCCTTGCCGGCCTGGCGGGCCTGGTTGGAATAGCGGGTGAAATCCGTCATCCAGGCAATGATCCCATCGGCATTGCCGGTCATCAGCATCGGACCGAGCGCGCCGGGATCGGCCTTGATCAGCTTGATCGCGGACGGATCGATGGACTGGTCCTTCAGCACCAGCGGCAGATAGACATTGGACGAGGTAAACGGCGATGTGGCAATGGTCTTGCCCTTGACGTCGGCGACAGTGGCTATTGAGCCGCCCTTGATCACATAGAAGGCGTGCGGTCCCTTGTTGAACACCGACAGAACGCCAACAACCTTCACCCCTTCATTGGCACGAGCCGCCATCAAGGCGCCGATATCCGAAACACCGATATCGGAAGAACCCGCCGCCAGTTTCGAAATCGCCTCGGTCGAGCCTCGGCCCGAGGCAATGGTGACATCCAGCCCCGCGTCCCGACAGAAGCCCTGATGGATGCAGACATAAATCGGCGCTTTGTCGCCGCCCGGCAGCCAATCCAGCTGAAACGTAACCTTGTCGGCGGCAAGGGCAGTCCCGGAAAAAAGGCCAAGGGTGAACAGCGTGGACGCAAGCTTACGACGAAACATGGGACATTTCTCCAAGGCTCAGTGTTCGATTTTCAAGGACGGCTGACGGGGGAAAGCATGAACATGGCAGAGGTGCAATGGCGCACCCCGCGTCCAAAAGACAGGGTTGTGATGGTGGTTTTTCGACAATTGGTGACAAGAATAGCGGCATGAAAGCATCTCTTCGACAGGGTTCACCGTCGAGCAATGCCCAGAGCCTCAGGCTCAGACCGCTTCTACTCGCGTCCAAACCATTTCACGCAAGCGCGCATTCTGCAAGAGTTTTAAACAATGCATAATTTTGCATATAAAATAGGCGAAACTCAGTTTCGCGGCGTGTAGCCTTCAAAACTGAGAGGCCCCGACCCTTATATTTCAACAGCCTGCGGCACGAACTTGCCGCAAGCAAAGAATCAGCGTCGGTCAAAAAATAAGCGCTCTGATAATTAGAACACAACAAGCGGAAAATTCTTATCGCGCTCCCTCAAAATCCAGCCGCAAACCGGTCTGCGCATCGTAAAGATGCACGGTCTGCGGATCGATCCCGACACCCAGCCGATCGCCGGAGCGTAGGCCGCGACCGCCGGAAACAACAATGGTCAATTCCGGGTCGGTTCTGGTCGTCACATAGGTTGACGATCCCGTCGATTCGACCAGCGCCACCTCAACGTCGAACGCGCCTTCGCCGGGAGCCGTCAGCGACAGGTGTTCCGGCCGGAGGCCAAGCGTTAGTGGCTGGCCTGCCGCAAGACCAGCCGTCATTCCGGCGGCAAATCTCAGAATCTCCTCCTTCCCAACGAAATCAAGTTCCAGACCAAGCCCACCCGGCGACACGCGCGCAGGAATGAAATTCATCGCCGGAGAACCGATAAAACCGGCAACGAAGCGGTTTGCAGGCCGGTCGTAAAGGTCCAGAGGTCGGCCCTGCTGCTCGATGACGCCATCGCGCATCACCACAACATGATCGGCCATGGTCATCGCCTCAACCTGATCGTGGGTGACATAGACGGAGGTGGCCTTCAACCGGTCATGCAGCAGCCGGATCTCTTTTCGCATGTGCACCCGCAGGGAGGCATCGAGATTGGACAGCGGCTCGTCGAACAGGAAGGCCTTGGGATTGCGGATGATCGCCCTGCTCATGGCGACGCGCTGGCGCTGACCGCCGGACAATTCACGTGGATAGCGTTTCAACAGCGGCATCAGCCCGGTTGTTGTCGCCACCGCCTCGGCGGCCTGACGCGCCTCTGCCTTGCCCACCCCCTTGATGCGCAGGCTATAGGTCAGGTTTTCCTCGACCGTCATATGCGGATAGAGCGCGTAGGACTGGAACACCATGGCAATGTCGCGCTTGCGCGGCGGCACATTGGTCATCAAGTTGCCAGCGATCTTCATTTCGCCAGCGGAAATCTTCTCCAACCCGGCCAGCGACCGCAACAGTGTGGACTTGCCGCAGCCGGAGGGGCCGACCAGGGCGACGAAACTGCCCTTTTCGATGGCGAGATTGATATTCTTCAGGGCATGGAAAGCGCCATAATGCTTGTTGACGCCGCTCAATTCGATCTGGATGGTCATTTCAGGGCTCCCGAAGTGAGGCCGGAGACGATGCGGCGCTGTAAAAGAACGAAAATGGCGAGGATCGGCGTCACATAGATCGAGGCATAGGCCATGATCCCGTTCCATTCATTGGTATTGGGACCCATGAAACTGTTCAGCCCGACGCTGGCCGGTTGCAGGTCCACCGATTGGATCATTGATTTGGAATAGACGAATTCGCCAAAGGCCTGCATGAAGATCAGGATGGCGCTGACGAGAATACCATTGCGGGCCAGCGGCAGGACGATGCTGAAAAACGCCCCGATCCGCGAATTGCCATCGACCATGGCCGCTTCCTCCAGCTCGATCGGCACCGTCATGAAGCTGGAACGCACCAGAACCACGAAGAACGGCATGCTTTTCGCCGCCACCGCCAGCATCACGGCAAAGCGCGGGGTGTTCAGCAGGCCAAGCTGCGAAAAGCCGACGAAGATCGGAGTAATCATCAGCGATGCCGGAAGAACCTGGAGCATCAGGATCAGAAACAGCCCGGCATCGACCCAGCCATTGCGATAGCGCGCCAGCACATAGGCGCAGCCGGTGCCGAGAACGCAGATAATGCTGACCGAACCCAGGGCGATCACGGTCGAATTCCACAGATATCGGCCCATATTTCGGCTTTGCCAGACATCGCTATAGACGCCCCATTGCGGATCGTCAGGCCAGAAATGCGGCGGGGTGGCAAACATCGCCGAGCCGGTTTTCAGTGCTGTGACATACATCCAGTAGAGCGGAAAGAGATAGATCGCCGCCATGATGAGGGCGATGGCAAGCATCAGGCGGTTACGAACTGTTTCGCTCATCCTCGCACCTCATGACGTGTAGAGCGGACATAGACGAGCGATGCCAGAAGCACGAACACGGTCATGATCACCGACACGGTCGCACCCTTGGCGAAGTCATATTGCCGGAAAGACAGGTCCCAGGCCCAATATTGCGCCACATTCGAGGCATTGGCCGGTCCGCCGGAGGTAATGGCGGCAAACAGGTCAAATTGCTGCAAGGTAAAGATCAACCCCAGCGACACCAGCGCACCGATAGATGAACGCATCATCGGCAGGGTGATGGTAAAGAACCGTTGCAACACGGTGGCGCCATCCAGTTGCGCCGCTTCATAGAGATCCTTGGGAATGCCTGATAGCCCGACCGACAGCAGGATCATGTTGAAGGACGTGCCAAGCCAGATATTGGCGATGATCACCGCCCACAGCGCATAGGCCGGATCGGACCGCCAGAAGATATTGGCGCTGATCAGCCCGGTTTCGCGCAGCATATAATTGAACACGCCGAAATCGCCTGAGAGGATCCAGTTCCAGGTCGCGCCGACGACGAGGCCGGGCATGATCCAGGACACCAGGAACAGGCCGCGCAACCAGGAGGAACCGGGGAATCCCACCCCGAAAAACAGCGCCAGACCAAAGCCCAGAAGGAATTGCCCGGCAATCGACGCCACGACGAAAATCGCCGTATTGGTGAAAATAGGCAGGGTTTCCGGCTGCGCCATCAGGTCGATATAGTTCTGAAAGCCGACAAAGGGACGGGAAAAGGTTCCAAGGCTGAACATGTCAACCTCCTGAAAGCTCATCACAATATTATAGAGCAGCGGCAGACCCGACATGACCAGCAGAAAGGCCAGCGGCACCCCGGCAAGACCGAAGTCAAAGCCACGCCCATCGACAATACTCGACATGATCCGTTTCATGAGACCTCTTTCTCCATTCGGAGCGCCGTCCAGGGGCCACATTCTCACAGGAGACATGCAGCCCCGGCCGGGAGGAAAGGATAGTCATGCCACGCGCGTTGACGGCGCATGGCATAATCGCTGGGTGGTATTAGCGCTCAACCCAGGGCGGCCTTGATCTTCTTTTGCGCCTGGTCCAGCGCATCCTTGGGCGTCATCTGGCCGGTCAATGCCGCCTGGATCGCATCCTGGATAGCCTTGGAGATTTTCGGCCAGGCAGGATGTGGTCCGCGCGGTTTGGCATATTTCATCTGCTCGAGAAACACTTGCAGCGCCGCATCCTTCAAAGGCGAGCCCGAGGGAGGAATGGCGATGTCGGACCGGGCTGGCAGCTGTCCGAAATTCTTGAACATGTCCTTGTCCTGCGAGGCGAAGAATTCCAGGGCCTTGAAGGCTTCCGCCGGATGCTTGGTGCTGGAAAAGATCGCCCAGTTGAAATCACCCATGCCGGAAGACCGTTCAGCTCCTGCGCTTGGCACCGGAAGCAAGGCGACGCCCCAGTCGAACTTTGCCTCTTTCAGCATGCGGTCCAGCTCCCAGGGACCCGAAATCGCCATGGCGGCATTGCCGGAATTGAACGTGCCGGTCGAATCCCACTGGCCGCGCGTTAGCGTATCCGGCGAGGCCAGTTTTTCGGTCATGATGGTTTTCCAGGTCTCCAGCGCTTTTACCGCACCCGGAGCATTGATATGGTCATAGCCGCCGCCGCCCATCTGCGCCCAGGGCAGAAACTGGAACGTTCCCTCTTCGCTGGCCTTGGCGGAAAAAGCGAGGCCGTAGACGTTCTTGGCCGGGTCGTTCAGCTTGCGGGCAGCGGCCACAAGTTCGTCCCAGGTCTGCGGTGGCTTCAGTGGATCGAGACCCTTGGCCTTGAACATATCGCGGTTATAGTAGAGCGCGATGGTGTTGGTGGCTTTCGGCACGCCGAAATAGCGCTCCTTCCAGGTCACAGACGCAAGCGGCCCAGGAAAATAGTTCTGTGGCTTGATCACATCCGACTTGGCAATCATGTCGGTGAGATCGAGGAAGGCACCCCGCGAGGCAAACAGCGCATGTTCCGGATTGTCGACCGCGATAATGTCAGGTGCCTGTCCGGTTGAATAGGCGCGCATCGCTTCCGTCACGACATCGTCGAACTGAAGGAGCCGATACTCGATCTTGATGCCATTATTGAGTGCGTTGAATTGCTTGACCAGATTGGGCGCAGGCTGGATATCCTTGTCGAGCGACCAGAGATTGAGTGTCACGTCGTCCGCCCGGGCGGTCGATGTAAGCGGACAAGCCGCAGCAAGAGCCAGCACAGCGATCAAGGCACGTCTGTTGATGATCATGGGTTTCCTCCTCCGTTTCTATCCCGTCCTCCAATCGCCCCGCACCTCCATACTGGGCGAAATCAAGGCCTTATTCTATTTCAGCGAGGGATCGCCTCCGCCATAAGCCGCCATCTCGTCGATAAAATCGCCGCCACGCGCCTGTTTCAGATGGTTGAGGGCATGGACCTGACCGGTCATTTCCAGGGCATCGCGGTAGACGGGATCATGCCAGCCTTCGATATCGATAGAGCCGCTATAGCCAGCCAGCCGTAATTCGCTGATAATATTGGTCCAATTGCTGTCGCCGAAGCCTGGTGTGCGCATGAACACAAACGGCTCCTTGCCGAAAATGCCGTGTTCACGAATGACATCCCAGCGAATGGTGGCGTCCTTGCCATGCACGTGGAAGATCTTGGATGCCCATTTGCGGATCTGCGGCAAGGGATCAATCAGATAGACCATCTGATGGCAGGGTTCCCATTCAAGGCCGATATTGTCATCAGGGGTTTCGTTGAACATCAACTCCCAGGCGTCGGGGTTATGGGCGATGTTCCAGTCGCCGCTCTGCCAGTTGCCGTCCATGGCGCAGTTTTCAAAGGCGATGCGAATGCCCTTGTCGGCAGCGCGCTTGGCCAGTTCGCTCCAGATTTCGCGGTAACGTGACAGGCTGTCCGTCAATATCTTGCCCCGCAGCCGTCCGGTAAAGCCTGCAACGCAACTCGCACCGAAATGATGGGCATTATCGATACATTGCTTCCAACCCTCCAGCGTTTCGAGGTCGATGTCGGTTTCCTCAAGCGGATTGCCGAACATGCCGAGCGTCGAAATGGTGATGTCCCGGTCGCCGATGGCATCGACGCAGCGCTTGCCAAGTTCGGCAAGGTTCTGACCTTTGGTCGTCTGCCAGAAAAACGGCTCGAAACTTTCGAAGCCGAGACCGGCGATTTCCCGGATGCGGGTGGCGGCATCGCCATTGTTGCCGCTGATCATGGTGCCGATACGAATGGATTTTGCAGGATTGCTCACAGTCATGGTCCTTATAGCGAAGCTGAAATGTCGATACGCTTGCCGCTCTTGGCGCTTTCGATGGAGGCAAACACCATGGCAAGACTGTTGATATTGTCGAAACCGGCGGTCTCGGGCGGCTCGCCACCGGCAACTGCCGCAATGAAGCTTTCCAGCACGCTGGCATGGCCATGCGTCTCAGCGAGCGCGATGTCTTCGGAAACGTTTACGGTCGTATATCCACGCAACAGGCCGGGGTCTTCTGCGGCGATAGAGGCCTCAAACAGCTCTTCCCCGTCCCAGGTCAGCATGCCCTGGCTGCCGACCAGCCGCCATGCACTTTCCCAACTGGTCCTGCGCCCTTCAGCGCACCAGGAGCCGCGATAGGTGAAAACCACGTCGTCAGTGAACTCGAAGATCGCATTGGCGCTGGCGCCATGGGCATACCAGGAGCCTTGCGGATTACGCTCCACACAATAGGCCGCCAGCGGCTGACGATTGGCAATGAAGCGCGCCGCATCGAAGGTGTGAATTGCCATGTCGAGCAGCAGGACATGCTCCATCTCATCCCGGAAACCACCAAAATGCGGTGCCAGGAAGAAATCGCAATGCACCGCCGTCAACTCGCCGATGGCACCGCTGTCCAGGAATTGCCGCATCCGGCGGACCCCTTGAATGAAGCGACGGTTCTGCACGACGGCGTGGATACGCCCGGTCTCAGTGGCCAGCTTAACCAGGGCCTTTGCCTCTTGCAGCGAATTGGCCATGGGCTTTTCGCTGAGCACGTGGCATCCGGCTTTCAGCGCGGTGGAGACGATATCGAAGCGGGCAGCCGGGATGACGACATCGAAGACCAGATCGGCTGCCGTCCGCTCGACAACATCGGCAAGGCTATTGCCCGTCACAGCACCTTCCAGGCCGAATTCCTCTGCAAGGGACTCGGCTGCCGAAACGTTGACATCAACGAGCCCGACAACGGAAATCCGCTCGGCAAGCGAGGGCGTGTCGGCAATGGCCCGAAGCCAGCCTTTGGCCATAGCTCCGCACCCGCATAAAACGGCTTTGAATTGCAAGATATCCTCCCTTGCATCCCATCCGGTCGCTATCGCGCCAGACATGGTTTCAGTTTCCGGTTTTCGATAGGTCGAAGCAGCAAACGCTCTTCCTACAGCCTCAGCCGCGCAAACTCCTCTTTGCATCGACTTCCGTAAACGTTTACGATACTAATCGTGGTTTTCGTCTCATGTCAATACGCGACGCCGTTATTGCACTCGGCAGCACGATAAACCGCGCCAAGTTCAAGGGAAAAACCGATTCCTGCTTGCGAAATTTTGCAGTACACCGGACAAGGCAGAGCATGGAATTTACAACCGGCCTGCTCATCTTAGAGCATGTCGCGCAAAAGTGTGCAGCGGTTTTGCGGTAACGGCATGCGTAAAAACAAAAACTTAAAGCGTGTTGCTTGAGGCTGATAAGCCGCAACACGCTTTAGCGCCTTTTGGTGAGGTCGCTTCAGGGAGAAAGTATCTGGCATGAAGGGCATACATCAGCTTGCAAAACATCTCGACATCTCCATCGGGACCGTGTCGCGCGCGCTGAATGGACGCCCCGACGTCAACGCGGAAACGCGACGGCGGGTGCTGGAGGCCGCTGAGGAACTGGGCTATGTCGCCAATCAATCGGGCCGCAGCCTGCGCAAAGGGACAACCAATGTCATCGGACTGATGATCGAATCCGGCAAGGATAATGTCGACAACAGCGACAACTTCTTTTTCGGTGTCATGGACGGTTTGCAAACGGTGTTTGCCCGCCACAATCTCGATCTCGTCCTGCTCCCCTGCCCCGCCGACGAAGACCCGCTGGAGTATCTACAGCGCATGGTGGCCCGCCGCCTGGTCGATGCGATGATCATTTCCGCCACCCAGCGGATCGACAAGCGCATCGATCTGCTGATCAAAACCAAAATACCCTTTGTAAGCCTGGGGCGCAGCACATCCGGCGGCAGCCATACCTGGATCGACCTGGATTTTGCCGGTGTCGCGGATTCCGCCGTGGATCGGCTGGTGTCGAAAGGTCATCGGCGCATCGCCATCGCCGCCCCCTGCACCGATATCAACCTCGGCACCGTGTTTACCGACGCCTATCAGGCCGCGCTGGAGCGCAATGGCCTGACCTTCGATCCGGCCTTGGTCCTGCGGGCCAAGTCCAGCGAAAGCGGCGGCTATAGCGTGGGCAGCGAACTGCTGGCGCTCGATCCGCGCCCGACCGCCATCATCCTGATTTACGAACTCATGGCGATCGGCCTCTACCGGCGGCTGACAGAAGCCGGTGTCATCCCCGGCCGGGACATGGCCGTTATCGGGTTTCGTGAAGCGCCCCGTGCCCGGTTTCTGCAACCCGCACTGACCTGCTACCGCCTTTCCCTGGAGGATCTTGGGGTGGAACTGGCCGAAACCTTGCTCGCCTCAATGCCGGATTATGCGGAAACGTACAGAACCCATGCCCGTAATCGCCTCTGGCCGCTAGAACTGGTGCCGGGCGAAAGCGATGCCTTCGACCTGCTGACATAGACCTGCCATAAGACTGTGCCTTGAGATCATCCTTGACCGTGCCGCAAAAATCCTCCCCGCCTCGCTGGAATTACGCTTGAAATTGCTAAGTTAGCAGCGGCCAGGGGCATGTTCTCTCTCGAATTGGCCTTGGCCGTTGACATACTCTACAACCTCAATAGATTTTAAAGTCTTAGGGGTTAAGGAGATCGCAATGTCCCGTTTTCGTACTGTGAAGATCATTGCCACGCTGGCGATAGCCGCAAGCCTCGCCATGCCCGCTGTTGCGGCCAATGTGACACTGCTGAACGTCAGCTACGACCCGACGCGCGAGTTGTACAAGGATTTCAATCCAGCCTTCGCCGCCTATTGGAAGCAGAAAACCGGCGATAGCGTTTCTGTGAGAATGTCGCATGGCGGTTCGGGCGCTCAGGCCCGCTCGGTGATCGACGGTCTTGAGGCCGATGTCGTGACACTGGCATTGGAAGCGGATATTTCCGCCATCGCCGAAAAGACCGGCAAGATCCCCGCCGACTGGAAAACCAAACTGCCAAGCAGCAGTTCACCCTATACATCCACCATCGTCTTTCTGGTGCGCAAGGGCAATCCGAAAGGCATCAAGGACTGGGCCGACCTCACCAAGGACGGGATCGAAGTGATCACTCCCAATCCGAAAACCTCGGGCGGTGCCCGCTGGAACGTACTTGCCGCCTGGGGCTGGGCACTGAAGGCCAATAATGGTGATCAGCAGAAGGCCAAGGAATACCTGAGCGCCCTGTTCAAGCATGTGCCAGTGCTGGATACCGGTGCGCGCGGCTCCACCACCACCTTCGTGCAGCGTGGCATCGGCGATGTTCTGCTTGCTTGGGAGAACGAAGCCTTCCTGTCGATTGATGAACTCGGCCCTGACAAATTCGACATCATCGTACCGTCCGTTTCGGTCAAGGCGGAGCCGCCGGTCGCCGTCGTCGAGGGTAATGCCAAAGCCCATGGGACCGAAGAAGTCGCCAAGGCCTATCTCGATTATCTCTATTCCGACGCCGGGCAGAAAATCGCTGCCAAGCATTACTATCGCCCTGCAAAGCCGGAACTGGCAGATCCTGCCGACTTGAAGCGGTTCCCGTCGGTTGATCTCGTCACCATCGAGGATTTCGGTGGCTGGGCAAAAGTGCAGCCGCAATTCTTCGCTGATGGCGGCCTGTTCGATCAGATCTATCAGCCCGGAAAGTAAGACTGCTCAGAAAGTAAGAAAATCAGAATGGCCCATAGTCCTGTTCAAGGCAGGTGGCAATTCCGTCAGCCGAGCGTTCTTCCCGGATTTGGGTTGACGTTCGGCTTTACGGTGTTTTACCTCGCCCTCATCGTTCTCATTCCCTTGTCCGGTCTGGTCTGGCGTTCCGCCGAATTGGGCTGGACGGATTTCTGGCATATCGCGTCCGACAGGCGGACGCTTGAGGCCCTGAAAGTCAGCTTCGGCTCGGCCATCCTGGCGGCGATGCTCAATGTCGTGTTCGGCGTATTGGTCGCCTGGGTGCTGGTGCGCTACAATTTCTGGGGACGGCGGATCATCGACGCGATGGTCGATCTGCCCTTTGCGCTGCCGACTGCCGTTGCCGGTATCGCCCTTGCCTCACTCTACGCGCCAAACGGCTGGATCGGCTCGCTTCTTGCACCGCTTGGCCTGAAAGTCGCCTATACCCAGGCTGGCATCGTCGTTGCCATGGTGTTTATCGGTCTGCCCTTCGTGGTGCGCACCGTGCAGCCGGTCATGGAGGAAATCGACCGCGACGTAGAGGAGGCCGCCGCCACGCTGGGCGCCAGTCGCTTCGCAACGATTTTCAAAGTGCTGCTACCAGGCCTGGCGCCGGCTATTTTGACTGGGTTTGCCCTTGCACTGGCGCGTGGGGTCGGGGAATATGGATCAGTGATTTTCGTTGCCGGCAATGTCCCCTATGTCTCGGAAATCGCACCACTTCTCATCGTCATCCGGCTGGAGGAGTTCAACTATGCGGGCGCAACCGCCGTCGGTGCGGTGATGCTGGCGATTTCCTTTGCCATGCTTCTGTTGATCAATCTCATTCAGGCTGCAAGCCGGAGAAAATATGGCAATGACTGACCGCCGCTCCCCTACCTTTCATCGAGCGACGACCGAAACGCCCGTCGTCCAATGTCTGCTCATCCTCGTCTCGCTGCTGTTTCTGTTGCTATTTCTGGTGCTCCCGCTGGTGGCGGTATTTTCCGAGGCATTCCGCAATGGCGCCAGCGCCTGGCTGGAAGCGCTTGTCGAACCAGACGCCCTCTCGGCCATGCGGTTAACGTTGCTGGTTGCGGTAATCGCCGTTCCCGCCAACGTGATCTTCGGGGTCGCGGCCGCGTGGGCGATTGCGAAATTCGAATTTCGCGGCAAGGCCTTTCTGATCACCCTGATCGATCTGCCGTTTTCGGTATCGCCGGTGATTTCCGGTCTGGTCTATGTGCTGCTGTTCGGCTCCAACAGCCTGCTTGGTCCCTGGCTGCGCACGCATGGCGTCGAGATCCTGTTTGCCGTACCGGGCATCGTGCTGGCGACGATTTTCGTCACCTTCCCTTTCGTGGCACGCGAGTTGATCCCGGTCATGCAGGAACAAGGCACTGGTGATGAAGAGGCGGCGATCAGCCTCGGCGCCAGTGGCTGGCAGACTTTCTGGCGGGTTACTCTGCCGAATATTCGCTGGGGGCTGCTCTATGGCGTGCTGCTCTGCAATGCCCGGGCCATGGGCGAATTCGGAGCTGTTTCGGTCGTATCAGGCCATATCCGGGGCGTGACCAACACCATGCCGCTGCATATCGAAATTCTCTATAACGAATATAACTTCGCCGCCGCCTTCGCGGTCGCTTCACTGCTGGCAGGGCTGGCATTGGTCACCCTCGTCCTCAAGACAACCATTGAACTACGCTATGCCGACCAATTGTCGGCTGCCCGTGGGCACTGATCGGGAATTCGCTCATGGAACTGAATATTCGCAATATCCGCAAGGACTTCAACGCGACCGCCGCCCTCCACGAACTGTCGCTGGACATCCGCTCCGGCGAGCTGATCGCGCTTGTCGGTCCCTCCGGTTCGGGAAAAACCACCTTGCTGCGGCTGATCGCCGGGCTTGAGCGGCCAAGCGCCGGGCAGATTTTCTTCGGCGACGATGATGCCTCGCGCAAGACCGTGCAGGAAAGGCAAGTCGGCTTCGTGTTCCAGCACTATGCGCTGTTCAAGCATATGACCGTGCTGGAAAATGTCGGCTTCGGCCTCACCGTTCGGCCCAAGGCATCGCGTCCGCCCAAGGCGGAAATTCGCAAACGCGCCTTGGAGCTGCTTGATTTCGTGCAGCTGTCGGGCCTTGAAAAGCGCTATCCCGCCCAACTTTCCGGTGGTCAGCGTCAGCGCGTCGCGCTGGCCCGCGCCATGGCAATCGAGCCAAAGGTGCTGCTGCTGGACGAACCTTTCGGCGCCCTCGACGCCCAGGTCCGCAAGGATTTGCGCCGCTGGCTGCGGGAGATTCATGACCGCACCGGCCATACCACCGTGTTCGTCACCCACGACCAGGAAGAGGCGCTGGAGCTTGCCGACCGGGTGGTGGTGATGAGCCAGGGCCGCATCGAGCAGGTCGGCACCGCCGACGACGTCTATGACAATCCGGCGGCCCCCTTCGTTCACCGTTTCATCGGTGAATCCTCGGCGCTGCCGGTGCGCATCGAATCCGGCGAGATCTGGCTTGATGACCGGCCGACCGGGCTTAAATCCGAAGGCAACGGCAATGCCACCCTGTTCTTCCGACCGCAGGAAGTCGAGATTGTCGATGGGTGTGGCGGCTGCTTTGCCGGAACGGTGATCAGCAGCCGAAGACTGTCGGGAACCCGCCGTCTGGAACTGGAGCTTGGCGGCGCACGGCATCTGGCGGAAATCGACGTTCCCGTCGATCATCCCGCCGCCACCCGAACCGGGATATCCTTCCGCCCCAAACGCTGGAAAGTCTATCCGGCAAGCGCCTGACCCAGGCGTCACAAGGCACCAGCATCGTGCGGCAAACTGGAAACCGCACGATGCTGGAGGATGTTTACACATCTTCGCCTTGTATAAATTATCAATATCTCAAACACATAGAGAAAACCGGGCCGAAAGGCTCGGTCCCTCAAATTGCATGGGATTACACCCTGCATCTTCTTGCGGTGCCCTATCAGGAGCGATAAGCCAACAGGGCTTACAACTGATCGTCCTCCCAAGCGGACAGTTGTCAGTCGCGGTTGCCCGCAGCCAGCACGCCGAAATCACGGTCAGGCTTTTTTGCGGAACAATCACGTTCTCCTCCGCGTTGCGGGCCGGCACTTGCGTATTCGAGCCGCAGCCACGGCCATCGCTCCGCCAGATCGTTAATCCATGCCGCAGTATTCCCGCTGCGCCGCATCAAGAAAAAAGAACCGAAAATGGCAGGAATTCAAACAGGCGCGTCGCAAACCGCGCACGCAGGAGCCAGCCGCTCCTATACCGGTCCGCTGATCGCGCTGACCTCTCTTTTCTTCCTCTGGGGCTTCATCACCTGCCTCAACGATATTCTCATCCCACATCTGAAAAACGTCTTTCAGCTGAATTACACGCAGACCATGTTGATCCAGCTGTGCTTCTTCGGCGCTTATTTTATCGTTTCCTTGCCCGCAGGGGCTCTCGTCAAACGCATCAGCTATAAATGGGGTATTGTTACGGGTCTTCTCGTTGCCGCCATCGGCTGCGCTTTGTTCATCCCCGCCGCAAGCCTGCGGGTCTATGGCCTGTTTCTCGGCGCGTTGTTCGTGCTGGCGGCGGGCGTCACTATTCTCCAGGTGGCGGCAAACCCCTATGTCACCGTGCTGGGCGCACCCGAAACGGCATCGAGCCGTCTCACCCTGACCCAGGCCTTCAATTCCCTGGGGACCACCGTCGCGCCGATTTTCGGCGCCTTCCTCATCCTGTCTTCGGCAACGGCTGCCGTTGAAAACGCCACACCGGAGCAGATGGACGCCCTGCGCATGGCGGAAGCCGCAGCGGTCAAATTTCCGTATCTGATGCTGGCTATCGCCTTCCTTGTTCTCGCTGCCATTTTCGCAGCATTGAAATTGCCAGCGGTTGAGGCAGAAGAAGATGCCAAGTCCAGCGATATTTCCGGGTCTGCCTGGGGCTACCGCCATCTGGTTCTCGGCGCAGTCGGGATTTTTCTCTATGTCGGCGCGGAAGTCAGCATTGGCAGTTTCCTGGTCAATTTCATGGCCGAACCCAGCATTGCCGGGCTGCCTGAACAGACGGCTGCCCATTACGTCTCCTATTTCTGGGGCGGCGCCATGATCGGGCGTTTCATCGGTTCTGCGGTGATGCGCTATATGGATGACGGCAAGGTTTTGGCCTTCAATGCGGTCGCAGCCGGTATTCTGCTTCTGGTGACAGTGCTCACAACAGGCCATGTTGCCATGTGGTGCGTGTTGTCGATCGGCTTCTTCAACTCGATCATGTTCCCGACCATTTTCAGCCTGGCGCTGAAGGGCCTGGGTCGCCATACCAGCCAGGGTTCCGGCATTCTTTGCCTCGCCATTGTCGGCGGTGCCTTGTTGCCCCTGGTTCAGGGCGGACTTGCCGATACGGTCGGCATCCACCTCGCCTTCCTGATGCCGATCCTCTGCTACGTCTATATCGCCTATTATGGCGCTCTCGGTTCAAGAACCGCAGCATAAACAGATGTCATGACATGTCGCCGTGCGTTCCCAGCGCGGCGACATGCCCATAACTTGCCTTTACGACGTGCGTTCCGGCATTGCCGAAGAGTGATGGGAGGAGATCAGCCATTTCCCGCCATCATAGTCATAGGTGAAGGTGTAGCGGGCCGGAACCTTTGTGCCATCCCCCAGGGTGAACGTGTAGACGCCGGTATCGATGGCCGTGTTGCAGCCCAGCTTGATCGTCCGGTTATCGACCACGCCCTGAGGCTTCTTTTTCAGAAAATCGACAAAATACGCGCGACGCTCTTCCTGCGTCAGCCGCGGCTGGTTCGACAGGGTTGCGAGGAGAACTGCATCATCCTCATAATTCGCGACAACTTTCTCCGGATCGAGCGTCGCAAGGGATGCATTCCAACGGTCAAACAACTTTTCCACCTGCTGCTGGGTCACTGGCGCGCATTCCTGTGCCATCGCGGGTGCGGCAAAAGACGATACCGAAAGACCGGCGGTTACACCGAATGCCAAAAGAATTTTCTGCATGAGACAGCTCCTTTATAAAGCCCGAGCCAAGCCCAACGCCGGTCGGTTGCTTAGAAAAGTGGCTATGAAGAAGAGCCGTTACGTCTGCCGCATGGTGTCGAAAGGATATGCCGAATGGCCTATGTAAACTGGTCCTTCTGTGTCCTATCTCTGACATCGACTACTGCATAATTCTTTAAACCGGAATCGGTTTAAAGAGAAAATTATGCAGCAGATATAAAGCGCTACAGCGAACCTTTGTGCGCCATATATGGCGCACGGCGCTGTAGGCGAGCGCGCCTTGATACAGGAGCATGAGGACGAATGACAACGGCGACGGACCCGGAACACCTTGCCTCTCCCATCCAGGAGTTGCGGACACTTTACCGGGAGGCGGAAGCCAGGGCCAGCCGGTTACGTCTCATCGTCGAAACACGCGCCAGCCTTGATCAATACCCTCTCCCCCGGGCGATCACTGATATCACCGGATTGATCGGCAGCTTTTGCGGCGGTGCGGCAATTCATTTGCGCACCCCAACAGATCAACACCAGACGATTGCCAATAATGCCATGGCCAGTAAGGATGGCCGGGTGCTCATCATCTTCGAGGATCAGGCCATCGCAAGGATGGGCAACGAGGATAAAACCAGCCTTCAGATCGTCGCCGACCTTGTCGCCGCAGCCGTTTTCGCCGATGACAGAGAACAGGAGCGGGAAGCCCTGCTCCTGATGCTTGCCGAGCGCGAAAAGCAGCTCGCGCAATTGGTGGCCGCCATTCTCTCCACACAGGAACGGGAGCGCGCCCATATTGCCTATGACCTGCATGATGGCGTGGCCCAGACCCTTGTCAGTCTGCTGCATCACTTGCAGGCATTGGAAGCTGATCCGGGCTTGACAACGGTCCTCGCAAAAAAGGTCGATCAATGCAGCGAGATTGCCCGCATGGCGATCCAGGATATCCGCCACGCGATTGCCGACTTGCGGCCCGCCGAACTTGATGACCTTGGCTTGCCAGCCGCCATCAGTGCAAAGCTGGACACCGTCGATGAGACTGCCTGTCGGCTGGACAACCGGCTCCCGGTTGACCGTCTGCCTCAGGCCATTGAAATCGTTCTTTATCGTGTGGCACAGGAAGCGATCACCAATGCCCGCAAACATGCGGGCTGCCAAAACCTGCATGTGCAATTGCGGATCGAAGCCGACCATGTCGTCCTTGAGGCGAATGACGATGGCTGCGGCTTTCCCCTTGCCGCAGCGCATGTCGGAGTCCAGGGCGAAACCAGACCGGTCCGTGGTTTCGGGATCGGCCTGTCGGCCATGCAAGAGCGGCTGTCGCTTGTCAACGGTACGCTGGACATCATCAGCGCCGCCAATCAAGGCACAAGGCTGATCGCCCGGGTTCCTCTTATCGACAAAGGCGAAAGCCAATGACCAAAGCGCGTATTCTGATTGCCGACGACCACGACTTGGCCCGATCCGGCATTATTTCGGTGCTGTCGGGTGCGCCAGATCTGGAGGTCGTGGCCGAAGCGCGAGATGGCCTGGAAGCAATCACGCTAGCAGCAAAGCTTTTGCCTGACATCGCCTTGCTCGATGTCCGGATGACACCGATGGACGGGTTGGCGGCGGCGGCAGAAATCCGCCGCGTATCTCCCTCGACGCGGATCATGATGCTGACGATGCATGACAGCCTCGACTATCTGGAAGCGGCGGTCAAGGCCGGAGCCAGTGGCTACGCGTTGAAGGATGTGCGGCGAGACACATTGCTGCGGATGATCCGAGCCGTTCTGGACGGCCAGGAATTCTTCGACACCGGATTGGTGCGGCGGATGCTGACCCGCGTCTCGCGCACATCGCCAGCCGAGGACGCCATTTCGCAGCTGACCACCCGTGAGCGGGAAATTTTGCAGGAGGTGGCACGGGGCGCAACCAACAAGGAAATCGCCCGCAGACTGTCCATCGCTCCGGGCACGGTCAAGGTTCATGTCGAGCGCATCATTGCGAAATTGCGGGTGGGCGACCGAACCCAGGCAGCGGTGCTGGCAGCCCAGGCCGGATTGGTCGAAGGAGAGGCATCATGACGGATATCCCGGCAAAGACTGTGGTGTCCGCCCACAGTCGCTTTCGCTTTCTCAACCAGCCTTTGGCCGTCAAAGGCCTGATCGTAATCGCATTGCCTCTGGCCTGTCTTCTCATTGCCCTCGGCTCCGTCTTTCTCGCTGACCGTGAAAGCCGAAAGGCAGAAAATTACGTGCGCGTCACCTTCGCCATTCAACAGGACATTCTGGAGCTGCACGCTTTGCTGGCCGAAGGTGCCTCCGGCGTGCGGGGATATCTTCTCACCCGCGACGAAACCTTCCTGGCCCCCTACAAGAAAGCCGTAACGGAATTGCCGGCGGTGTTTGCCGCCATGCGGCCACTGATCATCGATGCGGAACAACTTGAGCGGCTGAACCGGATGGAACCGCTGGTCGATAAAAAGCTGAAGGGTCTTGCCTCGCTGATGCAAGGTTCCGTTTCGAATAACCAGATTCCCGAAGCTTTGCGGCAGACATTGATTGCCAACAAAGCATTCCTGGACGAATTGCGTCTTCAGATTGCCGAGATGCGGCTAAGGGAGGACGCCCTTCTGGCGCAACGAACGGCCAAGGCCGATGAAATCCGGGCGCTGTCGCAAAGAATTACCCTATTGGGCGCGATCGCTGGTGTCATCGGATGCATCGGCGCTATCGTCTTGATGTCGAAAGGCATAGTCCGGCGGGTCGATAGGCTGAAACAGGCCGCCAACCGCTTGGCCCAGGGCCAAAGCCTGAGGCTGGCAGAACACGCAACGGACGAAATCGGCGAATTGTCGAGCGCGCTCGAAGAGGCAAGCCGTCTGCTGACGGCGCGCGAAGAGGCCCTGCGGGAAAGCGAGGAACGCTTCCGGCTGCTCGTCGATGGCGTCCATGACTATGGTATTTTCGGGCTGGATACCGATGGCAATGTGGTGAGCTGGAATGCCGGTGCAGAGCGTATCAAAGGGTATCGTGCAGACGAGATCATCGGCCAGCACTTTTCTCGCTTCTATCCTCTCGAGCATCGAGAAACACTACCGGTTCAGGAAATGGCGCAAGCCGCCGCTTTTGGCCGTGTCGAAGACGAAGGATGGCGGTTGCGCAAGGACGGTAGCCGCTTCTGGGCCAATGTGGTGATGACAGCCCTGCGCGACAAACAGGGCCAATTGCGGGGCTTTTCCAAGATCACTCGTGACGTGACGGATCGAAAACGAACCGAAGAGGCACTGCTGACAGCACGGCGCGACGCAGAACGGGCCAGCCAGGCGAAAAGCGAGTTTCTGTCGCGCATGAGCCATGAATTGCGCACGCCGTTGAATTCCGTTCTGGGCTTTGCACAGATCCTCGACATGGACATTGAGGATCGGGACATGCGCGAAAGTCTGGCGCAAATCCTCAGAGCTGGACGGCATCTGCTCAGCCTGATCGATGAAGTTCTCGATATCGCCCGGATCGAGGCGGGCCGCATGGAACTGTTGATAGAGCCGGTCGGGTTGGACGATATCGTCACGGAAGCCATTGCCCTGGCGGCTCCCTTGGCCGAACCAAAGCGATTGACGATCAGTGTGGAGATGCAGGCCGCGGGCCAAACTATTGTCGCAGTCGATCGTCGCCGGTTTTTGCAGGTGCTGCTGAATCTGCTTTCAAATGCGGTGAAATTCAACGGAGATGGTGGCGAGATCCGATTATCCGCTCAATTACTGACTAACACCATGATCGCAATTGA
This sequence comes from Agrobacterium vitis, assembly GCF_014926405.1. Classification (NCBI taxonomy): domain Bacteria; kingdom Pseudomonadati; phylum Pseudomonadota; class Alphaproteobacteria; order Hyphomicrobiales; family Rhizobiaceae; genus Gillisella; species Gillisella vitis. The sequence goes on from NZ_JACXXJ020000003.1 coordinate 898,750, forward strand.
TATTGCCGACACGGGCTGTGGAATTGCGGATGTGGATAGAGACCGGCTCTTCAAGCCGTTCGAGAGGCTCGGAGCCGACCGAAATGCCACGACCGGCACAGGCCTTGGCCTTGCCCTGTCGCTCAATCTGATGCGGGCCATGGATGGCGATCTTTTCTTGACCGAAAGTGACGCGACCGGCTCGGTGTTCTCCATCCAGATTCCCGTGTCACACGCCCCTTACGCCGTGGCAAAGACGGTGAAAACAGATGAAAAACGGGCAGTGGCAAGCGGACTGACAGGCAAAGCCACGGTCCTTTGCATTGAGGACAATCTTGTCAATCTCAACCTGATTGAGAACCTCGTGGGCCGCCGTTTAAAGACCAGGATCATTCCGGCCATGTTGGGTGGTCTCGGTCTGACGCTTGCCTTCGAGCACCGTCCCGATCTTGTTTTGCTCGATGTCGATCTGCCTGACATGAATGGGCTGTCGGTGCTTGCCGCCTTGCGTTCAGATCCTCGGACGCAAACCACCCCGGTCGTTGTGATAAGCGCCGATGCCACGGAAAAAAACACGCATGCTGGCGATGGAAAAAGGCGCAACGCATTACATGACCAAACCGCTGGATGTGCGCCGCCTGATGAAAACCCTGGATGAGGTTCTGACGTGAAATTTCCCTTCGACCTTGCCTCAGAGGCGCAGATACTGATCATCGATGACGAACCCGCCAATATTGCCCTGTTGGAAAGGCTTTTGCGGCGCGAGCGTTTCGACCGGATTGCATCGACCACCGACCCGCGCGAGGCCACCGCTCTTTTTACAAAGCACAAAGCCGATATTATCCTGCTCGATCTTCTGATGCCGCATCTGGATGGTTTTGCCCTGCTTGACCAATTCACGCGGCTGATCGGGCCGGATGATTTCGTTCCCATCCTTGTGCTGACAGCTGATGTGACAACAGAAACACGCCGCCGCGCCCTCTCGCTGGGCGCAAAGGACTTCCTGGTCAAGCCGATCGATACGGTGGAGACGGTTTTGCGTATCGTCAATCTGTTGGAAACGCGCTTTCTGTTCAAGGCGCTGAAGACGGCAAGCCTGGAAAATCCGGCTACCCAGCCTACCGATTTTCCAGGGTTGAAATAGTCGCAAACAGACCCCGGATTATTTGGCCGGGCACGTCCATGTCAGATTGTGGAAATTGTAATCCCAGCTCTGCATTGGCACAAATTTATAGCCCGAGATGCACTTGCTGAAGGCCACCTTCTGCACTTTCGTCAGCAAATTCACGTCCGGTGCCTTATCAGAAATCGCCTGTTGGATCTGCTTGTAGATCGCATTCTGCTTCGCGCTATCGGTGGTGGAGCGGGCGTCATCGATCAATTTATCGACCTCGGCATCCTGCAACCATTCCATTGAGGCCCATGTTCCCGCCGATTTGGAGTGATATTGCACGTAGAATACGCTATCTGGCGACGGATAGGTGGGGCCATAGAACACTTGCGTGGCCGCCGGCGTTGTTTCCGGCTTGGCCGCCAGTTCGGTGATGCGGTTCCAGGGTTCGGGCTTGATGTCCACATCCACGCCAATCTGCTGTAAATTGGATTGCATCAGAAGCGCGATATCCTCTTCAAACGACAGGCCTGCCACATAGGTCAGCGTCAGCTTGATCGGCTTTCCCGCATATTTGGACTTGGCAAGTTCCTCCTTGGCCTTTTCAAGATCGAATTCGGGCGCTTTCAGCGTATCGAGATAGGCATCCGCAAACACAGGGGCCATCGGCCCTGCCAGCGTGTCACCGGTCATAATCTGTGTCTGGATGGTTTTGTAATCGGTGGCATATTGCAAGGCGCGACGCACATGCACATCGTCTGTCGGCGTGGCTTTGGTGTTGAGTTTCAAATAAAAACCGGTGGCCGTTGGCGTGGTTGTCACCACATAGCCATCGGTTTTGGCCAGAGCATCATAGGTCTCGTTGGCTTGTGTGGTGGACGAAATACCCAATTGGCCTGATGTGGCAAGCGCCTTGACGGTTGCCTCGTCATTGGTCTGCACAAAGCGCACTTCATCAATCGGGTTAATGGGCCAGCCCGCGTAATATTTCTCGTAGCGGCTGATGACCATTTCCGAGCCACGTTGCCAGCTGGACAGCACATAAGGCCCTGCACCCATGGATTTTTCGCCAACAACATCCTCACCCCAGGGCTGCTTGGAAGCAGCCTTGACGGCATCCTCGTTGATCACCAACAGCAGCGGCGTGGTGGTCAGGAATGGCGCATAGACCTTGTTGAGTGTGATAGTGACATTGTGAGCATCCACCGCCTTCACATTGTCGGGGTTGATCAGCGTTGCAAACAGATAGGCCGGTCCCTTGTTGATCGCCAGCAGGCGCTGGACAGTATAGACGACATCCTTGGCCTCAACCGGAGAGCCATCCTGAAAACTTGCGTCCTTGCGCAGATGGAAGGTGTAGGTCAGGTTATCGCTGGACACATCCCAGCTCTCGGCCAGTTCCGGGATGATCTTGCCGGTGCTGTCCACGGTGGTCAGGCCATCGTAAAGGTTCACTGCAGCCAGATACTGGGTGTAATCGGTGATCTTGGCCGGATCAATGGTGCCAAACACCTGCGTTACATTCATCACGGTGGATGTTTTTGCCATGGCCACGTGTGGCGCGACAATGGCGGTTCCCATCGCCAAGACCACAGCAAGGTGCCTTAAAGTCTGTGTTGCGTTCATCTCATTCCCCTTTTTTTGACAGTTCGCTGTATTTTAAAAAATCATGCAGAGAGTGGCTTTGCGCTGTCGCCGTAGCCAAAATAGCCCGGCCCCGCGAGCGCCAAGCCTTCTGGCGTATGCCATTGCGGATCGGCGGGGATGCCGGTGAATTCCACCATCAAGCCGTAGCGCATCTGTTCGGTGGTCACGGGCAGGCCCATATCGGCATCAAGGGCGCAGATCAGGTCGGGCGTTGCCCAGACGGTTTCGCCATTTTCACCCTCAGCCAACAGAAACTCGTTTTGAAAATGCACAGCAAAACGCTGACCTGCAAAGCGATCCACACCGCGCAAGATCAGCTTTCCACGGGCAAAACCACCTGTTGTGGCGCGCTCCACATCCACCACGCGACCGGTAAAGAGATGGGTGCCACCGAGTTTTTCCCGAAGCGCCGCTCCGGCATGGCGAGAGCGGGCACGCTCGGTCAAAATGGTCTCGCCGATGGTGCGAATTTGCGTCATCGTGCCATGCAACAGCGCCTGTTTCATCTGCTTGCCACTCATGGCATAGGCGGCAACAAGGGCAGCACCGCCCATTTGAATGGTCACGGCGCGGGCCATTTTCTCGGTCCATAGATTGGAGACGGCGGAAAACAGCGAGGAATTGCCTTTGTCATCGGCCAAAACCAGCGGGCTTGCCGAGATCCCATGCAGGGTAAAACTCACCATCTGCAATTCCGGAAAAGCCCGGCCCATGCCATCACCATCCACCAAGGGAAGGCCCGTCACAGCCGCCACCATATAGGGAATGGTGGAGTTCAACCCGCCCGCCTCAACGCAGAGGATGGCTCCGGCCTTGCGGCCCAAAAACTGCTCCAGTTCATGCAGGGCTTTCAACACTTCCGCACCAGATGGCAGTTTTTCCAGCATCACGGTGGGCGCACCCATCATGAAGACGGAAATGCACAGTGTGTCATCATCCACTTCGTCTGCGGACACCACGGTGACAGGCCCATGCTCACGAAGGGCCGCTTGCGCCATCAGCTTGCCAATATAGGGATCACCGCCGCCGCCCGTGCCGAGATAGGCACCGCCAAGGGCAATGGCCTCCAGATCATGTTCTTGCACCTGATAGGCCATGATCACGATCCTTTCATCGGGGTGTAGACAATGCCATCCAGCCCAAAAGCTTTGGGGCCAACCACATCCAGTGCTTCGCGTGAGCGCAGCAGCGCATGGCATGGCAGGGCCACGATGGCGACGCGCTGGCCGTAGCGCAGCATTTCGGTGGTGATGGCTTCGCCGCTATCCACATCCAGCACCAGGATCAGGTCTGGCACGCAGCATTCCATCTCACCATCGTGGAAAAACACCAGATTTTCATTCTGGATCAGCACCGAGCCGGTTTCGCCATTGTGGGCATCAATGCCGGAAAGCTGCACTTCGCCACGCACAAAACCGCCGCGTAAATGGCGCTTCAAATCGCTGATCTTGCCGGTGAACAGCGTTTTGCCGTTCTCCTTTTTGCAGATGGCTTCAATTGGGTCATCGTGGTTTTTCTGCGCAAGCCTGACTGCCTGCCCAAGGCTGACGGCTTGCGTGTAGGAATTGGGAATGCCGAATTGCTTGACGAAAGCCCCGGTCATCGGTGCAGAAGCCAGTGTCGATGCCCCCCCTTGCGCCACCACGCAGGCCCGCGCCATGCGCTCGTGCCAAAGCTCGGATACCGCATGCTGAAACAGCACAACATTGCCATGCACATCGCACATGGCCGATGGCGTAGAGCTATGGCCGTAGATGGAAAACGTGGTCATCTGCATTTCCGGGAAGGCCCGGCCCATGCCATCGCAATCAATGACAGGAACACCGGTAAGGGCTGCCACCACCAGCGGCTCCATGGAATTGGACCCACCGATTTCCTCGCAGACAATGGCGTCAATGGTCATGTCCAGATGCGCTTCCAGCGCGCGGATGCAGCGCAGGCCCTCACGACCTTCACGCAAGCGCTCAATACCAACGACAGGCGCACCAATGCCACCCACGGAAACGCAAAGCGCATCATCATGGATTTTCTGATGTGGCAGAACCGAGAGCGTATAGCCCTCATCCAGCAATTGGCGGGCACGCAGCTTGCCAATATAGGGATTGCCACCGCCGCCTGTGCCCAGAATGCCAGCGCCGATTTCCAGCGAGTTCAGATCATCGCGGTCGAAAATCCAGAGGTCTTTCGGATCGAAATAATCCTTCGATGAGATAATCGCGCTCATGCTTGCCCTCCCATCTCACCCACGACTTTCACGTGGATGCGGGTGGCATTGCCGGGCAGATAGGCCAGCGGCACATCTTCACGTTCAATCACCTGAATGGTGGTGGGATCAGCGCCCGCAGCAACGGCGTTTTTCGTGGCTTCCTCTTCGGCTTGCTTCAGGCACAGTTCACGGGTCAGGCCATTTTCAAGCGCAAAAACCCGGTCTACTTCGCCAGAAATCTGGGCAATGGCAGCGCCAACAGCATTGGCAACCGAGAAGTTCTCAGGCCGGATGATCTGAAAATCACCCAGCTTATCCGGCATCAGGATAGAGCCGCCGCCAACGGCGATGACAGGGATTGGCTCTGGCGAGACCCGGCTGCGCTCAATGGCATTTTCCAGCATCTGATGGATACGGGCAAGCGCTGCCTTGGCAAGTTCTGGTGAGACATCGGCCACCTTGCTCTTATCGCCCACATCGACATGGCCAGCGGCCACGGCAATATCGGTTGCCGTCAGCGTTGCACCGCCAAACACTTTGGCTTCAGAGGTGATGCGATAGCCCACCGATTGCGGACCAACGGTCACGGTCTCAACGTCGCCACGCACCAGCGAACCGCCACCCAGACCGATGGAAAACACATCCGGCATACGAAAATTGGTGCGCACGCCGCCGACATCCACCACCGTTGCCGCCTGACGCGGAAAGCCCAGATGCAGCGCCCCGACATCAGACGTCGTGCCGCCAATGTCAACAACAATGGCTTCCTGCACCCCGGTGAGGAAGGCCGCACCGCGCATGGAATTGGTGGGGCCAGAGGCGAAGGTCAGAACCGGAAAGTCTTTCACCGTCTCCGCCGCCATCAGCGTGCCGTCGTTCTGGGTGATATGGAAGGGGCACGTGAGACCCGCACTTTTCAGTGCTTCGCCAAAGGCCCGCACGGTTTTATAGGCCAGTTCCAAAAGGCTGGCGTTCATGATCGCCGCACTCTCGCGCTCCAGCAACCCGATGCGGCCAATGTCGGTGGACATGACCACGGGCAGGCCCGGGCAATGTTCCTGCAAAATTGCTTTGGTCCGCTGCTCCATCGCCGCATTGATCGGGCCGAACACGCAGGTGACGGCTGCGGCTTTGAGATTGTTGGCGCGGATTTCACCGGCAATACGCTTGATCTCATCTTCATCCAGCGGCGAAATTTCGCGACCATCAAACTCATAACCGCCGCGCACCATATAGCCGTGCTTGCCAACCACGGGCTTCAGGTCTTCCGGCCAATCAATGGCAGGCGGCAAGCAGGCAGTGGCGGGCAGGCCGAGGCGGATGGCGGCAACCGGGGTCATATGCTTGCGCTCAATCACCGCATTGGTGAAATGGGTAGTGCCGATCATCACATTGGTCACAAGGCTGCGGTCAATGCCTGCGGCCTTGATCGCCCCTTCCATGGCCTCGACCACGCCGGTGGTGACATCCTCCGAGGTCGGAGCCTTGATACCGGACAGAACCTTGCCGCCCTGCATGACCACGGCATCGGTATTGGTGCCGCCCACATCTATTCCCAATCGGTACACGTGTGTTTTCCTTTCAACAACGGGTCACTGTCCGGTGCTTTGCACCAGAAAGCGACCTCGTTCCTCTTCACTAATGGTGGGTTTCAACGCCTCTTGCGCATCGGTCAGAACCGGAATGGCGGCAATGAGGGCGCGGGTATAGGGATGGCGGGCTGTGGCAAACACCTCGGCAGGCGTACCCTGTTCAACGATCTCGCCCTTGTACATGATGACGATGCGCGAGCAGAAATTGCGCATCAATGACAGATCGTGGGAAATGATCACATAAGTCAGGCCAAGCTTTGCGCGCAGGTCTAACAGCAGCTCAATCACGGTTTTCTGCACCGAGACATCCAGCGCCGATGTCGGTTCATCCAGAATGATGATCTGTGGATTGGCCGCCAGCGCCCGCGCAATCGCCACGCGCTGTTTTTGCCCGCCGGAAAGCTCATGCGGATATTTTGACACGAAATTGGCGGGCAGACGCACGAGGTCCAAAAGCTCGGTCATGCGCGCTTTGCGCTGGCCTTTATCAAGGCCCACATGGGCCAGCGGCACAGCCAAAATCTGCTCCACCGTGCGCTTGGGGTTCAGCGATGTGCCGGGATTTTGATAGACGATCTGGCTGAGGCGCAAAGCGCCATCTCTGGGCGTGCCGCGCACAACAATCTCGCCATCGCTGGGCTGCAACAGGTTCATCATCATCCGCGCCAGCGTGGTTTTGCCAGAGCCACTTTCTCCGGCAAGGCCAAAAATTTCGCCCTCATTGACCTGAACATTGATGTTGTTGACCGCCAGATGGCCGCGCTTGGCGCCAAACAGCGCCCGCTTGGCATAGAGTTTACGCACATTGCTCAGGGTAATGATCGGGGCCTTGTCGCTGACCGGCTGATCAACCACACCCTCGCCATAGAGCGGCGGCACCGCCGCCATCAGCTCGCGTGTATAGGCCTGTTGTGGGGTCTGAAATACCGATTTCAATGGTCCATGTTCAACAATACGGCCGTGCTGCATGACAATCACCCGATCCGCTGTCTGGCGCACCACACCGAGATTATGGGTGATCATCAGCAGTGACAGGCCCTCGTCTGTCACCAACCGATTGATCAGCCGCAGAATTTCATCCTGCGTGGTCACATCCAGCGCCGTACCCGGCTCGTCAGCAATCAACAGATCCGGCTGATGCAAAAGCGCCAACGCAATCAGCACCCTTTGGCGCATGCCGCCCGACAGTTCGAACGGCCAGGCGTTGAACACCCGCTCAACATCACCCAATTGCACCTTGCGCAACACTTCGAAAATCCGCTGTTTGCGCCCCTTCGGCGTGTCATAGATGCCCTGATTGCGATCAGCATAATGCATCACGTCTTCCAGATGCCGACCAATGCGAAACACCGGATTGAAGGAGGACAGCGGGTCCTGCATGATGATGGAAAAGGCAGTACCTTTCAGCTTGTTGCGCTCACCGGATGGCAGCGTCAACAACTGCCGCCCGCGATAGGCAATTGCGCCCGCCTCCACCTTGGCATTGCTAGGCAAAGTGCCGAGAATGGCCTTGGATGTCACGGATTTGCCCGATCCAGTTTCGCCAATCAGCGCGACCCGTTCTCCGGCCTCAATGTTGAAAGAGATGTCATGCAACACCCGGTTCACCCGGCCATAGCCGGAGAAGGCAACGGTCAAATCCTGCACGCTCAGCAAGGGATCAGCCATGGTCACGCCTCCACATCAAACATGTCGCGCAAGCCATCGCCCAGCAGGTTGAAGCCAAGGGTGGCGTAGAAAATCGCCCCGCCGGGGGCCAGCACTTCCCACCATTTTTCCGGCAAAAACTGACGGCCATCGGCCACCATGGAGCCAAGGTCCGGCGTTGGCGGCTTCACGCCAAAACCGAGGAAGGACAGCGTCGCGCCAAACAGAATGACAAAGGCCGCATCCAGTGTGGTCTTGACCGAAATCACCGCAATGCAATTGGGCAGGATTTCCCGAAAAAGGATATGGATGGGACCAGCCCCGGCGAGACGCGCCGCCTCGATAAAATCCTCCCCGGCAATGGACACCGTGACGCGATAGACAAGCCGCGCATGCCATGTCCACCACAGAAGGGTAATGGCAATCATCGCATTGATCAGGTTTGGCTCCAGCACATTGCCAATCGCCAGCGCCATCACCAGCGGCGGAATGGCCAGCATGATATTGGTAAATCCGGTGATCAACCGCTCGGTCCAGCCGCCGAAATAGCCAGCGCACAGACCCAGTACCGCTCCAACAGGCACCGAAATTCCCAACACGCCAAACACCAGTAGCAATGAGACACGAAAGCCAAAAATGGTGCGGGTAAAAAGATCGCGGCCCACCTTATCGGTTCCAAACCAGTTGGTGAGGTTTGGCGGATTGTGGCGATGGCGAAAATCAACAACAGAGCCGATATGGCTGGGAAACGGCGTGATCAGTGGTGCAACTACGGCCATCACGACCACTGAAATCACAATCAACGCGCCGATCAAGGCGGCAGGATTGCGGGAAAAGCGGTACCAGCTCATGTAACCGGCGGAGAGATTGTGTTCGCTCATCATTGGCCTCCCCGAAAACGCAGGCGCGGATCAATCAGGCTCACAGCCAGATCGATGACGAGATTGGCGAGAATGAAAAACAGGCCGGAAATCAGCACCACCGCCATCAGGGCGTTCAGGTCTTTTTGCAAAATGGCGTTGAGACCGTAAGACGCAAACCCGCCCCAGCCAAACACCATTTCCACCACAAAGGCATTGCCAATCAGCGAGGCAAATTCCAGCCCCATGATGGTCAGGGGCGCAACAGACGACAGCTTGAGCAGGTAGCGAAAGGTCACAACATAATCCGGCACGCCAAAACTCAGCAGTGTCAACACATGGTCCTTGCGCTGATTTTCAATCATCGCCGAGCGCATGATGCGGGTAATCTGGCCAATGCCAGCCATGGCCAGTGCCAATGCGGGAAAAACCAGATGCTGAAGGGCATCGGTGAACACATCAAACCGGCCATGGATTAGGCTATCGACCAGCAGAAAGCCGGTTGGCCCGGCGGGAGCGTGTAGATCGAAATTCACCTGCCCCAACAAAGGCCAGCCCGGTAGAAAATTTGCCGCAAACAATTGCAGGCCGATGGCAAACAGAAAGGACGGCACCGTGACGCCGACCATGGAAAACAGCCGTCCGATATTATCGATCCAGGTGTTGCGGTGGCGGGCGATGATGACGCCAAGGGGAATGGCAATCAGCAGATCGAGAATGACCGTCACCACCACAAGCTCCAGCGTGGCGGGGAGAAATTCAACAACATCATGAATGACCAGACGATGCGACGACAGCGATTTGCCAAGATCGCCTTGCAGGGCATTCGTGATGTAGCGGCCATATTGCACGAGGACAGGCTGATCGAGCCCCATTTCACGGGCAAGCGCCGTGACCTGTTCCTGCGATGCCGACGGCCCCAACGCCATGCGGGCCGGATCGCCGGGTACCACGCGGGCCAGCGCAAAAATCATCAAAGACAGCACGAACAGCACCATGACAACGGAAAACACCCGCCTCACGATCTGCTCGACAATATGCAAAATCATCCCGCCATTCCCTCTTTGCGCCATGGTGGCGCGGAAGGACTGGCAAGAGCAATGTGGACGAAGGATAGGTTTTTACAAAATAAGGATAGGTTTTATGGCGTTTCAAGCCATGATCGGAACCGCTTTGCGGGCGGCGCGCAAGACAAGGAGCTAAAGTATTTCAGCGAGGCGCGATTAGCGCACCCAACCCAGCGCCTTCGCCGCCGCAATCGCATCGTGACGCCGGGAGCAGCCAAGTTTGCGATAGACATTTTTCAGATGAAATTTCACCGTGGGCTCTGAAATGCCGCTGTTGCGGGCAATCAGCTTGTTGGAGGCACCTTCCGCCAACATGGTCAGGATTTTCAGCTCCTGCTGGGTCAGCCGGGTCCGGGCCGCCGCAAGACTGCTGTGACGCCCCTTGTCCAGCCGCCGCAGGATAGCCCGCGCCGGGGTGGCCGCCATCACGAATTCGACTATCCGCTTGTCTTGCAGCAAGTGATCGAGAAACAGCCATTCCTCTGAGAGGGCCGTCAGTCCGCCATGGCTTGCGCAGCGTTCAAACACCTGTCGCAGCAGAGTGCGGGCTCTGGAATTTTGCTGCGTTTGCCGCAAGACGAAGGCCAGCCAGAGGGAAACCGCAATTTCCTGCCTGACCAGCAGATGCGGGTTGGTCAGCATCACCTCAAGCTTGCGGTCGAGATGGGGAAAGGCCGGGCGCTCGTAGGAGATTTGCCGCAGCCAGCTCAAGGCCAGCGTAATCTCGTCTCGACCCGCCAAGCGGGCCAGAGCCTCCTGCGCGCTTTCAATCCACACCCGATCAAACCCGGCCCGCAACGGCGCAAGCAGACGGGTCGCATCGCCCCAGCAATTGCCGCTTTGCAGGATCTGCGCCTTACGCACATCCAGGGAGAGACGAAACTGCCGATTCATCGGCTGGTAAACGCTCCAGCCATCGAGAAAGCGAAGAGCGACGCGGGTAGACATGTGGACACTCAAGGCGTGGCTGCCGTAGTAGATCGCGACATCGGCCAGACTTGGCCATAACTCGCCCGCAATCATTGCGGCCATCTCTTCCTGTAAAAAGCCAAGCAGCACCGCTGGCTCGCCGTTTTCATAGGCCATGCAAGCTGTCAGCAGGTCAAGAAAGCGACGATCTCCGGGACTGTCAAAGCCTGTTTTTGCCAGCATGTCCTCGGCAAGCCGCAGAGACTGGCCCATACGGTTGAAATCGGAGGTCAAAAGGCTGAGTACCGATTGATGCAGCGCTATATAGAAGCACAGAATGGGACAATCCGCCTGCCGATAGGCCTTCATGGCCTTTTCGGCCATGCCATTTGCCTCTTCGTAGCGCCGGAGCCGCAGGAAAAACTCCAGCATGGCATTGTAAAATGATCCGCGCTGCTCCGGCTCGTCCAGGGGTAGATCGCCACCAATCTCAAACAGCGCTTCCAGCAATCTGTCGGTCGGCGTAACATCCTCATAGATCAGGACCGTGATACGAAACAGCCTGACACGCAGGGAAAGCGCGCTATCGCCCGATAAAACGACCAGGACATCGCGCATTTCCACCCCGAAGCGCTGGACCAGAAATTGCATTGCCCATGCCACATCACCGGCTTTGATCATCAGAAAGGCGCGACTGATGGCCAGTTCTTCCGGCAGGTCATCACAGCCCGCCTCAAGACCTGTCACCACACGCAAGAAGGCATCATGGCCCAGCCGATAATAGAGAAACCAACCGCCTGCCTTGCAAAACAGGGACAGTGCGTCCTTGCCCTGATCGCAGGCCAGCAACCTCAGGATCACCGTCTCCAGATTTCGCGGGTTGCGGCGTAAAGCCTGGGCCAGAACGCCAGACGGATCAGCAGCCCGTGACGGATCGGCAAGACGTCGGAGCATTTCTTGCTCCAGCGCGCCGGGCAAAGCGCTCTTGATCCTTTGACAGGCTGCGGTGGCGGGATGGGCAAGCGGCGGCAGACGCATGGCAAGCCAGGACGGCCAATTCTCTCCACAGACCAGAAGCGCCGACATATCAGCATCATCCAGGCCCACCAGACAGTCTTCGGCCAGAAACGTCGAAAGCCGGCTCTGTCCAGCAAGCGCATCCTGACACTTTATCCCCGGCGATAACAGGACCGGCCAGCCGGCACATCTGTCCCAATCACGTCTGCTCAATCCGCCCTGCGGCAGCAGAAGATCCTCACCATCAAGATCCAGCACCTGACCATAGAGGCGCAGGCGGTCCAGCCCGGGCAAGCTCTCTCCGGGGCGCAGGGCAATGGCATAGCGGTGTCCTTGCTCAAGCCGCGAAAGGTCAGGAGAGATGGTTGGGCGATCATACACCGTCCACCGGGCGGCATCAGCCCCAAGCGCCGCGATCAATGCCTGAAGAAGCCAGGACTTACCGAAGCCTGCGGGCGCAGTCACGACGATGACAGGGCTAATGTCATGGACAATGCGCGCCATCAGATCGCTTCGCCCAATAGGCGCATCGAGTGGTGAGGTCATGGATTTCGCATTATGCTTCGACATCAGCGCTTACAGTCTGCCCAAGAGACCAAAACGCCATTATGACATCCTAATCACACTATGACATATTCATCACCGGGCAGCCATGTTGGCAACGAGGTCGCTGAACCTTTCACCCTGAACGGCCACATGCATTCCGAGCAATCGTCTTGTCTCCTCGACATCGCCTCGAAAAAGCGCCTCGACAATCGCCCCATGTTCGGAAAATGACGTCGGCAGGCGGTTGCGCACCCGCAATTGCAGCCGCCTGTAGGGTCGCAGGCGACGATGCAACTGGTTGCACTGCTCCTCCAGAAATTCGCTTCGGCTTGCCGCATAGATCGCCTTGTGAAAGGCTTCGTTGTCATAATAATAGCTATCGCTGTCGCCAGCGCCCGCGGAGATTTCACACCGCTTATGGGCATCAAGGATCGACTCTTTGGACTGCTCATCCAGCCGACGGGCAGCAAGCGAACCGGCCAGACCTTCCAGCTCGGCCATGACCTCGAACATTTGATAGATACGGTGCGGCCCCGGATCGATAACGATGGCGCCACGACGCGGACGGATCTCGATGAGGCCAATGGCGTTCAGTTGCATCAGCGCCTCGCGCACGGGTGTGCGCGACACACCGAACCTATTGGCCAGCAAGGTCTCATCCAACCGGAGACCGGGCGCAAATTCATGAGACAAAATCGCATTTTCAATTTCGTCTCGCAGCCAACGCCCCGCGTTTTCAGACATGTATCTGGCCTCCATAATGCAATTTTTCCACTCTTGTATACAAGACTGTTGACACCGTGCACATTGTGGGCCAGCTTACATACCATATTGCAGTCGATATTGAATAGACCATGATAATAAAAGGGACAGCGCGGGGGGCGCCGTCCTGATGACCGGAGGAATTTTGGATGGCCGGAACCTCTTTTCTCAGTGACCTGCTTTCGGGTGTCGCGGAACGCGGTCGCGCGCTGCTGTTTTCGGGATCGAAGGCACGCGACAGGGTCGTCGATACCGACATCGAAACCCTGTGTGAAATGCTGCTTTCAAGTCGCGGCGAAGCCTCGGGCATGGCAATCGCGGCGGAAATCCTGGATCGCTGGAGCCGTTTCAATGCCGCAGAGGCCGTCCAGTTTCTGCACATGCTGTCTGACCGTTTCGGCGCGGAAGCCGCAGCGCTCGACAAGGCGATAGACGCCTATCGGACCGACAAAAGCCCGATGGCCGTCATCGCGCTGCACAATGCAGCAGAACCGCGCCGGCAGGAGCTTTTGCGCCGCCTCAACCTTGCGCCCAACGGCACGCAAAAGCTTGTCCGCATGCGCGAGCGATTGCTGGAGACCAAGGAGGATCGCGCCGATCTTGGCGCCGTCGATACCGATTTCGCCCATCTTTTCAGCTCCTGGTTCAACCGTGGCTTTCTGACGCTGCAACCCATCGACTGGACGACACCGGCGCATATCCTGGAAAAGATCATCAAATATGAGGCCGTACACGAGATTGCCGGGTGGGAAGAATTGCGCCGGCGGCTCGCACCGGCAGATCGGCGCTGCTTCGCCTTTTTTCATCCCCGCCTGCGCGATGACCCTCTCGTTTTCGTGGAAGTGGCGCTGACCCGCTCGATACCGAGTGCCATCGCCGATGTGCTGGACGAAAGCCGGGATCATATCGGCCCCGATAGCGCAACGACTGCGGTCTTCTATTCGATTTCCAACTGCCAGGACGGGCTTCGCGGCATTTCCTTCGGAAATTTTCTCATCAAGCAGGTGGTGGAAGATCTGCGGCGGGATCTTCCCCGCCTCAAGGAATTCGTCACGCTTTCGCCAGTTCCGGGTTTCGGGCGCTGGATTTCCAAGATCAGGGATCCGAAGTCCGGTTTCCCACTGTCGCCAGAAGATCGCAATACGCTGGCTTTGCTGGATGATCCGACATGGCCTGACGATAAGGCAAGGGCGGATGCCGTGGAGCGCGTACTGCTGCCGCTCGCGGCACGATATTTCATCACTGAGCGAACGCCAGACAATCGTCCGGTGGATCCCGTTGCCCGCTTCCACCTTGGCAATGGCGCCAGACTGGAGCGGCTTAATTTTCTGGGCGATCGTTCGGCAAAGGCGATGCGCCAGGCGCATGGGCTGATGGTCAACTACCTCTACAAGCTGGAGGACATCGAGACCAATCACGAGGCCCTGGCACAGCGCGGAGAAGTGGCAGCATCGCCAGCCGTTAAAGCCTTGCAGGGAAAAATCGAGCTGGGCCTTCCTGAAAAAACCAAGGATATCAAAAAAGCGGAGAGCCTGTCCGGTTCTTAAACAAACTGGAGAGAGACCCGCACGCTGCTTGGAGCCAGGACGGATTTACGGTCCACGGCACAGACGGCGATCACCATGATCGGAGGAGTAGAGTCATATGAGCAACCATCTTTTTGATGCCATCAAAGCCGCAGCACGGCCCAGTTCACCATTCATTCTGATCAATGGCGGAAGGATCTGGACGTATGACGATGCGATTGCGCTTTCCGGACAGATTGCTGGCGCTATTGCCAAGCTCGGCATTCAGCCCGGCGACCGGATTGCCGTGCAGATCGAAAAAAGCCCGGAAGCACTGATCCTCTACTTGGCCTGCCTTCGCGCCGGTGCGGTCTACCTGCCGCTGAACACGGCCTATACGCTTGCCGAACTGGACTATTTCATTGGCGATGCCGAGCCGAAGCTGGTGGTTGTCTCCTCCTCCGCGCTGGACCCCATCAGAAAAGTGGCTGCCCCCTATGGAGCGCATGTCGAAACGCTGAATGCGGACGGCTCAGGCTCGCTGATCGATCTTGCCCGCATAGAACCGACCGATTTCGCCAATGTCGCCCGCGCGCCCGACGATCTCGCCGCCATCCTTTATACGTCGGGAACAACCGGTCGCTCCAAGGGCGCGATGCTGACCCATGACAATCTCCTGTCGAATGCCTTGACCCTGCGCGAGTTCTGGCGCGTCACAAGCGATGACCGGCTGATCCACGCCCTGCCGATTTTCCATACGCACGGGCTGTTCGTCGCCACCAATGTGACCCTGCTGTCTGGCGCGTCAATGATCCTGTTGCCAAAATTCGATCCTGACGAAGTGCTGTCATTGATGCCGAATGCCACGCTTCTCATGGGTGTTCCGACCTTTTACGTGCGCCTCCTGCAAAGCCAGAAGCTGGACCGGGAGATCACCGCCAATATACGCCTTTTCATCTCCGGCTCGGCGCCTCTGCTGGCCGAAACCCATGTCGAGTTTGGCAAGCGCACCGGCAAAGCGATCCTTGAACGCTACGGCATGACCGAAACCAACATGAACACGTCCAATCCCTATGACGGAGACCGAGTTCCAGGAACCGTCGGCCTGCCGCTGCCGGACGTGACCGTGCGTATCACCGATCCCGCCAGCGGTGCCATTCTTCCAGCAGGCGAAACAGGGTCGATTGAAATCAAAGGACCGAATGTCTTCAAGGGCTATTGGCGGATGCCTGAAAAGACCGCTGCTGAATTCACCGCGGACGGCTTCTTCATCAGCGGCGATCTCGGCAAGATCGATGAGAACGGCTATGTCCATATCGTTGGGCGCGGCAAGGATCTGGTGATCTCAGGCGGATACAATATCTACCCCAAGGAAGTCGAAAGCGAAATCGACCAGCTTGAGGGCGTCGTCGAAAGTGCTGTTATCGGCGTACCCCACCCGGATTTTGGCGAAGGCGTAACCGCCATTGTCATCTGCAAGCCCGGCGTCTCGCTGGATGAGAAGGCAATCCTCACTGCGCTTCAGGATCGGCTTGCCCGCTACAAGCAGCCCAAGCGTATTATTTTCCTGGAAGACCTGCCGCGCAATACGATGGGCAAGGTCCAGAAGAATGTTCTGCGCCAGCAATATGCCGATCTTTACGCGGCAGCCTGATTAAGCCTGGGAGCGCGCTCCAACTGCTCCCAGGTTAAGCCGCGTCATTTGGGAGGGGCGCGTGCAGAGATATCCAATCTGAATATACACACGCTGCCGGCACTCATCACGCCGCAGGGAGGGGACTTATGAACATTGAAATCCTATCTATAGGGCTGTTGGTTGCGATCTTCATCATCGCGACGATCCAGCCAATCAATATGGGTGTTCTGGCTTTTGGCTGCACCTTCGTCCTGGGCTCGCTGATTATCGGCATGAAGCCCGCCGACATTTTTGCGGGTTTTCCCGCCGACCTGTTCCTCACACTGGTAGCCGTCACCTATCTCTTTGCTATCGCTCAGATTAACGGAACCATCGACTGGCTTGTGGAACGGTCTGTCCGGATGGTTCGCGGGCGGGTCGGGTGGATACCCTGGGTGATGTTCCTCGTTGCTGCGATCATCACCGGATTCGGTGCGCTGGGTCCAGCCGCCGTTGCCATCCTCGCTCCTGTAGCACTCAGCTTTGCCGTTCAATACAGAATACATCCGGTTTTGATGGGGCTGATGGTCATTCACGGCGCACAGGCCGGTGGCTTCTCGCCGATCAGCATCTATGGCGGCATTACCAACCAAATCGTCGCCAAGGCTGGTCTTCCCTTCGCGCCGACCTCGCTGTTTCTCTCCAGCTTCTTCTTCAATCTGGCAATTGCCGTTCTCGTCTTTTTCGTTTTCGGCGGCCTTTCCATCCTGAAACAGAGATCTGCTGTCAAAGGCCCCCTGCCCGAACTTCATCCTGAAGGCATCTCGGCCTCTATAAAAGGCCATGGCGGCACGCCTGCCAAGCCGTTCCGCGAACATGCCTATGGTACCGCCGCAGACACCCAGTCAAAGGTGCGGCTGACGACCGAGAAGGTGACGACGCTTATTGGCCTTACCGCGCTTGGCGTCGGAGCCTTGGTCTTCAAGTTCAATGTTGGTCTGGTGGCAATCACCGTTGCGGTGCTGCTGGCTCTGCTTTCGCCCACAACGCAAAAGGCCGCCATCGACAAGGTCAGTTGGTCAACCGTGCTGCTGATTTCCGGCATCATCACCTATGTCGGCGTGATGGAAAAGGCAGGCACGATCGATTACGTCGCCCATGGCATCTCTAGCCTTGGCATGCCGCTGCTGGTGGCGTTGCTGCTGTGCTTCACAGGCGCCATCGTCTCAGCCTTCGCTTCATCGACAGCTTTGCTTGGGGCTATTATCCCGCTCGCCGTTCCCTTCCTGCTGCAAGGGCATATCAGCGCTGTCGGCGTGGTGGCGGCCATTGCGATCTCGACAACGATTGTCGATACCAGCCCGTTCTCAACCAATGGAGCCCTGGTCGTTGCCAATGCGCCAGATGAGCAACGCGACAAGGTCATGCGCCAGATGCTGATCTACAGCGCACTGATCGCACTGATCGGACCGGTCATCGCCTGGCTTGTCTTCGTCGTCCCCGGCATCATTTGATAAGAAAACCGGGTGGCCACAACCGGGTGGAATGCATCAGCGCTCCACCCGGTTTATTTTTGATTATGTGGCTCAGGTTCGCGTGTCCTTAAAACCGCGTCCCTTTTCTTAGCGCTCAACCTTCTCAGCGGGCGCAGGCAGAAGAACCTGGGCACTGGACCCGCTGGGGGCCATCAACTGCTTCAGCACATCGTCCGCCGATTGGCTGGAGCCACCAATACCTGCTTCCCGCAGCTGGCGATCAAGATCACTGCCATTTTCCAGCGCCGCCAGTTCCGCACCGGCCTCGATACGGCCTGCGGTGATTTCCTGGCGTTTCTTGATCCGTTCAAGGCTTTCCACTGCACTGCCAAGACGGGTGTTAATGCCAGACTGGCTATGTGAAATCGCCGATTGCGCCCGCAGCAGCGATTCATTTGCCTTCACATTTTCCACTTCGCGCTTCATCTGGGTAATGCGCGCCTCGGTGTCCTGGATGGTGCGCAGCATCTGTTGCTGGCGCGGCAGCAGACGGTTCAGTTCCTCTTCATCGCGCTGAATTTCGCCGCGGATAGTGGCGATGCGCTGCGCCAGGCCTTGGGCAAGGTCCATACGGCCAGCATTAACGGCGGCGCGCGCGCTGTCGCTATCCTTCAGCTCCTTGGCGCGGGCTTCTTCCAGCCTGCGCATGACGCTTTTGTTGGATGCCATGATCCCGGCCAAATCCGAACGCGCCCGGCGCAAGGACTGCTCGGCGTCCCGAAGTTCCTGATCCAGAATACGCATGGACTGACTATCGGCAGCAGCCTCTGCCACCTCGTTGACGCCGCCGCGAATGGCGGTGAAAATCTTTGCCCAGGTGCTCATGCCGCCATCTCCCCGTTCTTCCATTCGTCGATCATCACCGCCGCATCCACCGCGTTGGCCGCCAGAATGGCCACTTCCTCGACCACCGTTTCGGCGCGGGAGCGAGTCGAGAGCGAACCGAAAAGCTCATACCATTCCTCCCCGTCGATAATGGTAATGCCGAAACTGGATAGCGGCACGAATTTATGGGTCTTCAGAACCATGCGCTCGAAATCCGCGCGGTTCGGCACGTCATCGCATGGCACCAAAACGATGCTGGCGAGAATATCACGTTCGCCGCTCACGGCGACGAAGACATCCATGTCTCCCTTTTCCTTTAGCGTTACGCAGATCACGTCGCCGCTTTCAGGCACGGTCACATCGACATCGCCCAGCGCCTCGGGATCGGCTGCAAACAGACGGGTCAAGCTCGTCAAAGTCCAGGGTTCCAAACATTCCTCCATCGGTTGAAATTCTGAGCATTATCTGGGTATTCCGGCAGGCAGTTAAAAGCCTTTTATGCTAAATAGTTTGCGTGGAAAACGCCGTAAAGACAGGGGCTAAGTGATGACGTCTGTGCCCTTGTTGGTCTTTCCCTCTCCTTGTTTTCAAGGGCCGATCTCCATCTTGCCGCTCAATCCTGCCGGTTTTCCACGACGATAGAATGATGGTCAAGGTTGCTCTTTTCAATCTTGATGCCATATTCACCGCAGCTATCGATTGCGCCTTATAGGAGATGCTTGATGTTGGGTTGGTTCAGCGGACGCAAGACCGAAAAGCCGATGCAAAAGGAACTCGGCCCCCTGGGTGCCGTGATCGGTGGCGCGCTCGATCTTGATTTCCTCTCACTGGAAGCCGACGCGCTGGGGGCTCAACCGGCCATGCCGCTGCCTCAAAGCGGCGCTTTCATCATTGCCGCTTATGGGGAAGTCCGGCTCGATGCAGCATCGGTCCTGTCGCGCTATTACGATGAAAATCACCAGATGATCCAGGTCATGTCCCCATCCGGCAAGCCGGGCGATGGCATAGAAGATATAAGCTTCTACCGGCCCTGGGATAGCGTCGTGCCGGTCAGCCAGAGCGAATGGAACCGCTGGACAGGGCCATCAGGCATGATTGGTGCTTCCACTTACGATGCTGACGGTATCCTGTTCAACCGCTTCTGGGGCGAAGGTCCGGAGCGGGCCGAGACCGTTCAATTCGTCGAAGAGGTAGAGGATGGCGAGACCAGACGCTCGATCCATCAATCCTGCATGCTGTATTACCGGCCCCTTGGGACCACGCAGGAAATGCTGTTGATCAATGTGGAGCGGGATCTCGATCCCTCCCAGGCACAGGCGGGCCGCTCTGTCGAATTTCTGATTGGCTATGGTATCGGTGCCGCCGATGTCCGTCGCGTCTGACCAAAACCTTTCCTGAGGGGATATTTCATGCTGCATTATATGGCGGGACTTCCGGCCTTTCTGGGTTATTTCTTTATTGGCATCGCGGCTTATGGCGTTTTTGCAGCGATTTACACATGGCTGACGCCCCATAAGGAAGTTGAATTGATCCGGGCTGGCAATCTGGCTGCCGTCACGGCATTTCTGGGCGCTCTCATGGGGTTCAGCCTGCCGCTTGCCTCGGCGGCGGCCAATTCCGTCAGCATGATCGACTATATTCTCTGGGCATTCGTCGGCATTCTCGTGCAGATTTTCGCCTTTTACATCGCCAATTTCACCATGAAGGATCTGCATGAGAAAATCACCGCCGGTGATATTGCCGCAGGCCTTTGGGGCGGCGGCATCGCGCTGATCGTCGGCATTCTCAATGCTGCCTGCATGACTTATTGAGGAGGCCAGAATGCGCAGACGTTTAAGCGGGCGAAGGCCCCCGATCCTTGCCCTTGGCACCATCGCCGCCTCCAGCCTGCTGCTCTCCGGCTGCGGCGAGGATGCGCCCACCGAGCGCACCTTCACCTCCGTCGATCAATGCATCTCTCAAGGGATGGACCGGGAGGTGTGTCAGACAGCCTACCAGGATGCCGTCAAAGCCCATATGGCCAACGCACCGCGCTTTGATGGCATGGCCGCCTGCGAAGCTGAATATGGCGCAAAACAATGCGTGCAGCAGACAGCATCCAATACCGATGGCACCAGCGGTAGTGGTAGCTTTTTCATGCCCTTCATGGCCGGTTATCTACTGTCTTCGACCATCAACAATATTGGTGACTATAATCGATATAGGCGGGAAGAAACGCAGGGCCGCAGCTATGGCGCAGGCAGCTATGGCGGAGGCACGCCGATCTATCGCAACCGCAGCGGCCAGACCGTGACCATAAACAAAGGCCGCGACACGATCCTTGCTCCATCGACCTCCAAGCCCGCCAATGTCAATACCCGGACGGTTAGCCGCCAGGGCTTCGGGGGACGATCCTCCTTCAGTTTCGGCGGTTGATATGAAGCGCATCACCATTGCGGAACGTTCCGATTGGCGCGACAAGGCGCGCGCCGTTGGCTTTGGTTTTCATGAAATGTATGGCGAACCCTATTGGGTGGACGATGCCGCCTATGTGTTCTCCCTGGAAGAGATCGAGACCTTCATAGAGGCGCCAAGCCAGGAGTTGCACGATATGTGCATGGACCTGATCGGCGATATCGTCGGCAGTGAGGAGATACTCGACCGGCTGGCCATTCCAGACGATCTTCGCGACGTGGTAAGCAGATCCTGGCAACGCCAGGACCGGCATCTCTATGGGCGTTTCGATCTTGCCTATGATGGCGAAAGCCCTGCCAAGCTGCTGGAATATAACGCCGATACGCCGACATCCGTTTTCGAGACCGCCTATTTCCAGTTCAATTGGCTCACCGACCAGCAGGCGCTTGGCGCGCTGCCCGCCGATGCCGACCAGTATAATCTATTGCAGGAAAGCCTTGTGGAGGCATTCGAGCAGTTTCCAAAACAGTCGATGTTCCATTTCACGGCGATGACCGAGAATGAGGAAGATCGCGGCACCACGGTTTACCTGATGGATTGCGCCCTCCAGGCCGGGCACCGCGTCGAACTTCTCGATATCGGCGATATCGGCATTGATGCAGAAGGGCGCTTTACGGATCTGCAAGACCGGGTGATCGACCAGTGTTTCAAGCTCTACCCCTGGGAATTCATGCTGCGCGAGCCGTTTTCGCGCCAATTGGCACGGTCCGGCGATGTGTTTGTCGAACCCGCCTGGAAATCAATCTTGTCCAACAAGGGGCTGCTGCCGCTACTCTGGCAGCGCCACCCCAACCACCCCAATCTATTGCCAAGCTTTTTTGCCGACGATCCCGCCGCCTCAAGCCTTGGCGACTACGTGCGAAAACCGCTTCTGTCGCGAGAAGGCGAAAACGTCACGCTTTTCCAAGGCGGCACGGAATCTCTCGTCTCCCCAGGTGGTTACGGCGAGGAAGGATTTATCGTTCAAGCCTATGCACCGCTGTTTAAGAGCGAGGCTGGCTTTGCCGTGCTCGGCAGCTGGATTGTCGGTGATCGCGCCTGCGCCCTTGGCATCCGCGAGGACCGCTCCCGCATTACCGCCAATCTCTCGCGCTTTGTGCCGCATGTGATTGTCTGAAGTTAGAGTCAGTCAGGTTCAGTCTGAACCAGACTGACTCTAGATTCTTTTGTTTTCGTTTGTCTTTTCGGGAAAACCGGTTTCCACTTTTCCCTGACAAACTAGTGCAGCGGATTTGTCCGAAATCCTATCCTACCCTCGTGTCATCCCGCATGACCATGTGGCCCGGTGACACCTGTTCATAGCGTCTTTTGGGCGGTTTATAGCCGAGCGGGCGCACCGGGCTTTTCAGCTCTTCGCTGTCCAGATCGCGCCGGATATTTCGGCGGGAAGGATCGGGTACCGGCACGGCTTTCATCAGCTTTCGGGTATAGGGATGTTGCGGGTTGGAGAAGACAGCAGCTCTCGGGCCGATCTCGACGATTTCGCCCAAATACATCACCGCCACCCGGTGGCTGACCCGCTCCACCACCGCCATGTCGTGGGAAATGAACAGAAAAGCGATTTTCAGGCTGGCTTGCAGATCCATCAGCAGATTGCAGACCTGCGCCTTGATGGACACGTCGAGGGCCGACACACTTTCATCGGCGACGATGACTTTCGGACCCAGCGCCAGCGCCCGGGCAATGGCAATACGCTGGCGCTGTCCGCCGGAAAACTCGTGCGGATAGCGGTTGGCCATATCGGCGCTGAGGCCCACCCGCTTCATCAGGTCGGCGGCTTTGTCCCGCGCTTGCCGGTGCGTGGCCAGCCGGTGCGTGGTGATCGGCTCGGCCACCGAAGCACCGACGGTCATACGCGGATTGAGGCTGGCGAAAGGATCTTGAAAAATCATCTGGATGGAACGGCGCATCCGGTTGATATCGGGGCCCCGCAGGGACAGAACATCATAGCCGTCCAGCTGGACCGAGCCGCTGAGAGGATCGATCAGCCGCATGACGGAACGTCCGGTGGTCGACTTTCCGCAGCCCGACTCTCCTACAAGCGATAATGTTTCACCCTGGAAAAGATCAAATGAGACATCCTCGACGGCATGGATCACGCCGGTTTTTCTGCCGAACAACCCACCCTTGATGTCGAAGCGCGTCACCAGATCCCGCACCTGGAGAACCGGCGTCAGGCCCCGCTCGACAGTATCGGCGACAACCGTAGGCTCCACCCGTTCGCCGGTCGCCATATCCACCACCGGAAAGCGCCGTGGCCAGGCTGCATCGCCCATTTCCCCCAGGCGCGGAACCGCAGAGAGCAGGGCGCGGGTATAGGGATGGCGGCCCTTGTGAAAAACATCGCTCGTCGTGCCGGTTTCCACCACATCGCCGCGAAACATCACCATAGTGCGGTCAGCAATTTCGGCCACGACGCCCATATCATGGGTGATGAACAGCACCGACATGCCCTCTTCCGCCTGCAATTGCTTGATGAGATCAAGGATTTGGCCCTGAATCGTCACGTCAAGGGCCGTGGTCGGCTCGTCAGCGATCAGGATTTTCGGTTTCAGCGCCAGCGCCATGGCGATCATCACCCGCTGGCGCATTCCGCCCGAGAATTGATGCGGATAATCATCAAACCGCGCCCCGGCATTGGGAATGCGAACCTTGTCCAGCAGGTGGATGGTCTGCGCGCGCGCCTCGCTTTTGGACAGACCACCATGGGCAATCAAGGCCTCGGAAATCTGCCGGCCGATGGTGAAAATCGGATTGAGGCTGGTCATCGGCTCCTGAAAGATCATCGCCATGTCCCTGCCGCGTACGTTGCGCATGGCCTTTCGGGACAAAGCCATCATATCCCGGCCCTCCAGCATGATCCTCCCGGTCGTCCGGCTGCTCTGTTCAGCCAGCAGCCGCATGATCGATAGCGATGTCACACTCTTGCCCGAACCGCTCTCGCCGACAATGGCGAGCGTCTCGCCCGCCATCACATCGAAAGACACATTGCGGACCACGGTTTTCCAGCGTCCATCCACCAGAAAAGCGGTTTTCAGCCCCTCTACGGACAAGATCGGTGCAGGTGTTTGCGCGCTCATGACAGGTCCTCGTTGGTGATCGGGTCTACAGCCCCAGGCGTGACTTATCGTCCAACCGCATAGGCCTGCATCAGCCTTGGCGTTGCTGCGGCCCGCAACAGTCCATCGGCATCGCGCCGCGCTGCGGTCAATCGGCCGATAGACCATGGTTCGGCAACGGTCAGGGCATGACCGCGTCTGGCCAACTCAGTAATCGTCGCCTCCGGGAAATTCTTCTCCACCATCAGGCTGCCCGGCTCACGGGTGCGTGGATAAAACGAACCGGGGAAATGCGAGGTGTGAAACAGCGGCTGATCGATAGCCGCCTGAAGATTGAAACCATGGTGGACATAGCGCAGGAAAAACGACAGCTGCCATTGATCCTGCTGGTCCCCGCCCGGCGTGCCAAACGACAGGGTGGGACGGCCTTCATACAGCGCGATCGATGGCGTCAGGGTGGTGCGCGGGCGTTTGCCCGGTTGCAGCGAGGTGGGCAGGCCGGGTTTGAGCCAGAACATCTGCGCCCGTGAATTGAGGCAGAAACCAAGCCCCGGCACAATCGGCGAGGATTGCAGCCAGCCGCCGGATGGCGTGACGGAGACCATATTGCCGTCGCGGTCGATCACATCGATATGCACGGTGTCGCCGCGCTTTTCGCTCAAATGCGCCATGGTCGGCTCAAACACCGCCCCGGTTTTGGAGGTGGCGCCCAACATCTCCATAGTGCGGGTATATTGATCCTCAAAGCCCGCAACCCGGCCCGGCACCAGATCGAAAGACGCCGTCTCGCCGATCAATCCGCGACGCTCCGTGGCGTAGGCCTCGCTCAGCAAATGCTGCATCGGCACCGTGGCGAAGGCCGGATCGCCATAGTAAATCTCGCGGTCGGCATAGGCCAGCTTCATGGCCTCGGTGACGGTGTGAACGAAATCCGGGCCATCCGAGGCCATGGCCGCAATATCGAAGCCTTTCAGGAGGGACAGGGCCTGCAACAGCACCGGTCCCTGCCCCCATGGTCCGGTCTTGGCCACGGTCCAGCCATGATAATCAAAGGTTTGCGGCTCCTCTATGGTCGCAGACCAACTGGCCATATCGTCAGCCGTCAGCACGCCTTTGTGACACGCACCGCTCGCATCCATCACTGCCGTGGATTGGACATAGGCATCAATGCGTTCTGCCACAAAACCACGGTAGAAGGCGTCGCGCGCTGCTTCAATCTGCGCCTCGCGACCGGATTTGGCCTCGGCTTCCGCAATGATCCGCTTCCAGGTCTCGGCCAGAACCGGATTGGTGAACAGGCTATTCAGCTCCGGGGCGAAGCCGCCCGGCAACCAGGTCTGGTGCGAGGTTGGCCAATGCTGTTCGAAGAAGCTGCCAAGTCCCTTGATGGTGGCCGAAACTCTGGCCAGAACCGGGTGGCCTTTTTCGGCATAATAAATGGCTGGCTCCAGCACGTCACGCACGCTCATCGTGCCGTAATCGCGCAGCATCAGCATCCAGCCGTCGAAGGCGCCGGGTATAACGGTTGCCAGCAGGCCATCGCCGGGAATGAGATCCAGCCCTTCCGCCGTGTAATGCTCGATGGTGGCGCCCGCCGGTGCAGGCCCCTGGGCGCAGATGACCTCCACCTTGTCCTTCTTTTTCGAATAGATCACGGCAGGCATATCACCGCCCGGACCACACAGATGCGGCTCGACAACTTGCAACACGAAACCGGTGGCGACGGCAGCATCGAAGGCGTTACCGCCCTTTTCCAGAATGGCCATGCCGACGGCAGAGGCAATCCAGTGGGTGGAGGCAACGACGCCAAAGGTGCCGAGAATTTCAGGCCGGGTGGTAAAGTCACTCATAGCGTATATCCCAGAATTGAAATGAAGGTATGTCTTGGCTTTTTGCCTCAGGAAGAGCGTGGATCGAGAACGTCACGCAGCCCATCCCCCAGGAGATTGAAACCGATGACGACCAGAAAAATCGCTCCGCCCGGCCATATGGCCATCCAGGGTGCCTGACTGAGGAAATTCTTGGCGACATTCAGCATCGAGCCCCAGCTTGGGGCCGGCGGCTGCTGTCCAAGCCCCAGAAAAGACAGGCTGGCCTCGGCGATGATCGCAGTGGCGACCGTCAGCGTTGCCTGCACCAGAACCGGCGCCAGAATATTGGGAAAGATGTAACGGCTCATGATTGCCACATGCCCAAGGCCGATGGAGCGTGCGCCCTCCACATAATCTTCCGTTTTCACCGCCAAAACCTGACCACGGCTCAACCGGATGAAGGTTGGCAATGCCGAAAGGCCGATGGCAATCATCGCGTTGGTCAGACTTGGCCCAAGAAAAGCGGCAAGAGCGATGGCCATGATCAAAAACGGCATTGCCAGGAAGGCCTCGGTGATGCGGGAAATCACCATATCGCTCCAGCCGCCGAAATAACCGGAGAGGATACCAAGCGGAACACCAAGGATGGTGGCAATCGCCACGGAAAAAATCCCTGCGGCCAGCGAAGCCCGCGCCCCCCAGATCATCCTGGACATGATATCGCGGCCAAGGTCATCCGTGCCGAACGGGTGGGCCAGCGACGGTGCCTTGCGAATGGCTGACCAGCTCGACGCTAAGGGATCGGCGATGGGCAGCAATGGCGCCAGCAGCGCCACCGTAAGAAAGAACAGAATGATCGCCAGACCAACCAACGCTGCCTTGTTGGCTTTCAGTTTGCGCCAGCCTCTGCCGGATAGGTGGGACGGGCCAGTTGCGGCCCCAGTCATGGCGGTCATAGGCTGGCCCTCATGCGAGGATTGAGAAGAAGATAGAGACAATCGGCCATCAGGTTCATCAGGATGAAGCCGATGGCGGTGCAGAGCACGACGCCCTGGACGACGGCATAGTCGCGATTGAACACCGCATCGACGATCAGCTTGCCAAAGCCGGGAATGGTGAAAATCTGCTCTGTCAGCACCGCACCGGCCAGCAATTCGC
This sequence comes from Agrobacterium vitis, assembly GCF_014926405.1. NCBI lineage: Bacteria > Pseudomonadati > Pseudomonadota > Alphaproteobacteria > Hyphomicrobiales > Rhizobiaceae > Gillisella > Gillisella vitis. The sequence goes on from NZ_JACXXJ020000003.1 coordinate 926,055, forward strand.
CAAACAGCAAGGCGGTCAGGGTGACGATGGGCAAAACGGCATTGCGAAAACTATGAGACAGGATAACCGAACGTTCGGGCATGCCCTTGGCGCGAGCGGTGCGCACATAATCCGAACTGAGAACCCCCAGCATGGCCGAGCGCGTGTGGCGCATGATCGATGCTGCCAAGGCATTGCCGAGCACGAACGACGGCATCAGCATGGTTTTCATCGACATCCATGGGTCGGAAAAGAACGGTTGATAGCCGGAGGCCGGCAGCCAACCAAGCCGAACCGAAACCAGCAGAATGAGCATGATACCAAGCCAGAAATTCGGGATCGACAGGCCAGACAGCGCCACCACGCTTGCCAGGTAATCGATCAGCGTATTCTTCTTGACCGCGGCCAGAATGCCGAGGGGAATGCCGAGGGCAAGAGCAAAGATCATCGACATGATGGCCAGTTGGCAGGTGACGGGCAGTTTCTCGCCGATCAGTTCCAGCACGGGCTGGTTGGTCCGCAATGACATGCCGAGATCACCCTTCAGCGCGGCGCCAAGCCACATTACATATTGAACGGGCATCGGATCATTCAGGTGATATTTCTCGCGCAGGCTTTCCATCACCGCGGGATCGCGATCTTCTCCCGCCATAATCAGCACCGGATCACCAGGCAGAAGTTTTTGCAGCGAAAAAACGAAGACAGAAATGATCAGCAGCGTCGGTATGGCCAGCAACAGGCGCCGGGCAAGAAAAGTGGGCATGACGGTCTCCGCATGAATGAGGCGTTTGTGTCAGGCGGCGCAGCTGCCGCCTGACAAACATCGCTTCCGGGACAGGATCATCAGAGCGACAAGAAAGACTTCAATTGGCCTTATGCAGGCCCGTCAGGCGGATCATTCCATCCGGTGACGGCACAAAACCGGTGATCTTCTTGCTGGACGCCCAGAGCCAGGACTGATGACCGAGATAGATGATCGGCAGGTCGTCATTCAGGATTTCATCGGCCGCATCATATTTCTGCTTGCGCAGGGCGTCGTCGGTGGATTGCCGCGCTTCGTTCAACAGCGTATCGACGGCGGGATTGCAATATTTGGTATCGTTGATGCCACCCTTGCAGGTGACGAACTGATGCAGATTGCCATCCGGGTCCACGCGCCCGGACCAATCCGAACGGCTGATCTGGTAATTTCCAGCCGTTTGCTCGTTGAGCATGGTGGCAAACTCCATCGTCTTCAGCGTCACGTCAAAACCAGCCTCAGCGACCATCGATTGCACGACCTGCATCATCTGCAACACCGTCGCGCTGTTGGAAACCTGCAACTCAATCGGCACCCGGTCAAATCCAGCGGCTTTGATCAGGGCTTTTGCCTTTTCGACATCGCGGGCAGGCACGGGAATCCGCTTGTCATACCAGGGGCTGACAGGCGGAAAGGGCTGATTGCCCGCCAGAGCCGTCCCCTCAAAGACGATCTGATTCAGTGCTTCGCGATCGATGGCCAGCGAGAAGGCCTGCCGCAGGCGCTTGTCCTTGCCAAGCGGGTTGTTGGCGCGAGGACCATTGCCGATATTAACATACATCGCCATGTAACCAACGCCCACTGCCTGTTCAAAGTCCAGCTTCCCATCGGATTTGATGGATGCGGCATCGGTGGGCGCCACCCGCTCAATCATATCGAGATCACCGGAGCGCAAATTGGCGAGGCGCACCGTGCTATCGACAATCGGCAGATAGGTGAGCTTGTTGATGAAGATCTGATCCTTGTTCCAGTAATCGGCAAATTTCTCCAGCACGATCCGGTCCTGCTGCACCCGCTCGACGAATTTGAACGGCCCGGCGCAAACGGGATGGCTGCCGAAATTGGCTCCCAATTCCTTGGCGGCCTTGGGCGAGACGATCATCCCGGCCCGGTCGGACAATTGCGCCAGCAGTGTCGAATCCGGGGCCTTGAGGGTGAATTTCACCGTATCGCTGCCGATAGCCTCGACCTTTTCAACCGAGGCAAGCTCGCTCTTGCGCCGCGATTCCGCCATGGTCATGTTGCGCGGGATGGTGGCGACAACCGCTTCGGCGTTGAGGGGTGTTTCATCGTGAAATTTCACGCCCTGGCGCAGCGTCATGGTTAAAACCTTGCCACCCTCGCTCCAGGCCCAGCCGGTGGCAAGCTGCGGGATGATTTTCAGGTCGGGCGAGACATCGACCAGTTTGTCGCACATTGCCGTGTAGACGATGCGCCCCACGAAGGTGCGCGACTGCGCCGGATCGAGAACGTCAGGGTCTTCCGACAAGCCGATCTTCAGGTCTGCGGCCATCACAGGTGCGGCAAAAGCGGCGGTGACGAGCAGCGCGGTCAAAACTCTGTTCAGTTTCATGCCATTCCCCTCATTGTTGTTTTTATGCTGATGATAGGCAGTTCTTGGCCGTCATGCCTCTGCGAGGTGGACGGCGGTATCGATCGAGGTAATGCGGATCAGGCTCTCTTGCAGGGTGAGAAGGTGGACCCGCATGGCTTCGCCGGCTCCGATCGGGTCGCGCGATGCAATCCGATCGATAATGGCGAGATGCTGGCCATGGGTGACTGGACGAGTTTGGGCAAACGCCCGCGCCTGTTCACGAATATTCTGCCAGGCCGGGTCCTGCCGCGTCCGGTTCATCACATCGAACAACGCCAGGAAAAGGCTGTTACCAGCGCATTGGGCAATCTTTCGATGCAGCGCCCCATCCCAAAGCTCCCGCCCATCGGCATCCTTGCTGGCGCCGATCTTTGCGACAAGATCATACATGGCCTGCACATCTGTCGCATTGGCACGCAGAGCCGCCAACTGCGCCAGTTGCGGCTCAAGCCGGAGACGCACTTCCATGACTTCCAACGGATCGGTTCCAGCAACCAAGGCACCGACATAGTCATCAAATGCGTCAGGGCGCGCACCGGCAAACGTGCCAGACCCCTGCCGCCGCCAGATTAGCCCTTCTGCTTCCAGAACCTCAAGGGCCCGGCGAACGGAACGGCGGCCAAGACAAAGCTCCTCGCACAATGACCGCTCTGTCGGCAGTTTCTCGCCTGCACTGAACCGGCCAGAGCTCAGCAGTTCACGCAATTTGTTGAGGGCGAGATTGGAATTGTCGTGATCGTCAATCATGCATTGGTTCGAACCAATTGATAATTGGTTCATACTCAGACGAACGAAGAGATGAGTCAATCCGACTCTGCATATTTTTTCATGCTGCTTTTATTTTAGGCAGACAGATACTGTCCTTATCCTGACCAAGGCTCCGTCGGCCCCTTGGCGGGCTGGGTAAACCATTTCGGCCCATCGGAGGTCATGTAAATGATGTCTTCCAGACGCAGGCCAAATTGTCCGGGCAGGACAATCATCGGCTCGCAGGAAAAGCACATTCCCTCTTCAAGACGCACAGTATTGCCGCGCACGATATAGGGCTCCTCATGTCCCTCAAGACCAAGACCATGACCAGCGCGGTGGGGCAGTCCGGGAAGCTGGTAATCCGGGCCGAGGCCGTGGCGGGTCAGCACGTCGCGGGCGGCATCATCCAGGCTACCACAGGTCGCGCCAATCCGGGCCGCATCGAAAACCGCCTGCTGCGCCGCCCGCTCAATCGCCCATATGCGGGCAAACTCGGCAGTTGGCTCCTCCAGCATATAGGTGCGGGTAATGTCGGAGTTATAGCCATCAATGCGGCAGCCGGTATCGACCAACACCACATCGCCCGGCTGGTAATATTGCTCGCCATCCGCCCCATGCGGCAAGGACGTGGTCTCGCCAAAGGAAACGATGCAGAAGGTGGAGCCGTTGCTGGCGCCTAGCCGTCGGTGTTCGTCATCAATAAAGCGCACGACCTCCGAGGCGGCAATGCCGGGCCGGATCATGGCATGCGCTTTGCGCTGCACATCCAGGGTCAAGTTCATCGCATATTGGATGATGGCGATTTCAGTGGCGGATTTTCGCAGGCGCTGACCGCGCAGCAGCGGTCCCCCATCGATCAGCCGATCTGCTGCTATTTCGCGCTTTAGGGCATTGTAGACGAAAAGCGGCACGGAATCGTCGACCGCAAGCGTGCCACCGTGTGGCATGAAGGACGCGACAAGGGCGGCGCTGCTTTCATCTTCTTCCCACACCCTGATATCGCCGGGAAGATGCGGCAATGTCTCCACCCGGCTGCGCTCAAAGCCCGGCACCACATAAACGAGATCCGATGCTGTAATCACCGCCCCCACAAGTCGCTCACTGCCATGCCAGACCAGCCCGGTGAAATAGCGCAGGCTCTCGGTGGAGCCGATCAGCACGGCGCCGATATCCTTTTCCGCCATGGTCTTTCGAAGGGCCTCTAACCGGAGAACCCGCTCTTCCATGGGGATTTTCGGGGCTGATAGACGTGAGGACATGGTCTGTTTCCCTGGTATAATTTAAGCCCGGTCTTCTTCAACGGCATGACAGGCCACTTGGACGGTGTCGGTCATGGTCATCAGCGGCATTTCCGCCTTGCAGCGGTCATTGGCCAGCGTGCAACGCGGATGGAAGGGACAGCCCGTGGGTGGATTGAGCGGAGACGGCATTTCGCCGACGAGCTTGATCCGCTCGCCGCGCCGGTCGGGATCGGCAATCAACGTCGCCGAGAGAAGGGCCTTGGTATAGGGATGGCGTGGATTGGTAAACAGCGCTTCCACCGGGCCAAGTTCCACCGCATGACCGAGATACATCACCACCACGTCATCGGCGATGTGGCGCACCACGGCCAGATTGTGGGAAATGAACATCATGGTCAGGTTGAGCTGGGTTTTCAGCCGCTTCAAGAGGTTCAGGATTTGCGCCTGCACCGAAACGTCGAGCGCCGAGGTTGGCTCATCACAGACCAGAAATTCCGGCTGGAGAATGAGGGCGCGGGCAATGCCGATGCGCTGGCGCTGGCCGCCGGAAAATTCATGCGGATAGCGGTCTGCGGCTTGCGGCGGTAGGCCCACCAGTTCCAGCATATCGGCAACGGCCTTGCGACGGCTGGCCTTGTCGCCGATGCCATGGATGACCAGGCCTTCGGCAATGGAATCGCCAATCGGCAGCCGTGGATCAAGCGAGGAGTAAGGGTCTTGAAAGACAATCTGGATGCGGCGGCTGGAGGCAAAATCAACGCCCATGCCGGGTCCGGCAATCTGCTTGTCATCAAAGATGATTTCGCCTGCGGTCGGCGCAAACAGACCCACCACGATGCGGGCCAGCGTGGATTTTCCGCAGCCGCTTTCACCGACCACACCCAGCGTGCGCCCGCGCTCGATGGTCAGGCTGACATCATTGACGGCGTTGACATAGCCTTTCACCCGCTGGAACGCCCCACCGGTCACGGCGAAGGCCATTTTGATGCCGTTCATTTCGATCAGGGCGCTCATGCGGGCTGAACCTCTTGTTCACCAGCGAGCGTCGCCGGTTCGGTCAGCCAGCATCGACAGTGATGGGCCTTGTGGATTTCGGTGAGCGCCGGGACATCGCTTAGACAGCGCGGTTCATTGGCCTCGCGCCGTGCTGTGCAGCGCGGCGCGAACAAACAGCCCTGCGGCAGATGGGTTAATTGCGGCACGCGACCATCGATGACTTCGAGCATGTCAGGGGATTCGCCCAGCACCGGCACCGAGCGCAGCAAGGCTTGCGTGTAGGGATGCTTGGGCGACTTGAACAGGGTTCGGACATCGGCAAGCTCGACGACCTGCCCCGCATACATCACGGCCACATGGTCGGCCATTTCGGCGACCACACCAAGATCATGGGTGATCAAAATGATGGCAGTGCCGAAATCACGCTGTAAATCGCGCATCAAATCCAATATTTGCGCCTGAATTGTCACATCCAGCGCGGTGGTCGGCTCATCGGCGATCAGCACTTCCGGCTGGCAGGCCAGCGCCATGGCAATCATCACCCGCTGCGCCATGCCACCGGACATTTCATGCGGATAGGCCTTCATGCGACGTTGGGGATCGGGAATACCGACGGCTTTCAGCATGGCGATTGCCGCCGCTTCTGCCTCCTGCTTGCCCATGTTTTTATGCAGGCGATAGGCCTCGGCAATCTGCCGCCCCACGGTGTGGACCGGATTGAGCGAGGAGGACGGGTCTTGAAAGATCATCGAAATCCGGTTGCCGCGCACCTTGCTGAGGTCCATCGGCGACATGCTGCGCAGATCAGTTCCATCCAGCAGCACTTCGCCGCCAATGATTTTGCCGGGGTATGGCACAAGCCCCATGATGCTGAGCGAGGTGATGGATTTGCCGCAGCCGCTCTCGCCAACAATGCAGAGCGTTTCCCCGGCTTTGAGCGAGAGGGAAACCTCGTCAACCGCACGCGCGGTGCCGGATCGGGTTTGGAAATGGGTGGTGAGATCGCGGATCTCCAGAATAGGCCGGGTCATGCTGTCCTCACGTATGGAGCCGCGGATCGAGGGCATCACGCAGCCCGTCTCCGAGAAGGTTGAAGCCAAGCACGGTCAGCATGATGGCAAGGCCGGGAAAGAACACCAGATGCGGCGCGGAAAAGATCTCGTTGCGGGCGGCCCCCAGCATCGTCCCCCATTCCGGCGTCGGCGGCTGTGCGCCAAGGCCAAGAAAGCTGAGACCAGCCGCATCGAGAATGGCGGTGGCCACCCCAAGCGTTGCCAGCACCACAATCGGCGTGATGGCATTGGGCAGCACGCGGCGAAACAGGATGCGCCATTTGCTACCGCCCAGCACCCGCGTGGCTGCAACAAAATCAAAGGTTTTCACCGAGAGCACACTGGCCCGGGTGACGCGGGCATAGGCGGGAACCGAGACGATGGAGATGGCCAGCAATGCATTGCGAATGCCCGGCCCCAGAACCGCAACGATGGCAATGGCCAGCAGCAGTGACGGAAAGCCGAGGATCACATCCATGATTCGCATGATGATATTATCCACCCATCCCCGGAAATACCCGGCAATCGCCCCCAGCAGCACGCCGAAGAACAGCGCGCAGGTGACGGTGGTCAGCCCAATGACCAGACTGACGCGCGTGCCATAGAGAATACGCGAGAAGGAATCCCGGGCATTGCCATCGATACCCATGATGTGCTGCGGACGGCTGACGTCACATCCAAGCAGATGCACGCAAGGCGGCTCGCGGCGCTTGACCTGCTCGACCCCGATCAACACCTGATCGGGGTCGTAAGGGGCCAGTACCGGTGCGAAAATGGCAATCAGGATCAGCATTCCGATAATGAACAACCCGACCTGCCCGGAACGCAGCCTCAGCAGCCGTCCCCAGGTTCTCCGCCATTGGGCAACCGGCTCACCAATCAGGCCATCTTCAAGAATGGCCTCTGCTGCATTGGCCGATACACTATTCAAGCGCGTCATGAACTGTCCTATTGTGGGCGAATGCGAGGATCGAGATAGGTGTAGGAAAGGTCCACCAGCAGGTTGATGGCCACGTAGGACACGGCAATCATCACCGTGAAGGCCTGCACGACTGGATAGTCCCGCGCAAAAATGGCCTCAACCAGCATACGCCCCACGCCGGACAGGCCAAAAACGGTTTCAGTCAACACAGCACCACTGAGCAGGGCGCCCATTTGCAAGCCCAGAATGGTGACAACCGGCAACAAAGCATTGCCCAGCGCATGTTCGCTGACCACGCGTTTCTCCGGCACGCCCTTGGCCCGGGCGGTGCGGACATAATCACGCCCCAGCACATCCAGCAGCGAGGAGCGGGTCATGCGGGCAATCACCGCCATCGGAATGGTGGAGAGCGCGATGACCGGCAAGATCATATGGCGTATGGCATCCCAGAACACCGTCCAATTGCCAGTGATCAAGGCGTTCAGAATATAAAAATTGGAGAAGAATTCGAGCACCTTGCTCCAGCCGCTCTCCGCCGCCAATTGCCAGTGCCAGACCTCGTAAAAGGGAATGGAATTGACCCCGGCGGAAAGCCGTCCGGATGGCGGCAGCCAGAAGGGCGTGCCGCGCAGCATCACCCCGAACAGATAGGCCAGCATCAACCCCAGCCAGAACACCGGCATGGAAATGCCGGCATTGGCAACGATCATGGTGCCGACATCGGCTGCTGAATTATGACGACGGGCAGCAATAACGCCGAGCCCGACACCGATAATGGTCGCGGTGATCAGCGCCAGCACGGCAAGCTCGGCGGTCATCGGCAGGCGCTCGATAATGATCTGCGTCACAGGCCGCGAGAAGCGCACCGATGTGCCGAAATCACCCCGCAGCATATCGCCCATATAAATGAAAAACTGCGTTGGCAGCGGCTTATCGAAGCCGTAGCGCGTGATGAAACCAGCGCAGGTCTCGGCGGTGGCTTTTTCTCCCAGCATGGCCTTGCAGGGATCGCCAGGGATCAGCCTGGCAAGCGCGAAGGTCACGATCAGAATGCCGAAAATCACCGGGATGGAAATCAGCAGGCGTTTGGCTGCATATCCAAGCATCGCAGGTCCTCATTACCAGATTTTACAGCGCCGTTTGGTTTGGTCAGGTGTCATCAACAGGCGGCTGCGCCAGGATACCCCCCTCTGGCTTGCCAGCCATCTCCCCCTCAAGGGGGGAGATCGATGCGTGGTTTGCCCCTCGCTCGAATTTCATGCATCGAAACTTGCTGCATATCCAATGAAGCGGGTGGGTTAAGACCATCTGATCTCCCCCCTTGAGGGGGAGATGTCCGGCAGGACAGAGGGGGGTAAGCGGCATATAAAAACGATCAAGCAAGACGCCACGGGCCAGACATTTACGCCTAGCCCGAAGCATCGAAATCCTCACGATTACTTCTTGGCGTTCATCAACCCGCCCCAGAGGGAGGAGAAATAGTCGAAGGAGCCGGTATTGCCGACATGGGCCGGATTGGATGCATCAATGCCCGCCGCCCAGGATACCACCACGTCATTGGCGGTAAAATCAGAGCCGTCGGTGAATTTCACGCCGGTCCGCAGCTTGCAGGTCCAAACGGTCGAATCCCCATTGGCATCACAGCTGGTGGCCAGAGCGGGAACAATATCGCCGCTGTCCTTTGCATAATCCAGCAGCGCTTCCGTAATCGGCGTGCAGGCATTCAGCGTTTCGCCATCCGTTTCGTCGCCGCAATAAAGGCTGATCGGCTCGGCATTCTGCATGAAGACCAACGTATCCTTGCCCGGATCGGAATTCTGCAACAGCGGCGAGCCGAAGGGGCGGACGATGGCGTTCTTCAACGTCGCACGCGCAGCATAGGCAGCAGCGCCATGGACAATCGGTACCATCGGCACATGCTGGCGGATGGCATCGTTGACAGTGGCATAGATCGGTTCGGCCTGCTTGGTATCGGCAATCGTTCCGCCTTTGGTCAACCCCTCGGTAATTTCCGGGAAGGTAGTGCCGAACATTTTCGACGTCTTGCCGAAGTGATAATCGAGGAAGTTGGTGACATGCGGATAGTCCGCGCCCCAGCCCAGCAGATAGAGCCCATCGATCCGGCCTGCCGAGGTATCGTCAATGAATTTGCCCGATTCAATCGGAACCACTTCTGCATCGATGCCGAGATTTTTCTTCAGCTGCGTCTGGAATTCGACGGCCACGACGCTTGGTTCCGGCAGGTAAGCACGAAACACATCGCGGTAGTAGATCTTGGTCTTAAAGCCATTCGCGAACCCGGCATCGGCCAATAGTTTCTTGGCGGCGCTGGCATCAAATCCGTACCAATCCTTACCGGCGCAGCCATTGGGCAGCGAACAGGGGGTGAAATGGCTGGCGACGACCGAACCCTTCGGATAGAAATTATCGACGATGCGCTGGCGGTCGATGCCCATGGCAATGGCTTGGCGCACCTTCTCATTCTCGAAGGGCTTGGCGGTGTTGACCATGCCGAGATAGAGAATATTCGGGCTTTCCTGTGGCAGGAATTGCAGGTCTGGATCGTTCTTGACGCTGTCGAAATCATCCGGGCTGATATTGGTGATTTCATCGACCGTGCCGGAGCGCAATTCATTCAGGCGGCCCGCGCCGGACTGGTTCCAGCGAAACACCAGCTTGTCGAAAGCCGGCTTGGCGCCCCAATAATTCTCGTTGCGCGTCATGGTGATGGAATCGCCGCGATTCCAGCTTTCCAGTTTGAAAGGACCGGTGCCGATCGGATTGTCGAGCAGCTTTTTCTTCGGTCCAGCCTCTTCGATATGCTTGGCGGGCTGGATGCCGAAAGGTACGAAGGCGGCCTTGGCTTTGAAGGCCGGATCAGGCGAGCACATCGAGAAGGTCACCGTGTGCTCATCGGTCGCCACGATGGATTTGATCTTGCCACCATAGTTGCAATCGGGCGCCACAAGGCTTCTGCCTTCAAAAGCAACAGCCGGGCTGGTGAGCAAAGCAGCAACCGACACGGCCACAGCTCCGCCGAATAGACGAAATTTCATGCCTTTAATCCCCAGTTTGTTTGTTCGCGCCTTTGCGGCACCCTCATTTTTTATGTGTGCGGATAAATTATTGTTTTCGTTTCTTCCACCGTATCCGCGACGATGAAATTCAGTTTTTGGAGTAGACCAAATGCCTCGTTGGTCGCCTTGACATTGTTCGTGGGCGGCATACTGCTAAGATGTCAGACCAATTGTCAAGCGGTCGGCAGGAGGAAGAAATCTCAATGACGATGCGCATCGGAACCGCGCTGAACGACACCCAGCATATTGCCGCGCTACCACCGCTGGACCGTGTCCAGCAGGTGAGCGGGGCCATGGTCGGCTATATCAACAAGGCCGGTCTCAAGCGTGGAGATCGCCTGCCGACGGAACGCGAATTGATGAACGCGCTCGGCGTTGGCCGTTCAACAGTGCGTGAAGTGATCGGGCGGTTTCAGGCGCTGGGCGTGGTGGAAACCCGCAAAGGGAGCGGAACCTATCTTTTGCAGCCCGTGAGTGCTGCGACGGTCCACATGCCGTTGATGCTGGAGACGGTGAATTTACGCGACGCTCTTTTGCAAACGCTGGAAGTCCGACGCGGCATTGAGGTTGAGGCCGGAGCCTTGGCTGCCATGCGCCGAACGGAAGACGATCTGCGGATCATCGAGGAAAAGCTCGATGAGATGGAGCGGGTGCATCTGGCCAAGGGAACATCTGGCAAGGAAGATCTGGCGTTCCATGTTGCGATCTACGATGCCACCCATAACCCGCTGTTCAAACAGCTTCTGGAGCAAATGCGCGAAGCCTTCGAGCGCTTCTGGACAAAGCCTTTCGACAGGCCGGATTTTGCCCGCCGCTCCTTTCCCTATCATCGTACCTTGTTCAGCGCGATAGCCGATCAGGATAGTGAAGCGGCCCGCCGTGAAACCCTCAAAATTCTTGCCGTGGTGGAAGAAGACATCAAGGAAATGTCCAAATGAGCGACGCACTCGATTATCTGCAACAGGCATCGCTGATTACGGCGCATGATGAGGCCAATGCTTATGATGCGGTGGTGCCGCCGATTGTGCAGACGTCGCTGTTCACCTTCAGCGACTACGACGAGATGGTTGCGACCTATCGTGGTGAAAAGCTTCGGCCGGTTTATTCACGCGGGCTGAACCCCACCGTGCGGATTTTCGAGGAGATGCTAGCCAAACTGGAAGGCGCGGAAGATGCCCTTGCCTTTGCCAGCGGCATGGCGACGATATCCTCGACCGTCCTGAGCTTTGTCGAGCCGGGAGATCGGATCGTTGCCGTTCGCCACCTCTATCCCGATGCCTACAGGTTCTTTGAGACCATGCTGAAGCGCATGCGCATCGAGGTGACTTATGTCGATGGCCGCGATGAGGATGCCGTGGCCAAGGCGCTTCCGGGCGCAAAGCTTCTCTATCTGGAAAGCCCCACCAGTTGGGTGATGGACGCCCATGATGTCGGCGCGCTGGCCGCTCTTGCCAAACAGCACGGCGTGTTGTCGGTGATTGACAACAGCTGGGCAAGCCCGGTTTTCCAAAAGCCATTATCGCTCGGCGTCGATCTCGTCCTGCATTCGGCCTCGAAATATCTCGGCGGTCACAGCGATGTTGTCGCCGGTGTGGTGGCGGGTCCCAAGGAACTGATCAATCGTATCCGCAATGAAACGCTGCCTTATCTCGGCGGAAAACTGTCTCCCTTCGATGCCTGGCTGCTGATCCGGGGTATGCGCACATTGCCGATCCGCATGAAGGCGCATGAGGCCTCAGCGCTTGAGATTGCCCACCGCTTGCAGGCGCTCGATATCGTCGAAAAAGTCTGCCATCCGGCGCTGAACAATGGCTTGCCGCCGGGCCTGCATGGCACGTCCGGGCTGTTTTCCTTCATCTTCAAGGATGTCATCCATATTCAAACCTTCTGCAACCATTTGAAACTGTTCAAACTGGGCGTCAGTTGGGGTGGTCATGAAAGTCTCGTCGTCCCCGGCGATGTGGTGGCCAACCAGAAAGCCCCGCCGAGTTTCGCGGATGCCTTCGGCGTCGATCCGCTGTCTGTGCGTCTCCATGTCGGGCTTGAGGGAACCGAGGCGCTGTGGAGCGATTTGCAGGCGGCAGTGGCGGCGGCCCGAATAGACTGATCTTTTGCAAACACCCATCCCATAACCGACTGGAAATCTGCCCATGACCGATCTTGAAACCGTCCTCGCCCGGGTCGATGACAATCTGCCCTCCAGTCTGGAAACACTTTTCGATCTGGTGCGTATCCCCTCGATTTCCACAGATCCGGCCTACAGCCCGCATTGCCGCAAGGCTGCGGATTTCCTGGCGACCTATCTGACCGGACTGGGCTTTGCCGCATCCGTGCGCGACACGTCAGGCCATCCGATGGTGGTTGGTCATCATGAGGGCCAAACCGCGGATTGCCCGCATGTGCTCTTTTACGGCCATTACGATGTTCAGCCGGTGGACCCGCTGAACTTATGGCAAAACGACCCGTTCGACCCAGCTATTCGTGACGGTTCAACCGGAGAAAAGATCATCACCGGACGCGGTACTTCGGATGACAAGGGACAGCTCCTGACCTTCATCGAGGCTCTACGCGCCTTCAAGGAAACCAAGGGCGGACTGCCGTTGCGTGTGACCATTCTCTTCGAAGGCGAGGAGGAATCGGGATCGCCGTCGCTTCAGCCTTTTCTCGAAGCCCATGCTCAGGAGTTGAAGGCTGATTTTGCCATGGTCTGCGACACCGGCATGTGGGACACGCAAACACCGGCGATCTGCGCCAGCCTGCGCGGTCTGGTTGGCGAGGAAATCACCATCAAGGCCGCCAGCCGTGACCTCCATTCGGGCGGATATGGTGGCGTCGCAGCCAATCCGTTGCATGTCCTGAGCGATGTCATGGCTGGCCTGCATGATGAAACCGGTGCCGTGACCCTGCCCGGCTTTTACGATGGTGTCGAAGAAACACCGCCCGATATCAAGGCCGTCTGGGCGGATCTGGAGAAGACCCAACCCGCGTTCCTAACGGATATCGGTCTTTCCGTACCCTCCGGCGAAAAGGGCCGTAGCGTTCTGGAATTGCTCTGGGCCCGCCCGACCGCCGAGATCAACGGCATGTCCGGCGGCTATACCGGCAAGGGTTTCAAGACCGTGATTGCTGCCGAGGCCATGGCCAAAGTATCCTTCCGTCTGGTAGGAAAACAGGACCCGCAAAAAATCCGCGACAGTTTTCGCGCCTATGTAACCTCAAAGTTACCTAGGGATTGCCGGGTTGAATTTCAGGCCGAAGGCGCCTCGCCTGCCATTCAATTGCCCTATGACTCGCCGATCCTCGCCACGGCCAAAGCGGCTCTTTCACAGGAGTGGCCAAAGCCCGCCATTGTTGTCGGCGGCGGCGGATCGATCCCTATTGTCGGCAGCTTTCAGTCCATGCTCGGCATGGACTCCTTGTTGGTGGGCTTTTCGCTGGACGATGACTGCGTTCACTCGCCCAATGAAAAATACAACCTCACCTCTTTTCACAAAGGCACCAGATCCTGGGTGCGGATCTTGCACGGCCTGAGCGATGAGGCGATCAACAGGCCGTAAAGCCACCGTCAATTGGGAGAGAGACACCGGTGATCATTGACGCCTCCTCACTCAACAAGAAGCGGATCGGCTTTGCGATGTCATCGACGGTCGCCCACCGTCCCAACGGCATTTTTTGCAGGAAGGGTTCGCCGATCTCCGGGCGGCCCCAATAAAATGCGGACATCTCCGTCATGACCACGGTGGGATTGACGCTATTGACCCGAATTTTGTATTTGCCAAGTTCAAGCGCGCTGACACGGGTAATGCTATCCAGTGCCGCTTTGGAAGACGCATAGGAGACATGGCCCGGCAATGCCGCCAGTGCTGCCTGGCTCGAGACATTGACGATCGACCCGCCCTTCCCTTCTTTGATCATTGAGCGCGATGCGTATTTGGTGACGAGAAGCGCGCCTCTCACATTGATGGCAATGGCTTTGTCGAAGATAGAAATGGCGGTTTCCTGCGGGGTGGCGATTTCGCCGCCAAAGCCACCGCAGTTCACCACCCCCCACAACGCCAAATCCTCTATTGCCCTGCGAATTTCGTCCTCCGAGGTGAGATCGAAAATCAACGTTTCACAACCGGTTTGCGCGGCCAGCTTTTCAAGCTCGTCTCGTGACCTTCCGGCTGCATAGACCCTGGCCCCGGCTTCTTTCAGCTTTTTCACCGTCGCGCCGCCGATTCCACCGCTGGCACCGGTGACGAGGATTGCTTTCCCATCAAGTTCCCACATGAGTATAATCCCGCGTTGATTTGCTTGCTGACTTCTAGGATTACCCACCAATCATCAGCTTGACGATTTCGTCGTGGTTGGTATCGGCAATATTGCGCGTTCCCGCGACAATACCCCGTCTCAGGACAACGATACGGTCCGATACCGCGAATATGTCCTGGAGGTTATGGGAGATGAAAATAACGCCCCTGCCCTGGGCTTTCAGCGATTTGATCAGCGCAACAACTTTACGCTGCTCCGGCACGCCCAGCGCCGCTGTCGGTTCGTCCATGATCAGGATCTTGGCATTCCAGTAAACGGCCCGACCGATTGCCACCGCCTGGCGCTGTCCGCCTGAAAAGTTGCTGACCGGTGCATCCAATCGCTTCACATGAAAGTCGAGAAGCGCCATGGTATCGGCTGCGGCCTTGGCCATCGCCTTCCGATCGAGGACGGGAAGAAAGCCGAAAGCGCGTTTCATTGGCTCACGGCCAAGAAAAATATTTGCGCCAATCGAAAGATTATCGGCAAGCGCCAGGTCCTGATAGATCGTCTCGATCCCTTTTTCACGCGCATCCTGGGGCGAGGAAAAAGCAACCGGGCAGCCATCGATCAGAATTTCACCCGATGTCGGCGAATAGACACCCGAGATCGCCTTGATCATGGTGGTTTTTCCAGCACCATTGTCGCCTGCCAAGGCAACGACCTCACCGGCACCGACCGTCAGCGAGCAATTATCAAGGGCTTTCACCGCGCCGAAATACCGGGAAAAATTGCGGACTTCGAGAAGGGGTGCGACATTACTCAGCATGTTTGACTCCACTGAAGCGGCGTTGCGCCTGGTCGATAAGAACGGAGATGATGATAACGACGCCAACGGCAATGAACTGCCAGAATGGCTCAACATTCATGAAAACCAGGCCGTACTGGATGACCGCAATGACCAGGGCTCCCGCCACCGTTCCGATGATTGTTCCCGAGCCTCCAAACAGGCTGGCGCCGCCAATTACGACGGCAGCCACGCTGTCGAGAAGCAAGGGTTCTCCGGCCTGGGCAGCGCCCGCCGTGAAGCGCGCCGCATATAACGCGCCGCCAAGGCCTGCACAGACCGAAGACAGGATATAAAGTCGCAAAATATGGCCTTTGATATCGATACCTGCCCGGCGTGATGCCTGGGCATTGGCGCCAATCGCGTAATTATGCTGGCCAAAGCGTGTCTGGCTGAGAATGTAATGCATCAACAGCACGAAAACGGCGGTTACCAGAACGAGATACGGTATGCCCTCTATCCGTCCATTTCCCAACATCGCGAAGTAGGAGTTCTTGACAGGTACCGTTGTTCCTCCGGCCAGAAGGAAAGCCGCGCCTCTGGCAACACCGAACATGCCAAGTGTGCCGATAAAAGGGGGCACGTTGAGCCTGGAAATCAGCAACCCGTTGATGATGCCTGGAATTGTCGCGGCGAGGATGGCGACGAGGATGCCGCACACCATCGCAGCCGGCAAAGGCATGAAGACCCCGAAATAATTGGTGGCGTGGGCAGCGACGACCGCCGCAAGCCCCATGATGAAACCCGCAGAAAGATCGATGCCGCCAGAGATGATGACGAAGGTCTGGCCGATTGCCAAAAGAAGAGGCGCAACGGCAAAGACCGCGACAGATTGCCAATTGAAGGGTGAACCAACGAACGTCCCTCCAAAATCTGTCTGCGCCCAAATCTCGAAGATCACAATAAGTGCAGCCAGAAAGACCCACGCCCGCAACTGAGCGATACGCTGCACGATCGTCTTTGTGACGTCGGCATGGTCTGCCTGAGGTGCGACGGCGTGGGTGTTCTCGGGCGCCATGGTCTGGTTTTCCAGCATGAATTCCATCCTGAGTTCTGGTCAACTGTCAATGAAGGGACTTGAAAGCCTTATCCTGGCGTCCAATCAGCTTGAGCTGACGTTTTAACGAGGCCGTGGAGGTCTATTCAGCGTAGATGAACCGAGCGACGGCTGGATCAGTCACGTTGCTCTTGTTAATGACAGTAAAGCCAGTCCCAATCTTGGTTGGGATGGACTGCCCGGTCAGGTGAGCATAGGCGGAGATCACCCCGTAATAGCCGATTTCCGCAGGATGCTGGGCGATTGCAAAATCGATAAGGCCGGATTTCAGATTATCCACCACTGACCCTGGCGCATCGAAAGCCACAACCTTGATTGTACCGGATTGGCCAGCCTGCTGGACACCGTTCGCCGATCCAAGCCCGGAAAACAGATTGGCACCAAATACACCGGCCAAATCTGGATTGCGGGCGTAGACCGCCTGGAGCTGAGATGCGGCCTTGTTAGCGTCATTGTCATTGAACTGCGTTTCGAGAACCGTGATGCCGGGATGTTTGGCCATCTCGGATTTGAACCCTTGCTCTCGCTGGTCCGTTGTCGAAACTCCTGGCTTAACGTTGGAGACATAGACCTTGCCTTTGTCACCAATGGCCAACGCCAGAGAGCGCGCTGCAATTTCGCCGCCCAGAACATTGTCCGATGCGATATAGGACAACGGAAAGTCCCCGTCCCCTGCGCCTGTTTGATAGTCACCAGTCCCGATGAATGTATCGACCGTGATCAGCGGAATGCCCGCATCCGCAGCCTTTTTCAACGGCTGCACCAACTGTGTGGTATCGGTGGGTGCGATGAGAATGGCATCCGGCTTTTTCGCAATGACCGCATCAAGAACCGGAACCTGTGTAACAGGGTTGAAATCTGGAGCGCCTTGAAAAATAATCTGTGCGCCGATGGCAGCGGCCGCGGCTTCTGCGCCCTTATGCATCGTGATATAAAATGCATCGGTGGTCAGACCTGGAATCAGCGCAATTCTGAATTTTTTATTTTCGGCCTGAGCACGCGTAACCGTCAAAACAGCCGGTGCGGACAAGGCAATCGCGGTCGCAGATTGAAGAAAACGCCGACGTTCCATGTTTCTCTCCTCCCAAATCGAAACAGTCATCTCCCGTGAATTAAGCATTCAATTCACGACAGCATCATCACGCCGTTTTCAGTCTGCCGTCAAGAAATTTTTTTCAGAAACTTATTTCTTTTTCGCTTTCGTTTGTTTCTCCGCCCCCTGGGAAGGCGCATCTTGCTGGAGAAGATTGAGAATTGCGATGCAGGTATTGGCGTCGGTGACCAGGGAATTGATCATTCCGGAACGGACGGCGCCGATGATTCCAGCCGCTTTTTCAACGGTCGCGGCCACACCGATAGACAGTTTGGCCTTGCAAAGCTGCTGGCTGGATGCCGCAATCATTCGCTCTTCCCCATCCCAGGACAAAAGCTTGCCGTTGATATCGACATAGTGCCTGATGACGTCACCAACCGCGCCTCCAATGGCGCGCTCATTCACTGTTGCAGCACTCGCCTCAGGCGGATTGATGGCATGCGGCAGCCCTATGCCGACAATCGCGCAATCCAGGCGATCCCAAAGTTTCGTCGTTTCCTGCACAAATGCATCGGCAAGAAAGGCATCCTTCAATTCGGCGGAGGAAAGATAAGGCGCATGCAGAAAATGGGCGCTGCCACCCAACTGATCGGCAGCCTGGCGGACAAATTCGCTAATCTGGAAATGCGGCGCTGATTGCTGGAGACCACCGTTCAACGCAACGGCGATAATGCCAGGAATACGCGGCAAGCCAGCGGCAATAACCTCACGTATGGCACGACCCCAACCGATGCCGATGACCGACCCTGCGGCCAGGCCTTCTTCCTTGAGCAGATCGCCCAGCGGCTTTGCCAGCGCACCCAGAACACCTGTCGATGGGGTATCGATCACCGCCGCCCTCTTCAGGGACAGCGCTTCGATCAGTTCCTGGGTCAGACCGGCGGGCGAGACAAGGTCAAGCACCTCGATCTTGACGATCCCAAGCACCCTTGCCCGTTGAAGCAAACGGGAGACGGTCGCGGTCGAGATTCCAAGCTTGCGCGCGATCTCAACCTGAGACATGTCCGCTTCGTAATGCAGCTTTGCGACCATATGCAATGTCGCCCGGGACGCCGTATCCTGTGAAGTTTGCGGAAGCAGCTTGCAATTCCTTTCTGAAATGTGTTACACGAAGCGGGAAGGCTACACTGAAACGGCTCCGGACTCAATGCAATACGGTGCCCTTCCCTGTGACTTCCCAGGCCCTATGACGTCCAAGGCCCTGCGACTTTCAAGGCATCATCAAATCACCTGACGCAGGAGGGCTCGCGCATGGCTAAAGCTTTGCGCTGTCCGCTTTTGCCTGCAATTTCTTTCGGAGTGGACACATGACGGCAATGACAACGGCAGAAAGACGCGGATACCATCAAATTTGCAACGGTAGCGGATCCATGATGGTTATTGCATGCGACCAGCGCGGCGGCATGCGATCCATTCTTGCCGCGACACCCGAAGAACAGGCAAAGATCGGCAACGACATTCTTGGTGAAACCAAGGCCGATATCGCCCGCTATCTGGCCTCTCATGCCGGCTGCGTGCTCGTCGATCCGGTCTGTGCGGTGCCCGGGTTGATCGATAACGATATCCTTCCCAGGGATACGGCACTTCTAATCGGTATCGATGCCTCCGGATGGGACACGTCACCAGAAGGCTATCGCATTTCCAAGATGGTGGAAGGTGTCGATGCACGGCGCGTTCGCGCCCTTGGGGCCACCGGTGGCAAGATCATGGTCTACCTGCGGATGGATACCCCGGCAGCCAATGTTGCAAACCTTGAAACCCTGAAGAGGACCATAGAGGATTTCGCCCGCGAGGACTTTCTTCTGGTCGTTGAATTCCTGACCTACCAGCTTGAAGGCGAAAGCCGTGAAGACTATCAGGCCAAGATTCCGCAGCTTATCGTCGAAGGCTCACGCGCCTGCCTGGAACTGGGGTCCAAAGTTCTGAAAATTCCTTATCCCGGCTCTGAAAATGCCTGCGCCGAAGTCACGAAGGTTGCCGGTGAGGTCCCTTGGGCCGTTCTTTCGGCGGGTGTCGACCATGAAACCTTCCTTCTCCAGGTCGAGGCTGCCATGAAGAACGGGGCCTCCGGCGTCATCGCTGGCCGCTCCCTTTGGAAAGACTGCATCGACCTCGATCGAAATATCTCGAAAGAGAAGCTTTCGACAATTGCCGTGTCCCGATTGCATGATATTCAAGACATTATCGGGCGCTATCGCAACAAGCAGAGAGTTGCGGCGTAAGATCGGCGGATGTCATGTCTCTTCCATTGTTTTCTATCGGCATCGACGTCGGCGGAACCAACATGCGTGCGGCACAGATTTCGCCGAAAGGCGAAATCATCCGTAAGACGTCGGTTACAGGCAGCCGCGACCCCTCCAAGGCTGTCACTCTTATAAAGAGCCTGATCCACGAGATGGATGGGGAGCGCGCCACGGCGATTGGAATAGGAATACCCGGCCGTGTCGATGGCTGGACAGGAGAGATCATATCGGGTGGATTTCTGAATCTATCCGGCTGTGATCTCCAGTCTGAAATGTCAGCGACATCAGGTCGCCCGGTGACCGTTGCAAATGATTGCAGCATGGCCCTGATTGGCGAGGCCCGCGTGGGTGCTGCGCGGGGCATGAACAGTTCTGTCATGCTGACCATCGGAACCGGGATTGGCGGCGCCGTCATGGAAAATGGCCGGATCGTCAATGGCAGACGATGCGCTGGCCAATTGGGCCATCTTGTCGTCAATCTCCATGGCCAGCCATGTCCATGCGGCCAACGCGGCTGCATTGAAACAGAATCCTCAGGAACCGCCTTGCAACGTCATCTCCGCGAGGCAGGCTATGCACCTGAAACACGATTTGAAGCCATCCTGGCTTTTGCGGAATCAGGAGATAAGGTTGCATTGCAGGTGATGACAGCATGGGCCGCGCCCCTGAAGTCAGCCATCAACACGCTCTCCGCCGCCTTCGACCCGGACGTGGTTCTGCTGGGTGGAGGCATGGGCAGGGCAGCGTTAGCCGCCCTCAATTTTCTGCCTCGTAGCGAGACCTGGTATGAAGCGGATATCAGGGGAGCGCGCCTCGATGACGATGCCGGTGTCATCGGGTGCGGGCTGGCGGCCTTCGATCTCCTCAACGCCGATCATCCTGGCAAACCTGCCCATGGCAAGAGACTGGTCATGGTAAACGGCGTACCCGCCTCCGGCAAAAGCGCGATCTCCCATAAAATCGCCGGTGAAACCGGCTGGCAGGTGTTGAGCCTGGATAAGATCAAAAACCCTTTTCTGGAATTGATTGACGATGTCGACCGCCCCTTCAATCGCCTCCTGGGACGCGCGAGCTACAAGTCGATTTTCTCCATCATCCGCGATGCCGCTCCGGGAACCACCTTCATCGTCGATGCCTGGTTTGGATTTCAGCCAGCAGATGTTCTGAAAGAGCATATCGCGATGGCTGGCATCACGCAGATCGTTGAACTCTGGTGCCACGCCCCCGCAGAAACGATAGGCGAGCGCTATAGATCAAGGCTTGAAAACCGCCTTCCCGGACATCCCGGCGCATCCTATATCCCGGAACTTATCGAACTCGCGCAGCGTGCGGAACCCATCGGGCTTGCTCCGGTTCTGGATATCGACACGACACAACCAAAGGACGCCAAAGCCATCCTGGATTGGATGGTGAAGGCCTTTGAAAACTAAGGACGTCAAAAGCCTCTGGCTTAAGCGCCTTATAAACTCATTTATTGATACAATAAAAATTATGAATTACCATTTTTATCATAAATCAATAATTCATATTGATTGACTGAAGCTTTCGCCGTATTCTTCCCGCCGCAAAGAGATAGACCGCCTTCGTTTACCGCCATCCTATGCTGGCGGCATTGGCGTGGCGAAGGCGCGTAAAACCGGCAAGAGGAGGAGACGTCTTGCAACAGAATATTGGTCAGTCCGCATTCCAACCACAGGCCTATGAAGGATTTTCCGGGCAGTATATTGCCGGTCGCTGGGTGGAAGGCACCGAGGGAAACACCGCCATCGATCGTAATCCTTACGATGATACGGTTGTGGCGGAAATATCCCAGGCAAGCCTTGACGACCTTAATCGTGCCTTCGGTGCAGCCAAGGCTGCCCAAACCGAATGGGCGCGGGTATTGCCGAGCGAGCGTGCAGCGGTGTTTCTGAGAGCGGTCTCGATTCTTGACGCCCGCAAGGAAGAAATCATTAGCTGGATTATCCGTGAATCCGGCAGTACGCGCATCAAGGCTGGCATAGAATGGGGCGCGGTGCGCGCTGGCATGCTGGAAGCCTTCACCTTGCCCGCTGCCGCCCAGGGACATATCATTCCAGTCGACAAGCCAGGCAAGGAAGCCCGGGTCTACAAAAAGCCCGTCGGCGTCGTCGGCGTCATCAGCCCGTGGAATTTTCCGCTGCATCTGTCGAACCGCTCTGTAGCGCCGGCGCTTGCGCTTGGAAACGCCGTCGTTTTGAAACCGTCGAACGACACGCCGGTCACGGGCGGCCTTCTGTTGGCCAAGATCTATGAGGAAGCTGGCCTGCCAGCAGGCTTGCTCAATGTCGTGGTCGGTAGCTCGAGCGTCATCGGCGACGCTTTCTCGCGTCATCCGGTTCCTCGCGTCCTCACCTTTACCGGCTCCACACCCGTCGGACGCCATATCGCCCAGGTGGCGGGTGAATCCTCCCTGCTCAAGCGTGTAGGCCTTGAGCTAGGCGGGAATGCACCGTTGGTGGTTCTCGATGATGCCGATCTGGAGAAGGCTGTTGGAGCGGCCCTGATCGGTCGCTTCATGCATCAAGGCCAAATCTGCATGAGCACGAACCGCATCATCGTCGATGCCTCGATTTATGACAACTTCGTCGAGGCTTTTACTGCTGCGGTAAAGACAATCAAATTCGGAAACCCGAACGAGCCGGATACCTTGATCGGCCCGCTTTGCAACGACAGCCAGCTGCGCAGCGTGACCGCAAGCATTGCGCGGGCGCGCGACAGCGGCTTCCGCGAATGCGTATCCGGCCCCATTGAGGGACGGGTGGTGGCACCGCATGTGTTTGCCGATGTGACCAACGATTCCGACTTCGCCCGCAATGAGATCTTTGGCCCGGTCGCACCGATCATCCGCGCTCAAGATGAAGCACAGGCTTTGGCCTTCGCCAATGACACCGAATTTGGCCTTTCCAGCGCCGTCTTCACCCGTGACGAGGCCCGTGGATTGGCCTTTGCCCAGCAGATTGAAGCTGGAATGTCCCATATCAACGACATCACCATCCATGACTATCCGCATGTGATGTTTGGTGGAGAGAAAAACTCCGGTCTCGGACGCTTTAACGGCAAATGGGCCGTTGAGGAGTTCACCACGGATCATTTCATCTCGGTACAGCGATAAGACGATAATGAAAACCGCACCGCTGGAGACAGCGGTGCGGTTTTCGGATTTTAAAAAATGCGAGCAGAGAAAAACGACTACCCGCGATTTATCCTGAAATGATTGGCAGGAATTAGATCACGGTCCTTCGCAAATGGATGCTTGTCCGAGGATAGCCTCACCTACTTCGGCGCTATAGGCACGCAGCCCGTGATCATCGAGGCAGATGATCCGATAGCAGGGATTGCCGCCGGTCCAGAGCGGGTCGGGCGCATCGAGATCGGTGATGAAGCGGTGCGCGCAGGCCTGGCCGGAACTGTAGCTGATGCCTTCGGCGCTCGTGCCGGCAAGCGGCACGTGAATATGGCCGAACACAATATGACGGATCCCTGCGCTGTGGGCGCTGAGGTGGCGCATCAGCGCGCCATCGTCATGCAGACCGATCTTTTCGAAATGCCGGATACCGCAGTCCATCGGGGGATGATGGATGAAAACCGTGACGGGCAAATCGCCAGCGCTTTCCAAGGTAGCATCGAGCCATGCAAGGCGGTCGGCACCGTACATACCGCCGATGACGTCCGCTTCGTGACTGTCCAGGAACAGCAGCCGTCCGAATTCTGTATCCAAAAAGGACTGGACATAACCATTTCTATCGGATGGCTGCCCCGGAAAGGCAGCCTGGAATTCCGGCCTGCGATCATGGTTGCCCAGCATCAGGCGGATGTCGAACGGTATTGGCGCCAGAATATCGCGTAGAAGCGCGTAGGCTTCGGGGTCGCCGTAGTTACACAGATCACCGGTCATCACCAGAAGATCTGCATCGGCATGTTTTTTAACAATGTCGCCCACCGCCGCACGCAGCTGTTTTTCGGGATCGACTCCGTTCACCACCATGCCCGGCGGCATAAGATGGGTATCGGTGATCTGGATGATCTTCATTATCCGTCTTTCTGGAAAAGAGCTGCGGAGAACATTCCCCGCAGCCTTGCCGGTCTTCAAAGAGGACGATGCGCGAGCATCGTCAATGTCCTGAACGATTGGCCTATTTCAACAATGCGTTGGTCTGATCGACCATCTGCTTCAGGCCAACCTCTGGCGTCACTTCACCGCGCATGACCGTGCCGATAATGTCGCGCTGAGTGCGCCAGACGCGAACGGAATCGCCGCCTGGGTAACCGGCCCAAGGCAAGGACCGGTCTGCCTGGAGCGAGGCGGTCTTTACATTCGGATGCTCGGCATAATAAGGCGCAAGATAGTCGGCACCGGTGGCAAGCTTGTTGGTCGGCAGATAGCCGGTGATCCGCACGATGGTGTTCTGTGCCTCAGGCCCGGTGATCCATTTCAGATATTTCCAGGCGGCGTCCTGCTTGGCCTTGTCCTGCGTTAGGATGACAGCCGAGTTGCCGCCCGTCGGTACGCCACCTTTTTCCGGGTTGTCCAGCGGGAAGGTTGCCGTCTTCAACTTGAAACGGTCGCCCACCAGTCCCTCGATCGTCTGAACATGGGCCGGTGTCGAGAAGATGAAACCAGTGAGACCGGCACCAAATTGCTGACGGGACTGGTCCCAGTCGAGCAGGATCTGGCCGCCTTCGGTGACGAACTCACGAACCATTTTCAGAGCGTTAAGGCCAATCTCGTTGTCGAAGGCCACAGTCTTGGTCTTTTCGTTGACCAATGTGCCGCCCTGCTCGAGAACCAATGCCTGCCAAAGCCAGTCATCCGGCCAACCATTGATGTCATAGCCCATGCCGGAGATTTTCGGATCGAGCGCGTGGATCTTCTTGGCCAGCGCGATCAGTCCGGGAAAGGTTTTCGGCATATTGTCCGGATCGCCGCCAGCCTTCTTTACCAGATCAGCATTGATATAGATGATTGGCGAGGAGGCATTGACGGGCAGGCCGTATTGCTTGCCATCGATCTGGCCGAGGGCCGCCATTTTCGGGTTGTAATTTTTGTCGAGAAAGGCCTGGCCGCCTTCCGCCGCGATGAAGGGCGCCAGATCGGTGATCTGGTTGCGGGGCGCCAGTGTGTGAACGAGTTCGGCGGTCAGGTTGAAGCCCGAAAAATAGACATCGGGCAGATTGCCGGTCACGGCAGCGCGCAGGACCTGCTGCTGACCCTCGTTATAGCCTGGAGCGGGCGCCAGAAAATTGATCTTTACATTGGGATTGTTCTTCATGAACGCATCTGCCAGCGGCTGATGGAATTTCGTGAAGCCCGGCAGATTGTAAAGCACGTTGAGCGTGACTTCGTCGGCAGCCAGCACGGGCGTGGAAAGCCCGGCAGCAGCCAGGCCCAAAGCCAGACCGCTCACCACGGTGCGTCGGTTGATTTTCATTGTCGTCTCCGAAAAGGTTGGGAGGAGGAGCATGTGAACGACGTCACTTAACGCCGGTCATGGTGATACCCGCGATGAAGTGCCGCCGTGCCAGGAGGAAGCACAGCACCATCGGCGCGGTAATCAGTGTGGCGCCAGCCATCAGCGCACCGTAATTCGCGCCGGATTCGACATCCGCGAACAACAGCATGCCCAGAGGCGGCGGAGCCAGATTGGTGTCGGAAATCACGATCATCGGCCAATAGAGATCGTTCCAATGGGCAACCAGCGAAAAGACCGCAAACGCGGCAAGCGACGGCAACGAGCCGCGCAAGACCAGGCCCCAGCAGATTTCCATCTCGGAAAAACCATCCATCCGCGCCGCCTCGATGATTTCATCGGGGTAGCTGCGGAAAGACTGGTGAAACAGGAAGATCGCAAAAACCGACAGGAAGAAGGGCGCCATCATAGCGAAATAGGTGTTGAGGAGCTGTGCCTTCGCCAGTCCGACAAACAGCGGCAGAGCCAGCGCCTGGATCGGCACGCAGAGTGCGGCAATCACCAGCGTCAACAACAGTTTTCGCCCCGGAAAGCGAAGTTTAGCCAAAGCATAGGCTGCGGGAACTGCGGTCACGACCTGGACGAACAGGATGCCAAAACAGACGATGACGCCATTCAGCATGAAGCGGGCCATCGGCACCTGGCCGGCGGCCCTTGCGTAGTTTTCCACGCCCTCGAATTTTTCCGGGATCGGCCAGAGGGAAACATTGAATATTTCCGATGGCGAACGGATTGAGGTCAAAACCATCCAGTAGAACGGCAAGAGCATGACGAAAGCGCCAGCGGCCAGGACAACATGCGGAAGATAGGTACGAAACCGGATCATCAATAATGTACCTTCCGGTCCATATGCAGAGTCTGGCCAATCGACAGGATCAGGACGATGGCCAGAAAGAGCAGTGTCAAAGCTGCGGCGTAGCCGGTATTTGAATACTCGAACCCTTCGAGATAGAGATCGAATAGCAGGGTTTCCGAGCCGGACCGGCCCTTGGTCAGTACCGCCACCGTCTCGAAAACCTTGAAAGCCGAGATCGATGTTGTGACGACCACGAACAGGGTGGTCGGTCCCAGCATTGGCCAGGTGACGGTGAAAAACCGGTCGATGGAATTTTTGGCGCCATCCAACCGCACCGCCTCATGTAGATCTTTAGGAATGGCCGTCAGCCCGGCAAGAAACAGCACCATGTTGAAACCGAGAACCTGCCAGACACCAATCCACGCCATGGTTGGAATGAGCAGCATCGGATTGGACAGGAAGGCGACGGGCTCGAATCCCAGCCATTTGATTGCCGCATTCACCGGCCCGAGTGAGGGGTGCAGCAGGAATTGCCAGACGGTTGCCATCGCCACAAGCGTAGCGGTGACCGGAAGGAAATAGGCGACTTCCCAAAAGGCCCGGCTGCGCTTGCGATTATGCACCAACAGCGCCACGCCAAGCGCCAGGAAAACGCCGAGAGGAATGACGATCACGGCATAGATCGCCGTATTGATCACTGCCCGAATGAAGACGGGATCGTGAAACGCCTTAATGAAATTGCCGAGCCCGACAAAGTGAATGGTGAGAGCACCGAGTTGGTAATCCGTCACCGAGAAAGCGGCCAGCACAAGCATTGGAACGATATAGATGGCCAGCAGCAGCAAAACGGCCGGGGCCGCAAACAACAGACCACGGCGAGCCATCCGGCGCTCTGCTGTTTGCCGGCTCGCACGAGGCTTAGCCGTAAGCACCATTGAGGGCGAGCCAGCAGTCATGCCGCCACCCGTTCACGAACAGAAACGGCGCAGCGCGTGCCATCTGCGCCAAACAGATGAGCACGCTCAGGTGCAAAGCCAATGGTCATCAGACCATGTGCATCAGCACCAATAGCCTCTCTCGCGCCTTGCCGCATGGTCACCACGACCGTTTCATCATCAACAAGACGGCAGGTTACGAACCGGTCGGCGCCATGGGTCTCGCTGCGCTGGACGCGCACGGCAAAGCCGTTTCCGCTTGCACGCAGATCTTGGGCCCTAAGATCTTGGACGCGCAGGTCTTCTGCCCGAAGGCCAAGCGTTGCCGGTCCGCCATCCTGCTCTGATGCCCGAAGCTCGAGGTCTTTTCCGAAAGCGGTAACCTGTCCCTGCATGCCGATCATGACAGGCAGAAGGTTGATCGAGGGGGTGCCGATGAAGCGCGCCACCGTCAATGTCGCTGGGCGGTGGTACAGTTCATCGGGTGTACCCAATTGCTCAATCCGGCCCTCATGCATCAGCGCGACACGATCCGACATGGTCATGGCCTCGATCTGATCATGGGTGACATAGATGAAGGTAGCGCCAAGGCGGCGATGCAGGCCGACAAGCTCATCGCGCATATGGGCGCGAAGCTTGGCATCGAGATTGGAAAGTGGCTCATCCATCAAGAAGGCAGCAGGCGAACGCACCAGCGCCCGCGCCAGCGCCACACGCTGCCGCTGGCCGCCTGAGAGCTGGGCAGGCCTGCGATCCAGAAGATGCGAAATCTGCAATGTCTCCGCAGCCTCTTCAACGCTGCGCTTGATGTCTTTCACAATCTCGGAAGGCGCAACCAGACGCCCGATCAGCGGCAATCGCCCCGCAAGCGACAAGCGCCGCATCCGCAGCGGCGTGGCAATGTTCTGCCGCACAGTCATGTGGGGATAGAGCGCATAGGACTGGAACACCATCGCCAAGTTGCGGTCGCTCGGATCCATGTCGGTCACATCCGAATTGTCGATCAGAACCTGGCCGCGATCAGGTCGCTCCAATCCGGCGATGATCCGCAACAGGGTCGACTTGCCGCAGCCGGACATGCCAACAAGCGACAGAAACTCGCCAGGATGCACATCGAGATCAATATTCTTCAGAATATCGTCAGCCGCGAAGCTTTTTCCAATTCCAGCCAGTTTTAGAGAATGTTGCATCATTATGCGCTCCTTCGACGGAGCGTGTAATGGGGCGGCATTATGACAGCCAAACAACGGATCTGCGAAGGTTTAGTGAAAGATCCAGACGAAGTGATAATAAATATATTTTCGCCCAATGCCTTTTGAAACAGAAGAACAAAAAAGACCATTCGATTTCGAGAGGTCAGAGTTCGAATAAAATTTTAAGTTGTATTCGTCGCTATCATTCAATGCCCCGAACTGTTTTGTTCTTCGCAACTGGTAACGCAGTTTCGCTCCTGTCGGAGCATTTTCATCGAAGCGGAAACCCTCTGGCGATTTAGATTTTGCCTTAAGGAAAAGCGGAACACTGATTTTGCAAAAAACACAAATGACATCGGAGATACAAACGATCTGCCCGGTTCACTTTGAAGCCGACAGACCGTTGGTGTCATGAAAGGTTCATTCAAAGGCCCCAAAACTTCTCAACAAATGACAGATATCAAATGTGAGGATCTGGAATGGCTGAATTAGCATCTTCAAGTTCGCAGATAAACAGCACGAGCCATCCTCTCGATCGACCCCATGGAACAGGCAAGTGGTTCTTACCGGTCTTCGGTGTCGTGCTGTTGCTTGGACTTGGATATATCGCCTATGCGCTTGGTCAGGACCTCACCAGCACTGTCGCGGTTCCGTGGATTTTGCTTGGCCTGGCGCTTATGATCGCGCTTGGGTTTGAGTTCGTCAACGGCTTCCACGATACGGCGAATGCCGTCGCCACCGTGATCTACACACGCTCGATGCCCGCTGAATTCGCGGTCATGTGGTCGGGATTCTTCAATTTCCTAGGCGTTCTGACATCGAGCGGCGCTGTCGCCTTCGGCATTCTTTCCCTTCTTCCGGTGGAACTGATCCTTCAGGTTGGCTCAGGCTCCGGCCTTGCCATGGTGTTTGCCCTGCTGATCGCCGCCATCGTCTGGAACCTCGGCACCTGGTATCTGGGCCTGCCCTCCTCCAGTTCCCACACCCTGGTCGGCTCGATTATCGGTGTCGGTCTCGCCAATCAGTTTCTGGCACCGGCGGGTTCGGCAACGAGTGGCGTCGACTGGTCGCAAGCGACCAATATTGGCCTGTCCCTGTTGATCTCACCGCTGATCGGCTTTGGCTTTTCCGCAATCCTGCTGTTGGCCATGAAACTGTTCGTGAAGAACAAGGCGCTTTACCAGGAGCCGAAAACCAATCAGCCGCCGCCGCTCTGGATCAGAGGCCTGCTGATCTTCACCTGCACCGGCGTCAGTTTTGCGCATGGATCGAACGACGGTCAGAAAGGCATGGGCCTGATCATGCTGATCCTGATCGGCCTGGTGCCGACCGCCTTCGCCCTCAACCGCACACCGGATGTGAATTATCTCGAAGCCTATAAATCCTCTTCGGCGCAGGTCGAGACCGCGCTCGGCAAATATATCAAGCCGGGTGTGTCGGTTGCAGATGCAAAAGCCACCGTCGCGGATGCCGTCAAGACCAAGACCTGGAACGAGACCACGACCTTCGCCCTCCAGCAATATATCCACGCGACAAGCGCGGAAGTCGCCGCTTTTCCAACCCTGGAAGCAGTCCCGAGCCATCTGGTGCAAAATATCAGAAACGATATCTATCTGATCGGTGAGGCCTTGAAGCTGATCGACAAGCAGAAGCTGCTACCGATGGAGGCAAGCGATCTTGCTGCCGTCAGCGCCTATCATAAGGCGGTCGACAATGCGACGAAGTTCATTCCGACCTGGGTGAAGGTTGCTGTCGCACTGGCGCTCGGCCTGGGAACGATGATCGGTTGGCGGCGCATCGTTGTCACTGTCGGCGAAAAGATCGGCAAGACCCATCTCACCTACGGCCAGGGTGCTGCTGCTGAAATCGTCGCCATGGTGACGATCGGGGCCGCCGACCATTTCGGCCTGCCGGTTTCGACAACCCATGTCCTGTCATCAGGTGTGGCTGGCACCATGACCGCCAACGGCTCGGGCCTTCAATGGTCCACGGTGCGCAATATGCTGATGGCCTGGGTCTTGACACTCCCTGCCTCGATTGCCATCGCCTTTGTGCTTTACGTGGTCCTGCGCCAAGTGTTTTGAAGCCACCCCAAACAGAGAGAGCCAGGCACCATTTCTGATGGTGACGGAATGCGACGCGGCAGATGTCCGCGTCGCATTGTGAGCGGTTGCGCGTGAAAATAATGGAACCAACAGCTGCGTATTCAGTTCGCTTTTGTACATCAACAAAATCGCGGAGAGAATATGCCAAAGCAACGGTCCCAAAACCAAGGCAAGAATGCGGCTGCAATCTCGAATGAGGCCACCATCCACGATCAGAAAATTGTGCGCGGCAAGGGTGGCGAGCTTCATCAGATCGCCGAAGGCGATGCGATTTTGACCACCGCACAAGGCGGACCGGTCGCAGACGATCAGAACTCCCTTCGCGTCGGTGATCGCGGCCCGCTTGTCGTTGACGACTTCCATTTCAGAGAGAAAATTTTCCACTTCGACCATGAGCGCATTCCAGAGCGCGTTGTTCATGCCCGCGGCTACGGTGCCCATGGCTACTTCGAAACCTACGAGTCCCTGGCGGACTATACGCGCGCCGACGTGTTCCAGCGGCCCGGTGAAAAAACCCCTGTTTTCGTTCGGTTTTCGACGGTAGCGGGAAACAAGGGCTCAGCCGACCTTGCCCGCGACGTACGCGGCTTTGCGGTGAAGATGTACACGAAGGAAGGCAACTGGGATCTGGTTGGCAACAACATTCCGGTGTTTTTCATTCAGGATGCCATCAAGTTTCCCGATCTTATCCACGCCGCGAAACAGGAGCCGGACCGGGCATTTCCCCAGGCACAGACCGCCCATGACAATTTTTGGGATTTCATTTCTCTGACGCCCGAGAGCATGAACATGATCATGTGGATCATGTCGGATCGGACAATCCCAAGATCATTGCGCTTTATGGAAGGTTTCGGCGTCCATACGTTCCGCCTCGTCAATGCCAATGACGAATCCACCTTCGTCAAGTTTCATTGGAAACCGAAGCTCGGTCTTCAGTCAGTGGCCTGGAATGAAGCGGTCAAAATCAATGGCGCCGATCCGGATTTCCATCGACGCGATCTGTGGCATTCAATCAAGTCTGGAAACTTTCCCGAATGGGAACTTCAGGTACAGCTGTTCGACCAGGAATTTGCCGACAGCTTTGATTTCGACGTGCTCGATCCGACAAAAATCATCCCGGAAGAAATCCTGCCTCCGAAGGCAATCGGTCGTCTGGTGCTGGATCGGATGCCCGACAATTTCTTTGCAGAGACCGAGCAAGTGGCATTCATGACCCAGAATGTTCCGCCGGGGATCGATTTCAGCAACGACCCTTTGCTGCAAGGCCGTAACTTCTCCTATCTCGACACCCAGCTGAAACGTCTGGGCGGACCGAACTTCACGCATCTGCCAATCAATGCACCAAAGTGTCCCTTCGCGAATTTCCAGCAGGATGGCCATATGGCGATGCGCAATCCGGTTGGTCGGGCGAATTATCAGCCCAATTCCTTCGGTGAGGGACCGCGGGAATCCCCGACCCGCGGCTATCGTCATTTCCCTGCCGAAGAACAGGGCGCCAAGGCACGCCTGCGCCCGGAAAGCTTCGCCGATCACTATAGCCAGGCTAGGCAATTCTATATCAGCCAGACCCCTCCGGAACAGCGCCACATTGCAGCCGCTCTCACGTTCGAGCTGAGCAAGGTGGAAATGCCTGTCATCCGGGAGCGGATGGTGGCGCATCTGATGAATATCGATGAAACGCTCGCCACGACCGTCGCGGAAAAACTGGGCTTCAAAACAATGCCCAAGCCGGCTGATGCGGCTGTGCCGACACGCGACGACCTTGAGCCGTCTCCTGCACTCAGCATCATCAAGCGCGGCCCCAAGCGCTTCGAAGGCCGCAAACTGGGTGTGTTGATCACCGATGGCGTCGACGTGAAGCTTCTCAAGGCGCTGACTGGCGCTGTCACCGCGGCAAAAGCCGACTTCGAGTTGATCGCGCCAAAGGTTGGCGGCGTGACCGGTTCCGATGGCACCTGGATCGAAGCGCATCATATGATCGATGGAGGACCATCTGTCCTATTTGACGCCGTAGCGCTTCTGACCTCAGATGCTGGCATGGCAGATCTTGTGAAGGAAGCAACGGCACGGGATTTCGTTGCCGATGCCTTCCAGCACTGCAAGTTCATCGGTTATACCCAAAGCGCCATGCCCCTTTTGGAGAAGGCTGGCATAACCGAAGATCTCGATGAAGGCACCATTGGTCTTCCAGGTGAAGATGGTCTTGCCGATTTCATCGAGAAGCTGGGCAAGCTTCGCGTCTGGGCGCGGGAGCCTTCTGTAAAGCTCGGGAAAGCATCCGTGCCTCTGGACGATTGATCGGAAAAAGTCCCATCTCCGCTCCCAAAATGAGCGTAACCGCTGATGTCAGCGGTTACGCCAAGCGAGAAACGGTTAGAATAACTTGGAAACCCATGATTGAGGGAGGTGCCACGAGATAAATCACAATCGCGCCTTGCAATCTCGACGCAGAACCCCACTTCTATCCTGATGTCAGCCATTGTAAGGGCACTGTCATTTTCTGGGCGGCACGCACCCTGGCCCCAATAAAGGAGGACAACATGTCTTCCGACACACCTTTCAAGTCAATCGACCCTTTCAAGCCAATTGGCAACGTGCGCCTCGGCCTGACACCAACGGCTTCACAAAGCGCTTGCCTAAAATCTTTCACGACCAAACCAGGTCTGCGCCGAAACGTCACTCGCTTTATGTTGGCTCCATCTGCGCAAGACATTCGCTTTGTCGGTCATGATGGCTTTCGATAAAACAGTTTCAGCCGCGCTACGGAACGGCCGGGTTTCAGCTCACAGTCTATAGATGCGGCGCCTCCATTTTTGGAATTGCGCAACACGGTTCATGCCGTGCCGAACCCGCTGTGCCAGCTTGCTATTCTGTTATGCCAGTTCAAGGAAGCCAGATCGATGTTTACCAGAACCAAGACACGCATCGTGCATTTTAAATGTCCCTTCACCCTTCCTGGCCTTGAGGGTACGCAGCCCGCCGGTGACTACCAGGTCAAGGATGATGAAGAACAGATTACTGGCATTTCCTGGCTCGCCTATCGGCGGGTGGCAACGCTGATCGAAATTGCCAAGGGATCGACAACAAGCCTTGTCGCCATCGACAATTTGGATCTGGACGCCGCCGTCGAGAAGGATCGGGCGACATCCATCACCGCAACTGGATAGCCACGCCAGGTTCAAGAGGAACCAGAAAGACGCGCACTGTTCACCCCATCGCAGGCTCCCAGTCCGGGAACGAGCCGGCAGTCAACCCACCGGCGACGGCGTTCTGAAGGGAACCTCTGATGATCAAGACCAAGCGTATCGCATTTATCGGCAATTCGCTTCCAAGGCAGTGCGGGATTGCCACCTTCACCACCGACCTCAGCCACGCCATGTCCAATCCGGCAGAGGGGATCGAGACCAGCATCATCGCGATGACCGATGACAAGCTGAACTATGCCTATCCGGCCAATGTGGTATTTGACATCCGCGATGGCGAGATCGAGGACTATGTGACTGCGGCGCGTATCCTGAACAATGGAGATTATCGGGCCGTCTCCTTGCAGCACGAGTTCGGCATCTTCGGTGGTCCGGACGGCGCCTTCATTCTCACGCTGCTGTCACACCTGCGAATTCCCGTCATCACGACATTTCACACCATCCTTGCCGAGCCGACACCATCCCAGAAACGGGTGTTGCAGCAAGTCGCCGGGGCATCGAGCCGTGTCGTGGTCATGGCAGAAAAGGGGCGGGAGTTTCTCGAAAATGTCTATGGCGTGGCCCCCGGCAAGATCGATGTCATCGCCCACGGCATTCCCGACAAACCCTTCCATGACCCGGAGCTTGCCAAAGGCAAGATGGGCTATAGCGGACGGCAGATCATTCTGACCTTTGGACTTCTCTCCCCCAACAAGGGTATCGAGGTGGTCATCGATGCCATGCCGGCCATTCTGAAGGTACAGCCCGACGCGCTGTATATTGTGCTTGGAGCGACACATCCCACGCTGCTGCGCCGGGAGAAGGAAGCGTATCGCGACAGCCTGCGCATCCGCGCCGAACAGCTCGGCATCGAACGATCCGTCGTCTTTCTCAATCAGTTCGTTGATGTGCCGACGCTCCTTGATTTCATCGCCATGTGCGATGTGTATGTGACGCCCTATCGTGATGAGGCGCAAATGACGTCTGGAACGCTCGCCTACAGTTTCGGCATGGGCAGCGCGGTGGTATCGACCCCTTATTGGCACGCCCGTGAGCTTCTAGACGACCATCGCGGCATCCTTGTCCCGTTCAGCGATGCGCAGGCGACTGGCGAGGCGATTGCACGATTGCTGGGTGACGATCAGGCGCGTCAGGCGATGCGCACGGCCGCCTACGCCACAGGCCGGTCGATGATCTGGTCGCACATCGCCTCGCTCTATCTGAAAAGCATCGAGACCGCGCGCGCAGCATACCGGCCGCGCCTGATCCGTGATCTCCTAACGCAAAGCATGACCCGCCCGCAGCAAGGCACCAGTTTGAAACTCGGCCATTTCAATACCATGTGCGACGATACCGGCATTTTCCAGCATGCCGTTTTCTCCGTGCCGGACCGTGCGCATGGCTACTGCGTGGATGACAATGCCCGCGCGCTGATCCTTGCCTGCCATCTGGCTGGCGCCGGAGAAACAGGCATCCGTGATAGCAGAACTGCCTCCTTCGCCAGTTTCATCCAGCATGCCTGGAATCCCGACCTGAAACAGTTTCGCAACTTCATGAGCTTTGATCGCCGGTGGCTGGAAGACAAAGGCTCCGAAGACAGCCATGGCCGAACGCTCTGGGCGCTCGGCATCTGCGCCTCCTCCGACAGCGACCGCCCGCGCCGCCACTGGGCAGCGGCCCTGTTTGCCAAGGCAGCCCCTGTGGTCGAACATTTCCATTCGCCACGGGCCTGGGCCTTCACTCTGATCGGCCTCGATGCCTATTGCAGGGTCACGCCAGAGGACGACGCGGCAGCACAGCTGCGCACAGTACTTGCTGAGCGTCTGATGAGGCTAGAACACCAGGTATCGACAGCCGACCGCCATTGGTTTGAAGAGGGGCTTTCCTATGAAAACGCCCGAATTCCGCAAGCCCTGATCGCCACAGGCATGGCAACCGGCTCGGACGAACTCATGGATACCGGCCTCAGAACGCTAGGCTGGCTCATGCAGCAGCAGACGGCTTCCGGTGGCCAGTTCAGGCCGGTCGGCACCGATGGCTTTTTCGATGTGGGCGAAGCGCCCAAGCTCTTCGACCAGCAGCCGGTGGAAGCGACAGCGACAATTTCCGCCTGCCTTGCCGCCTATGATGCTACCCGCGACAAAACATGGCTAGAGGCCGCCACACGTACCTTTACCTGGTTTACCGGCAGCAATGATCACGGGGTTTCCCTTGTCGATCCGGAAACCGGCAGTTGCCGGGACGGACTGCATCCGGATCGAGCCAACGAAAACCGCGGAGCGGAATCCGTCCTCTGCTACTTGATCTCCTGCTTTGAAGTTGGCCGGGCATCCCGCCTGACGCATGCCGCACCGAAGCTGGCGGAGCTTCAGCAGCTTTCTTAAGCACTCTTCCAGCGCCAATCAAAAAAGGATCAGCCTTGCCCAATTCAAGCCTCCTCAATCGGCAGGCCCTCTATCTCCGGCCTGATCCCACCCGTGTCATCGTCCGACCGTTCAAGCCATCGACGGAACCACGCCACCTGAACCCCCGTGACAAAAGCCGGGCCAATGAAATTGTCGACCGCGTCCTGTCTCTCGATCCGACCGGTACGACTAACCAGCTGCGAGACATTCTCGATAATTTCGAAGGCCGGCACCGTAACTTGCTGCGCAAGTTCGAGCTACGCGCCGATGCGATGGAGGACGCGTTCTCCCAGCATGAAAGCTTCAGTCAGCAGCAAAGACAGCTGGTCGGCGCGTATTTCATGAACGAGTATTCGTTTGAATCCGCAGCCCTGTTCAATCCGAGCATCGTTGCGCATCCCGACCAGACAGGCATGACGCAAGGGTGCTGCCGGGTGATCATCAGCCTGCGCGCGGTTGGGGAAGGACACATTTCCTCCATGACTTTCCGAACCGGCATGATCGATGCCGAAGGAGCCGTCACCATCGATCCGCCGGTTCGCCTCGCGGGTCTGCCACACATCCATGCCAGTGATGGCCTGTCACCGGCAGGCTGCATCGGCATCAGCTTCGATAGTGAAAGCGATCTCAGCGAACGTGTGATCTTTCCGGTCACGGAAGCTCAATCGAACGGGATAGAGGATGCCCGGTTCGTGGCTTTCGATGACGATGGCAAGACTGTCTATTTTGCCACCTACACGGCGTATAGTGGTTCCTCGATCCGCTCAGAACTTCTGGAAACCCAGGATTTCCTGAGTTTCACGCTGACGCCACTGCGCGGTCCGGCAGCCCGCAACAAGGGCATGGCGCTTTTTCCTCGGCGCATCAACGGGCGCTTTGCGATGATTGCGCGCCAGGACAGCGAAAATCTTTTTCTGCTGTATTCAGACGACCTGCATCACTGGGACGAGGGTCTTGTTCTGATGAAACCGGAATTCGCCTGGCAGTTTGTACAGATCGGCAATTGCGGATCGCCCGTCGAAATCGATGAGGGATGGCTGCTCTTTACCCATGGGGTCGGGCCGATGCGCCGCTATTCGATTGGCGTCACCCTTCTCGATAAGGAGGACCCCAGCATCATCCTGGCGCGCACGGTCGAGCCTTTGTTACAACCGGAACCAACCGAGCGTGAAGGCTATGTGCCCAATGTCGTCTATTCCTGCGGCGCCATGCGCCACGGTGACCTCATCGCCCTGCCCTATGCCGTGTCGGACACCTATTCAAACTTCAGCACCGTGCAGATCAGCGCGCTGTTGAGCTCAATGCACCCCGCCGGGCAGACGGGGTGACGATCACCAACAAGTCTCACCCTTTGACGGGCGTCAGACGCAACAGACGCCCCTCACTATCGTCTTCAATAACCCACACCGCCCCATCAGGGGCGACCGCGACATCGCGGATGCGCGCCTCCATATCGAAGCGATCCGCCTCTTCTGCTCCACCAGAAGCGTCGAATGTCACCCTAATCAAAGCCATGGATGCAAGGCCGCCAATCAGGGCCGAACCGCGCCATTGCGGAAACATCTGACCATTGTAGATCGCAAGCCCAGCCGGAGCGATCACCGGGTTCCAATAAAGAGCCGGGGCAATAAACTCCGGGCTCGTCGAATGGCGCGGTATCCGTGTACCGCTGTAATTGTCGCCATTTGACACCAACGGCCAGCCATAATTGCCATTGGCTTTTATCAGATTGAGCTCGTCGCCGCCGCGCGGTCCCATTTCATGCAGCCACAGTTTTCCATCGAGCCCGAAAGCAAGACCGTAGGGATTGCGATGACCGGTCGTGAAGGTTTGGGCTTTTACGCCGCCTTGATCCGCATGGGGGTTATCCGAGGGCGTCGAGCCATCCAGATTGAGCCGCAGAAGCTTGCCGCGCGCTTGATCGGGGTCCTGTGCCGTATCCGGGCGCATCCGGTC
Organism: Agrobacterium vitis; assembly: GCF_014926405.1. NCBI lineage: Bacteria > Pseudomonadati > Pseudomonadota > Alphaproteobacteria > Hyphomicrobiales > Rhizobiaceae > Gillisella > Gillisella vitis. Next base: position 963,999 of record NZ_JACXXJ020000003.1, read on the forward strand.
ACCGACCGTCAAGTAAAGATGCGTGCCATCAGGATCAAAAGCAATAATGCCGCCGGATTGCCCGCCACCGCCCGCTGGCGTCTGGCGCCAAATCACCGTCATGTCTTCCAGCGATGCGCTTGTACCAGATGCGGCCAGCTTGGCGCGGGAGAGAACAAGACTGCTGCCGGACGCTCCCGGTTCCGAATACGTAAAATAGACCTCGCGGTTCTTTTGAAAGCCAGGTGAACTGGCGATGTCGAGAAGACCGTTCTGGCCTTCGGCGGCCACGGCGGGGACATTGGCAACCGGGGTTTTCCGCCCGTTTTGAAGCACAAGAAAGATCAGGCCCGGCTTTTCTGTTACCAGCATTCGACCGTCCGGCAAAAAGGCAATCGCCCATGGGGTGTCGAAGCGTGCGACCTCTTTAGCACTGAAGGGCTTGGTCGAGGAGACCTGATGATTGCCAGCATTGATGCTTTGTGCGTGGGCGGAGGTGATCAGAGCCGCCCAGACGATCATCACAGATAGAAACTTCATGTCTCCTCCCTATACAAAAACGAAGATGCCACCGCATCCTCGCCTTGAAGAAGGCATTGCAAATATCTCAGATGCGGCAGAGGCTTGAGATATTTGCAAAAGGAATACGAAATGCCATCTTAATGACTCTTCGTAGGATGTAGTGCGTTATGGTTTGGATTAAACCAGAAGGGTCCTAGTTTTCCGCGACGCAACGGTTTTCAATGCCCCCTAAGCCCTGCACTTCAACGCGCACGACGTCACCGGGCTTCAGAAATGTCTGCGTCGCAATTCCAACGTTTGATGGTGTCCCCGTGATAATGACGTCGCCAGGCTCCAATGTCATGACCGTCGATAAATAGACGATCTGGTCATAGATGTCGTAAATCATGTCGCTTGTCGATGAGCGCTGGCGCTCCTGTCCATTCAACGACAAGGTCAACGTCAGGTCATGCGGATCGGCAATTTCGTCATCCGTGGTGATCCAGGGGCCGATTGGGCCATGGGTATCGAATGATTTGCCCAATGTGTAGGTGGGCGAACGGAATTGCCAGTCGCGGGCAGTCACATCGTTTGCGACAAGATAGCCGGCGATCACACTCCGAGCATCTTCACGGCTCACATGGCGGCAACGTTTACCGATCACGAAACCAAGTTCTGCCTCGTAATCCACCATCTTTGAAACACCGGGCACGACGACGTCACCGTAAGGTCCGTTTATGCAACTGACCTGTTTATTAAACCACAATTGGCTCTCCGGAGTCTTGATACCCGCCGCAGCCGCTTCTTCGGCATGGGCCTGATAATTCATGCCGATGGCCAGGAATTTTTGTGGATCGGCGATCGGCGCTTCCAGCCGCACATCCGCAAGCAGGTAAGACGGCTCTGTGACCGCTTCCAGCGCTGTCCGTAGTCTCGGATAGGCCTCCAAAAGCAGGCGCATCGAATGGCCATATTCTGGAACAACGGCAGTCAGATCGACGATCCGCTGATTATCGACTTTGCCCAGACGGGTGACGCCGTCGATTGTGAATCTTGCCAATTTCATAAAAATATTCCCTGTCTAAGACGGCTCAACCGCGCGCATTGAATTGACTGAAACGGCAATACCGGGGCCGGAAAAGGCCACCATCTGCACCTTCGTGACTTCAAGAATGTCGAGATCGGCCATTCCATTGACGACATGGGCGCTGAGCGGCAATTGTTCGAATGTCGCCCGATGCCACGCCACGCTGCCTTTTGCCGTCCAGCGTTTGAAATCAAAGCCATCGAAATTGATATTGCTGACCCTGCCGCCAGTCTCGGGCGGTGCTGCTGCGGTGGTCACATAAGCAATATCGGCACCCTCCCGTCCGCCGGGACTGGTGCGTGGTACATATTTATAATACATCGACGGACCATTATCGGCACCGGGAAGTGCCGGCTCATTGCCAGCCTCAACCAGATCCGTCAGGGCGATATCGAAGAATTTAAAGCCCATCCAGGACGCAGAGCAGGTGGCGGTGCCTTGTGCCTTGTCGTGCTCGATTTCCGGAATGTCAGCAAACATCTTGGGAAAACCAAGCTCATCGCGCCCGGTCATGATGGCGTCAGGCGCGCCTTCCCACAGGACGGGGCAGAAGGTGCCTTCAAGCGTCTCGGTCTTGCCGCGATAGGTGACGGGAAAATCCACAACGACAATCCCGTAGCCGCGGCCCGCAAGCCAGTAGAGATTTTTGAACCATGCGCAAGAAACCGTCACCAGAGGCTCGCCGCGCAGTTCCATGCCCGGCGGAAGCAGTGCCTCGAGCTTTTCGGGCAATGTTCTGTAGGTAACGGCCATCCACTCGGCGTTCATTCGGCCTGTCTCCTCGGCCGCCCACATGCCGCCGCCGGGCTTTTGGCGCGGTCCAGGAGCTGGTCCGAAGGACAGTGGCATTCGATACCGGAATGCAGGATTTAATGTAAAACTCATTTTTTAACCTCTCCCAGCCAGCCAGGACGCCGGCACGACCGTTAAATACCAAGTCTCGACTATATTGACCACATCCAGACCCTGAGAAAACTTCGAATATCTCAAATCTATCAAAGACTTGAGATATTCAAGAGCGGAATACGAACTACCATTTTCAGTGATACTTCGCATAAATCTCAGCCAGAAAACGCCGAAACGGCCTTCCCTGAAAAAATCTAGATAGTCGGATCGAAAGCGATCCCCGGACGCAGGAACGAGGGAGTGGGTGGCGTGCCCCAGAGATTGAGCCAGCGACCCGCCAACCCCTCCGAAATATCCCAGCTGCGCGGTTCATAGGTTGCATCATTGTCGATCCGATCGAGTTCGATGGAGTTCTCGACCAGGCATCCATGCGGATCGGCATAATAGGTGAAGACATTGCCACCCGCACCGTGACGGCCCGGACCCCAAACCAGAGCGCGCTCCTTTCCGGCAAGATTGTCGGCGATCGTCTGAAGATCCTGGAGCGAATGCAAGTCGAAGGCATAGTGATGCAATCCGCTTTCGCCCGGCCCCATGGCGATGGTGTGATGGTAGCCATCTTCAGCACGGTACCAGCGCAAGGCACCGTCTTCCGTCATATCCGACAGCTTCAGACCCAGAACTTTGACGCAGAAATCCCCGTAGGCCGCAGTATCAGGCGCGAAGGAATTGATGTGCTCGATCCGGCGCGGACGGGCGCCCGGTGTCGAATAACTGTAGTGACGGGGCTGGTTGCGAGTGATTGGCGTATGGACTTCGAAAATCGTCCCGCCGGGTGCAACCAGACGAACAGCGCGGTCATAATGTTTGCCCAGAGGCCTGTCCGACAATATCTCCAGTCCATCGGATTTTGCGCGGCGATAGACCTCGTCTACGGCATCCGCATTGACAGCCTCCAGCCCGCAGGCAACCGCTTTTCCGTCGCCCTTGATATAGGTGACTTCGTGGTGGCGGTCGTTGCTGGAAAGATAGACGGTCTCGCCGTCGACTTCCGTGATCCTCAAGCCAACGACATCGCAAAGATCCTGTGCCGCGCCCAGAGGATCCGGCGAGGAGATGATCACGTGGCCCATTTGTCTGATAAGATAGGTCATGGCTTTCTCCACTTACTGTAGCGATTGGACGGATGGACGGCTCTCTATCCGCTTGAGATAGGCCTGGATGTTCGGCCAGGCGGCCAGATCGATGGCCTGTAGCTTTGCCCATCCGAGAATGACGAACGCATAGGCATCCGCGATCGAAAATGTTGCCCCGGCGAGATAATCGCTTAGCCCCAGACGGCGATCGAGCGTGCCGAAAACCCGTGGCAACAAGGCGGTTTTGGTGATTTCGGCAAAGTCCGGTGGCGTATTCGGCCGCATCAGGGGGGTAAAGGTCTTGTGCAATTCGGTTGCCACGTAATTGGTCCATTCCAGCACGCGGTAGCGGGCAAGATCGCCGGGCGGTGGCAAAAGGTCGCTTTCCGGGGCCTGATCAGCCAGATATTGCAGGATGATCGCGCCTTCCGTCAGCACGTCCCCATCATCGAGTACAAGGGCCGGAACCTGGCCCTTCGGGTTCACCTGAAGATAGCTCGTTCCATCCGGAAGCGTTTTCTCCCTGAGATTGACCGGAATGGAAGAGGCGGAGATACCGGCCTCCTGCAGAACGATGCGGGATGCCGTGGAGCAGGTGCCGGGCGTATGGTAGAGTTGCATGCTTTAATCCTGATGAATGGTGAGATGGTTGCCGGTATGCTGTCTGTGATGACAGCACACCGCTATGCCGTCAGGGCTGTTTTGGGGGCGCGATCTTGTTCACGCCGCTCCAATGCTCCGCCAGACGCTCGTCTCGAAGCCGATAGGCATCGAAAACGAAATAGTCGTAGGTTTCGCCCGGCTTGTCGGGGTCTGGCTGCGGCAGATAAGCGGCGACCACGACCATGTCGCCTTCCGCCACCATGAAGGCGGGAGGGATGCGCATCTCGGCTGGCTCGGGGACTGGTCCGTTTGGAAATACCGATTGCACAAACCGTTCCAAGCCTTCGCGGCCGGTCGGAATATGGCGGCTGTGCTGCTTATAATCCTCTGTGACGAAATCCTTGACGGCAGCCGGGTTCTGGCCATCGAACACCCGGCGGTAAAACTCCCGGACCAGATGCTTGTGGCGTTCAAGTTTCGCATGGTCATGGGTCTTCGTGTCGTGCATGACGTCGATCTCCTATCGATAAAGTGATTGTGAAAGTGTCGCCGGTTCAGATCGAACCAGGCTCAAGGCCCCTTGCGGGGGGAAAGACCGAGGCTGCCGCCCAGGTCGAAAGCCAATGCCGCGTAAATGACGACACCGTTCTTTTCTCTTCCGGTTGAGTAATCAGCCAGAATGGAATTGTTTGGATTGATGATATAGGCAGCACCGATATCGAGAATACCGTTGCCGAAAAAGCCTGTGCTCGCATGCACGTCGACCATGAACGTGTCCTGCGGCTGTTTCTCGTTGACGCCCGAAAAGAACCGCCGGGCATTCTGTTCATACTGCGCGCGCTCTTCACTCAAGCGGATGTAGTGAACGGAGGCACCGACTGTTGCGAGCGGGTTTTCCTTCCAGAAGCCTGAATACTCGACACCGGCATAGGCTTCCCAGGGATAAGCCTGGCCATCGCCGAACGTATGGAACAGGCCGCCATAGACGGCGAGGTTTTCGGGAATCGGGCTACCGGACGCCTCACTCCACACGACCTTGCGAACCTGCCCGTAAACGCCGCTCGTTCCGCCGTCATGATTGACAATCCTGGTATTGGCTCCAAAGGTCGGGTTGCCCCAACCGCTATTGTAAAGTGCGTCTTCATACGAGGTGGAACGGTGGTAAGCGCCGACCTCGTATTTCAAAGGATTGGCATTCTGCATGAAGGTTTCGTCATGGCTGATATTGGCAATGGCGATATAGCCTTTGGCATCGCCGGTTCCCCAATCCCATCCATCACCATTCTGCCAATTGTCAGAATTGTCCTCGATGGCTCCAAATCCCAGCGTCGTGGTCTGATCGAGCCGATAGGCCAGTCTCCCACCCCAGACAGACAGTGCTTCGCCTGGCATGTTGAGGGTGATTGCCGGCGTTGAGGGCACGCAGCCAATGCCGCCGCAGAAGCCTTTTTTCATGAAGTCGCGATTAAGGCCCATCCGTCCCGCTTCAACAGTCAGCCGATCGTTGAAAAGGTCGCCTTCAATTGTGAAACGGGTCAGATCGGCGTCCGAATTCACGATCGGGACGGGGAAAAAAGCATTCGAAAGATCAAACAGATAATTGTCGACATTTTGAGTCGGGGCGTTGATTGTCTCAACCAGATTGATCCGAAGATCCGGTGTCAGATTGCCGGTAACGCCCAAGATGAACATGCCATAATTGGCCGATGAGCCACCCGCAGCCCCAAAAGAGGGGGCATTCTGATAGAAATCGACAAAATCGAGCTGAAGGTCGATACCGTTGTCATGCAGCGTTCTCCCCACGCTGGCCAAGGGGCCGGAATAGACCGGACCGGGCATGCCTCCCTCGCCAGGTGGTGTGTCGCTTGACGGCAGTGCCGTATCGGCTGCCGCAGCCGGCATCAAGGATGCAAGCAGCAAAGGCACTGCCAGCAGATTTAAAGTTCGCATTGTCACCCTCCCATTTTTATCGTTCGTTATTCCGCTGCGATTGGACTGCCGGAGACCTCCTCTTTGTTGCCCCGGTTTTGCGGTGGTGATGCTGCAAGAATGGCGAAGAACGCGACCACGCACAGGGTGATGATCGTGATAAACACCCATTCATATGTGCCGGTTTGATCGAAAACCGCCCCTGCCGACCCCGCGCCAATCGCCGCGCAGAGCGTCGATACCGGCATCATCGAACCCAGAATGGCGGAAAACGATGCCTTGCCAAAATAATTGCCCAGAAGAGCCATCAGGCAGACCTGCGAGGCACCGTAGCCAATGCCGGCAGGAAGCGCGTAGAGCAGGATGCCGGTAAAGCCAACGGGCTTGATGACCATGCAAAAGCCGAAAATGATCAAGGCCATGCTGGCGGCTGAGATGAGCGATGGTGAAATACGATCACCCAAGAAACCAGCGGTCATGTTGCCAATGAACGAGGCGACGATAATGACCGCGACGGCGTTAGCGGCTTCAGCAGGCGAATAGCCGATATCACGCAGATGCACCACGCCATGAGCCATCAGGAAAATCCAGGCGACCCCGGCAATGCTCATGTAAGTCAGAATAAGCCAGTAAGCCTTGGTTCCCAGTGCTTCCCGAAGGGTCCAGTGGGTCGTGCTTTTGAATACCTTGCTGTTTTCGCGTGCGAAGGAAGGAGCAGGATTTCGGGAAATGTAATTTTCGACCCGCCGCTCATCGAGCGCTACATAGGCCGTTATCATCGCGATGAGCGCCGATCCGGCAATAAGCCACCAGGCTGTGCGCCAATCGCCTGATATCGCCATCAATCTTTCAAGCGCCGGTGGAGAGAAGAAACCACCAATTTCGACTGCTGAAAATACGATGGAGACAGCCAAGGCCCTGCGTGCGTGAAACCATCTCGTTACGATTGTCTGGGCTGGCAGCATGCCGGCAATGCAGACGCCGGAACCGGCCAACAGACCAAAAGCCAAGGCATATTGCCAGCCATTATGCACGACAGTCGCCATGGCAACCGATCCTAGGAACAGCACAAGGCATCCGAAAGCAACTGTTGACCGATAACCGAATTTGCGGATCAACACCGCGACGACAGGGGCCTGAAAGCCCATCATCATCACGAAAAGGCCAAAGCCCATACCGAAGACCGCTCGATCCATATTGAGATCGGTGATCATTCGGGCGTTGACGACGGCGGTACCGATACTTGGCACCGCCACGACCAGCAGCACGATTGCCCATAGCGCGCCCAACACCTTGGCAGCCTGAAAACTGTATTCGAAACCTTTATTTGCCCGAAAATTGGCAGGGGCATGCGTCTTATTCGACTGCATAAAAAATCCTCCTCTTGTTAACCGTCGACGGGCCGCCTCCACAGCCCGCCTACAGCTCAAATCCGTCGCGGGCTAAGCGGCGCGATCAGGCAATCCACCTGCAAACATCGAAAATGGCGCAAGCCCCATCATCCGGCGCCCGAAAATCTCGGCTGTTGGCTCCAGCCTGACAGCCCCATGCAGCATTGCCACCCGGATATCGCGAACGAACCGTTGGAACGGATTGCTTTCATGCGCGGTTGCGGAGCCAATATTGAGTTGCAGGATGCTGACGGCATTGTCCAAGGTGTGCGCGGCGTAGACGTTTTCCATCATCGTCGCCTGTTCCAGCTCCTCTGAGACCTCGCGTCCTTCCGTTGCGTGGCGATCCAGAAGATCGGCGGCGCAAAGGGCGGTGGTTTCCGCCATCTTGATCATCGCATAGGCTTTTGCAGCACAGACCTGCGTCGATGCCATTTCGGCCACCCGCGGATAAGGCAGATTGAAGGGCTGCTGCTTTCTCGCCATGTCGATGTAGGATTCCAGCGCACCACGAGCCATCCCCAGCACAATCGCCATATGGGTGAGATTGGTCATGATCATCAGACCACGGCCATCGAACTTGCTGGCAAAGCCCTGGAAACGCTTGCGAGTTCCATCCATGCGAATTGGGAAATCGGCCATGTCCATAAAACGGTGATCGGGAACGAACTGCTCTTCAGTCACCGTCAGGCTATTGGAAGACGTAGCCTTCATGCCCATGACATGCCAGTTATCGATGATTTTGACCTGCTCGGCCTTCAAAACCGCCATGGCGCGGCCCATATGGCCCGGAGCAACCTCATAATCGACACCAACGGCAATCCATTTGGCGTGTTTGCAACCGCTGCCGAAATGCCAGGAACCGCTGACCATCCAGCCGCCCTCGACCCGCCGTGCAGAACCGACCTTGGTGGCAAAAATAGATGCACCGGCGGCCAGTGGGCCAACCCAATCACGCCCATCCGCAAAGATTTCATTCACAGCCTGATCGGGAAACGCCAGGATATTGCGAAGGCCGCCGGCGACAAATGCCATCCAGCCCGCCGCGCCATCGCCTCGGCCAAATTCGGTGACGATCTCAACCACATCGCGCGCTCCAAGCGCATGCCCGCCAAAATCCGTTGGCAATGTAAGTTTGAACGCACCAATATCGCTGAGGGCTTTCAAGCTTTCAGGCGCCAGGGCACCCAATTCCTCGCCTTCCTGGGCGTGTTTACGCAACAGCGGCACCAATGCCGCAGCTTTGGCACGGATCTCACGGCCAACCTCAGTGCTATAAGGAGAGATGGGTGGATTGGGCAGTACATAGTCAAACTGCTTTGCGTTCATTTCCATGGGATTTCCTCACTTTAAAACAGGAATTTTCGAGTGCGCACGACCATGGCACTGGCGCAAGCACGCCATCCATACCATCGTGTACCGGATGTTTTTGAACGAATGTCTCCAAACGCGGCGACAGCCGGGTTCGGATCGATGCACTAAAGTCTGTTGTTTTCGTTTGTCTTTTCAGGAAAATTTGGCTGCACTTTTCCTGAAGCAAATCTAGGCGACAAATTTAGGCGCCAAATCTAGGCGGCTGGCCGCGGTTCGCAGATGTGAAAACGCCGATTAAACCATGCGACGGGTGTTGTGTCCCGCTCTACTGTCGATACATCGACAATACGGCCGATCAACAGTTGATGGTCGCCTTCCGACTGGGCCCGCTCAAGGGTACAGTGAAAACACGTGTCGAATTCACTCAGAATCGGCACGCCGGATGGCGATAATTTAAAATCGATATCGCTGAACTTGTCTGCGCGGCTGGACGCAAAGCGCATAGCAATATCCTGCTGCGGCTCAGCAACGACATGGACCGCGAAATGCCCATGGTCGAGGATGGCAGACAGCGTTGTGGAACTTTGCGCCAAACCAAGCATGACGAGAGGGGGTGTGAATGACAAAGAGGTGAAACTGCTCACAGTTGCACCAACCATTTCACCGCCACAACCCTGGCTCGTCACGATGACAACGCCAGATGGAAGCTGGCCAAACGCGATCTTCAAATTATCAATATCAGGAAAATTTGCTGCTGATCCCTCCTCCGGATCATGCAGCTTCGCCGAACTCGAAACCATCGAATATCTCCTCCATATTCCTTAGAAGTATCTTAGCACTAAGATAACTTTCGTCAATTGAAAATGTTTGGAGGGGTCGCGTTCTTATGGCGCATTGCGTGAAGCGCCCGAAAACATTAAGAAGTTTAGGACGTCACAAAATGACGTGTTTTAGCCATGAGATAAAAGTGAAGCGCAATGCCACAAGCCGAAGGATTATTTTCGGACCTTATTAGTCAGTGGGAAGAGGATTTCCCGGGGGAAGACAGCAGTCCCATCGCGATTGCCATGAGGCTTCGGCATCTTTACCTCCTGGACCAGGCCTCCCTGGAGGAGGTGCTGGTGGCATTCGATATCGGCATCGGCGAAGTCGATGTTCTCACCCATCTTCGGCATCAATCCCCACCCTACCGGTTGCGACCAAGCGATCTTGCCGAACTTTGCATGGTCACGACTGGAGCTATAACAGGCCGTATCACC